>NZ_WWFG01000001.1:2211250-2585000 GCF_026127265.1 Nostoc sp. KVJ3
ACAATAACAGCACAACCCGCCAGCAATGCCGGAATGGTATCAATGGTTGACAGCAATAGAGGAAAATTCCACGGGCTAATTATCCCAACTAGAGGGTAAGGAACAGAGCTTTGTTGTAAGGCGATAAAGGGAATTGCTGTATTTTTTGCAGAGTCTTGTAGCAATTCTGGCGCTAACTTACACCAGCGATCGATACTAGAGAGGAAAGAGTCTATTTCTAATACTGAGATTGATAATCTTCCCGTATCATTTACCAAAGCTTCCGTTAAGCGATCGCGCCCAGATAATATCGCTTCCTTCCACTGCTGTAAAGCTTCTATTCTTCCCTCTAAACCCAGTTTTTGCCAGCTAACTTGCGCCCGGCGCGATCGCTTACATTGCTGTGCCAGCAACCTTGGAGGCGGCGGGATAATTACGTAGTCAAATTTACCAGTTCGGGGATTGCGGACTTCTATTGGTTTTGTCATGGGGAAAGAGTTAGGAGTTAGGAGTTAGGAGTTAGGAGTTAAGAGTTAGGAGTTAAGAGTTAGGAGTTAGGAGTTATTATCTTTGTATTCCAATGCCCAATGCCCAATGCCCAATTCCCAAATTCAAATTATCCCCAGTTTTGCTAACCGCTCAATAGTGGCTTGCTGGGTTTGGAGGAAGTGTTTGCGGTCTACTTCTCCTTCCAGCATAGTATTAGCTGGGTAAAAGTGTGATTGGTGATAACTTTCGGCGTATAGTTCAAAGCGTTGGCGGGAAAGTAAATTATTTAACCCTGGTCGGCGGCGATCGCGGCGTAATGCTCCTAAATCAATCTCGGCAAATGCTGCCATGCTCTCACCTGCACCTGTTTCTGCTAAAATGATTCCCCGATGATCGATGATTTTAGAGCCACCGTCAGCCGAAGCTATAGGGATAGCAATATTAGCGATACCTGCGGTATTAGCAGAAACGACATAAGCCATATTTTCAACAGCGCGAGTGATTTTTGCTGCATCTTTAGGGGTGAGGTTTTTGTTATATACTTCCGAGGTGGAATGGACAAAAACCTCTGCGCCTCGCATCGCCAAACACCGCGCCACTTCTGGATACAAAATTTCTTCTGATGCTAAAGCGGCCAAATTACCGATCGCAGTTTTAGCAACGGGGAAAACTCCTTCTAAACCATAGCAGTCGAGATATTTATCCCAAACATCATGGGGAGTAGGAGCAAATAAGGAATTCAGCCGCCGATATCGCAAGACGATTGAGCCGGAGGGGTCAAGAATAAAGCAGGTTTGGAAGTACAATCCGGGAAAGTTAGGATCGACTTCGTAGGCATTCCCAGCTAAAAAGATTTTGTGCTTTTGAGCAATTTTACCAAGTGCTTCATACTCAGCACCAGCCATTTCTATACAGGCTTTTTCTGCCCAACCTGCTAAAGTATCTCCCATCGGAAAACCTGTCAGGAAATATTCTGGTAGGACAATTAAACGACAATCAAAGCCAATGAAGGCGATACTGGCAGCAATTTGTTGAGCTAGACGGTTGATCGAGTTTAGCATGAGCGATCGCGCTTCGTGGCGTAGACGTAGCCCACCAGAGGTATCGCTTGTTTGGTTGACTGCATGACAGGTAACTTGCAATGCTAAAGCGCGATAGGATTCTAAATTAGTCATGAGGCATTGGGCATTGGTCAGTTGTCTTTAAATTTTCTACAGAAGGGTCTAGATATAACTGAAAACGAGCCTCTAGTTTTTGACGGAGTTCTTTTGTAATCTCCCACAGATGCCCAAATACAGTTTTCTTGTCTAAATCAGTTGGTTGCTGAGTCATAGTTTGAGTTTGCGGCTTTTCTATAAACTTAATATTTAGTGTGACACTTTCTAGCACCTCGATCGTTGCCCAATATGGACAACATAATTTACCGAATTCAGGACTTTGGTAAACAGCCCATCAACTAAACCATGATAAAGCTATTGCGGCAACATCCTTTTTTTACAGCAGAGTTGCAGCAATCTGTATCAGTCGATGATTATTCATTTAGATGCTTTTGCCCTTAGTCTAAACCTCAGTGATCATACATACTGCAATTTTATGTAAAATTGTTTTATTATACTTAATTGTAAAAATACAAACAACTTTGTTCTTAAGTATAGACAAATTAGGAGAAAACCAAATATTAATAAGTTAGTTGTTTGATTATAAATACATATATGGCTTTTGATTTAGATGAAGCTTTTCAACTGGATATAGCTCAAGTTAATTTAAAAAAAGCACATTCAATAGTATTTAGTTTATATGATGACCCGAAAATTCCTTTTGTAATTTGGTTACTAGAGAACCCTAAGAGCCTATTGGCGTTACCTGGAAAAATTAGTCTGCGCCACCATGATTATATTCACATACTTTTAAGTAGAGGAATTTCTCCTCAAGATGAAGCCTTTGTAATAGGATTTACAATGGGTAATGACTTAAAAACCAATCAACTACATTTATTCATATATAAATTTTTTGCTAAATTTATATATCCAGCTCCTTATAAATTTTCAAAGTTAGACTTCATGAATTTTAACTTAGGATTTATCTATGGCAGAAAGATTAAAATTAAACAAATAAATGAGATTGATTTTAAAATGTATCAAAATGAAAATATCAGATACTTAAGAAACTTTTTCGGTATAAATACTGATGAAACGAAATTGATGCGAGAGTATTAAATGGGGTTAGTACTAATTAAAATGCATCTAAAAAAATAGTATGAGAATGCACCTACCTTATAAACTGAGATTTGTTTCTTCTCAACTTGTAACTGTAACAGTACTGCTGACATTGCTCTTATTTATTCCTCAAATTTGGCTCAACTGGCAAGCCTACCATAGCTTTAATAATATTGTTAAATATGAATTTAAGCTACAAATACTGAGTGATGAAATTACTTATCTTGATGAAGTATTAACGATGTCAGCCCGGATGAATGCTGCCACAGGTAACTTTATTTGGGAACAACGGTATCGCCAATTTGAACCTAAGCTAGATATTGCTATTAAAGAATCTATTAAACTTGCTCCTAAAGCATATAAAAATGAGGATGCCAAAATAATTGATACTGCTAATCAGCGCTTGGTTGCAATGGAATATCAATCTTTTAATTTAGTTAATAAAAATCAAAAAGACGAAGCAAAGCTACTGCTTTTTAGCAGCGAATATGAAAATAATAAACGCATTTATGCTAATGGTGTTGCCCAAAGAAAGCGTAACATTTCACTTCAGTTACAGCAGAAAATTGATGAATATTATCAAAGAATTTTTTGGGCAATTTTAGAATCTATTATAAGTTTAGTAATGCTGATTCCAGCATGGCTGTTAGTATTGCATTTATTGCAGCAATACTTAAAAGATAAAAAAATTGCTCAAGCCGCCTTAGAAGAAACTAATTCTAGATTGGAAATACAAGTTGCAGAGAGAACAGTAAAATTAAAATACAAAAATTTTCAACTAAAACAGACACTCAAAGAATTGCAACACACTCAAGTACAACTTGTTCAAACCGAGAAAATGTCTTCATTAGGTCAGTTAGTTGCGGGTGTTGCTCATGAAATCAATAATCCAGTTAATTTCATTTATGGCAACCTACTCCACCTTAGAGAATATAGTCAACAATTACTAACTTTAATTACCCTGTATCAGCAACAATGTTATAGTTATA
Organism: Nostoc sp. KVJ3; assembly: GCF_026127265.1. Taxonomy (GTDB): domain Bacteria; phylum Cyanobacteriota; class Cyanobacteriia; order Cyanobacteriales; family Nostocaceae; genus Nostoc. The sequence goes on from NZ_WWFG01000001.1 coordinate 2,214,924, forward strand.
GCCCAGAAATAACTACTCTACTTGATGAGATAGATTTAGAGTTTATTATTGATGATATGCCGAGAATATTATCATCAATGGCAATTGGTACTGAACGTATTCGCGAAATTGTACTAACTTTGCGTAACTTCTCGCGTCTTGATGAAGCAGAAATGAAATTTGTTGATATTCATGAAGGAATTAATAGTACCCTATTAATTTTACAGTATCGTCTCAAAGAAAATCATAACCAGCAGGAAATTACAATTATCAAAGATTATGGTAATTTGCCTCTTGTTGAATGTTATGCGGGAGGATTAAATCAGGTATTTATGAATATCTTAAGTAACGCTATTGATGCTTTATATCAACGGGAAACAGAGTGTTTAAAAGGAGAGATTGAAAAACAGCTTAGTTCTATTATTATCCATACTCAAGTTAAAAATAAAGAATACATAATTATTAGTATTAAAGATAATGGTTCAGGAATAACTAAGGAAGCTCAAACTAGATTATTTGACCCTTTCTTTACTACTAAACCTATAGGTAAAGGTACTGGCTTAGGATTATCTATTAGTTACCAGATTATAGTGGAAAAACATAAAGGGAAAATTAAGTGTATTTCTGCACCTGGTGAAGGTACAGAATTTGTGATTGAGATTCCTATCAATCAGACGCTGTAAGTAAATATATCAACTGTGCCTAGCTTTAGCGTAGTTCTGGGAAAGAAGTCTACACCTGTAACCGACCTTACATTACCACCGGAGTCTATATAATAGATTAATTATTTGTGGTCACACCTTTGACATAATATTGCAATGTCTTTGTCAATAGGATGTGCAATAGTTTACTCATCAAACTGATTAACGGAACTAGGCAGCTAACCCCTGCCTTTTTTAATCAATACCCTATAATACTGCATTTCCAACACAAATTTAGCATTAGCAAGCTTTAATTTCCTTGCTACTTAATTATGGGTGATTCCCCTTTACCTGAGAATTACTAATAGAAAATCCTCGGCGTGTGGGTTTAATACTAGCTAACTCCACCTGAAAACTTACCTTGTCGGTCATTTCCCCGCTTTTGGCTTCCAAAGTCCACTTACCAGGATGTAAATTCCAAAATAAAGAATTAGCTGAATTTGTATCTAACTTTTCCCCATTTAAGCGCCACTCTACCAGCGTAGATTTATTTCCCGCTAGCTTAAATTCGAGTTTTTGCTTCGCTTCTTCACTAGGATACACTAAGAATAAATCGCCATTATGCGGAGATAAAATTCTCAAATTATGAGAAACAAAACTCGATTGCTGTTGTTTTGCCAACCACTCATCATACTCTGGTGGTAAATTGAACTTGTTTTCGCCTTCGTAGGCAATTTTATCTTCTGGATAGAAATATTCTTGTACCACTGAGGTACAATCTGGTGTTGGTCGTAACCCCGAAATTGCACAAACAGGTAATTGCATTAAACCTTCTGGAGGCGGAAAAGCTGCTGGTTCTTGATGTTCGTGCAGGTGTAGCATAATCCGATTCCACAAAGGTGCAGCCCCTGTGACGCCTGAAACTTGTCGCATCGGTTCGCCGTTGAAATTGCCTACCCAAGTAGCGACGGTGTAATCGGTAGTGAAGCCAACTGTCCAAGTATCACGAAAATTGGAAGAAGTGCCAGTTTTAACAGCAACAGGAAAAGGTAAATTTAATACTGAGTCTACACCAAAGGCTGTTGCACGAGCGTGATTATCACTGAGGATGTTAGTAATTAATTGCCATATTGTGTGATTCGGGAGTGGGGAGTTTGTAGAGACGCGATTCATCGCGTCTGTAGGGAGTGGGGAATTGGAAAATGTGCTGACTAATGGGGTAGCATCTCCAAATCGTGCTAGAGTTAGATAGGCATGGGCTAATTCCCATAAACTGACTTCGCCGCTACCGAGAGTCAAACCTAAACCGTAATGTTCTGGGGTTTGATTGAGGTGTTCAAATCCTAGTTGATGCAGTCGTTCTAAGAAAGTTTCCACACCTACTTTTTCTAAAACCCTCACTGCGGGTACATTCAACGAATTTGCTAAGGCGATTCGCACTCGCACAGGGCCAAGAAACTTTTCGGTGTAATCGGTTGGGCTGTAAAGTTTCGCGCCGGGAATTGCATAACGGGCGGGGACATCTGCCAAAATGGTATTTGGGCGAATTAAACCTTTTTCTAAAGCTAATTCATAAACAAAAGGCTTGAGGGTAGAACCTGGTTGACGTAGTGCTTGCACTCCATCATTGCGTCCTAATTTTGTCTCATTAAAGTAATCAGGTGAACCGACATAAGCCAAAACTTCACCAGTGTGGTTATCAATCACCAACGTAGCTGCATCATGGACATTGTTGGGGGCTAGGGAAGAAATCACCTGTTGTACCTGTGCTTCGACAAACTGCTGTAAAGGGCGATTTATAGTCGTGCGGATGGGGGAATTTTCTTCTGTTTGCCCCTTATCAAACTGATTAGCTAACCAAAATAAAAAGTGGGGTGCGGCGATAATTCCCTGTGGGCGGTACTGAAACACAACTTTTTCGGTTTGTGTTCGGGCTGCGTAGCTTGCCGCCGTAGGCATCGCCTCATTTAGATACCCTTCCTGTACCATCCGATTAAGGACGTATTTTTGTCGCTGCTTTAACCGTTCCCAATGTTCATAAGGATTAAAGTATGTGGGATTATTGGGAATAGCAGCCAACAAACTAGCTTGGGCAAGATTTAACTCACTAGCTGGTATGGAAAAATAAGTCTGCGCGGCTGCTTCCACACCATATATATTCCCACCCATCGGCAGCCGATTAATATATGCAGAGAGAATTTCATCTTTATTCATCCCTGCTGCTAACCGCCAAGATAGCCAAATCTCACTCAGTTTACCAGAGAAGCTGCGGGGCACAGGATCTAACATCCGCGCCAACTGCATAGTAATAGTAGAAGCGCCGGAAACAATTCGTTTGGCATGGATGGCTTCTTTGCCGGCGCGGATAACAGCTTTCATATCCAACGCCCCATGATGGTAAAAGCTGCCATCTTCGGCGGCTAAAATGGCATGGATAAACTGCGGCGAAACTTGATTTAGCGAGACTACTGATGTATGTTCTTGGTCACGGGTGAGCAATGTTCCTAATGGTAAACCATTGCGATCGCTAAATTGCATTGCCAACTGATTTTGGGCAATATCTGTAGCCCTAACGGGTGCAAAATAAGGTAGTAAGCGTATAATTAGGCAGATTACCAGCACAGCGAGGATAAATTTGCTACCGTGCTTAAATTGGAGTAGCGATCGTAAAATTAGTTTCATCAGGGAATCCCTGCCCAAGAAAACCTACCTTAATTTTGACGCAGCGATTACATCTATATCAGTAAATATGTCAAATACTTAATAATTTATTTGAAATCACTTAGCAGATGTAAATTAATATTTGCAGAACTCAAATACTTATTAATAGTTAAGAATTGTAGTGATTTTTCGGAACAATCACAGGGTATTGGTTATCTATGTAAATAAACATAGTTAAATCCAAAGTCTGGGTAAAAAATAGTCATCTGGCATCCTTTATTAGTCTTGGTATTACCAAATCAATGAGTAAATGCCAACTTTTGTTAGCTATAATTTATGAATTTTTTATTTTGAATTCCTAAAAAATATGATTATCAAATTTTTACGCAGTTTCCACCATAAAATTCTCTATCTCTTCCTTAGCGTCCTTGGCGTACTTGGCGGTTCGTTAAAAAAAATTACCCATTCCTCACGCCAGAAAAGAAGAATACAGTTTATTCTTCTCTTTACATTCATGCTAACGATGACAGGGTGTAATTTTTTTGGTATCAACTCAAATAAAGAACAACTCCCAGCAGTATCCCCACTCACACCACCAAAATTACCAGACTGGATTGAACAAATAAGTCCCATCGGCGATGCAAAGCCTCTCAACCAAATCCGCATCCGTTTTAAAGAAGCTTTAATCCCAGTTGAAAGTCTCGACAGTCCAGAACAACAGAAACTATTAGAAAAATTTGCACTTTGGCCGCCTTTACCCGGTCAATTTCGCTTTTTGACACCGCGCATGGTAGGTTTTCAAGCTGAAAAAGCATTGCCAATAGCGACAAGATTTCAAGTTACTCTCAAAGCAGGTTTAGCCGACTTAAAAAACCATCGACTAGACAAAGATTTACCTTGGACTTTCAACACTGAATCTATTAACCTGACTAATTTACCCGGTGTCAATCCCATTGAGAAGGCTGATATCGAACCAATTGATTTACAAGAAAAGCTACACTTTACTTCCAATGTAGAATTAAATTTAGCTTCTGTGCAAGAGCATTTACAGTTAATTCCTGAAAGTAAAAATCAAGGTATAGGTTTTAAAGTTGAATTAGACAAAGAAGAAAAACCAGTAAAAGAAAATGAAGACCCTTTAGAAAAATTAGACCCTTCAGCACGCAACTGGTTTTATAATCTCATTCCCCAGCAAAATCTCGAAAAGGCAACCCCTTATCGCCTAGTCTTTTCTCCCGGAATACGTCCTGCTTATGGCAATCTCGCTACAGAGAAAGAATTTGTCAGTAAGTTAGCAACTTATTCGCCTTTAGCATTCCAGAAAATTAACTTTTACGGACAGCCAGATTCAGGGGGAACATTTGGGAGATTTATTAAAGGCAGCCCCCAGCTAGAATTTAATAACGTCTTACTGCCAGATTCAGCTAAAGAAAGTATTACCATTAATCCAGCACCGAAAGATATTTCGAGAATCATCCAAATAAATGATGAAGATAAAATTGTCGGCATCAATCCTTATGCGCTAGAACCTGCCAAAACTTATACAATTACTATCGGTGGAAATCTCAAAGATAAGTTTGGACAGACTTTGGGTAAACCTGTCACACTTAAATATGATACTGGAGATTTAGCCGGTGATATCTGGGTACCATCAGATTTAAATATTTTTCCCACAGATAAAAATTTGCAGCTAAATATTAGTACTGGAAATCTGCCAGAATCTAAATATAAAGCAGCTTATCGAGCAATTAAACCGACAGATTTAGTTTATTTTAATAATAGTAATGATTTATTACCCCAACCTTCTAATTGGCAAAGCTTTCAGGTATCGGGTAAGAAAAATCAATCAGTTGATATTGCTGTTCCTCTGCGGGAAAAAATAAGTGCAGCTACGGGAATGTTAGCTTATGGAGTACAAGCCCGTACTAATAAATATCAGGAGAACGGTAAGGAACTGTGGCGAGAACCTACGACTTATGGAATGGTTGAATTAACGAATTTGGGCGTATTTACTCAGTGGTTTCCTGAATCAGGCTTAATTCGTGTCAATCATTTGACAGATGGTTCGCCAGTTACAGCAGCTACTGTGGAAATTTATCAATCAAAATTACAAGCAAAATCTCGCCCCGAACCAGTACCTTGTACAACAGGTAAAACTGATGAAAATGGGATTTTTAGAATTGTTCGTGAAGGATTACAGCAATGTTATTCTGGAAATGAAAGTTCTAGTAAATCACCACAATTATTAGTAATTGCCCGTGAAAACCAAGATTGGGCATTTGCTAGAACCGAAGAGTATAGCGGTGTTTATGGCTACGGTATTGATGCAGGTTGGCAAGATAGTAAGCCAGAATCACGCGGAGTAATTTTTTCAGATAGACAGTTATATCAACCAGGTGAAAAAGCTTGGTTAACTGGGTTTGCTGGCTTCTTGCAAAATGGCATAATCCAGCAAGATAAAAATGCTGTTTATCAATTAACTTTGGTAAATCCTGATGGACAAAAGACCAACTTAGGTACACAAACTACAAATGAATTTGGCACGTTTTCTCTGGAATTACCAATTAAAACTACTCAGCGCTTAGGCTACCATACAATTCAAGCTAAGGGTAAGAATGGACAAGAACTTTCTGGAGAATTTCGGGTAGCTGAGTTTAAGCCACCCAATTTTAAAGTCGAACTCAACCTAGATAAAGAATTTGCTTATATTGACGATAAAGTTGATATTAATGCTACCAGTAATTATTTGTTTGGTGCGCCTGTAGAAGGTGGAGAAGCAAAATATTTTATTACTCGTCAACAGGCTAATTTTATTCCCAAAGGTTGGGACGAATTTACTTTTGGTAGACAATGGTTATGGCCGGAAGAATCTCCTAGTGTATCTAGTGATGTCTTGCAAAATAATGCCCAGCTAGATGCTAATGGTAAAAGTAGTCAAACGGTGAGTGTGGCTAATGATTTACCATATCCCATGACTTACCAAGTAGATGTGCAAGTTGCAGATGTTTCTAATCTATCTGTAGCGAATTCCAAAACTTTTACAGCCTTACCGAGTAATCGTCTAATTGGGTTAAAAAGTAATTTTATTAGTGATGCTGGTAAGGCTTTTCCTATCGATGTGATTGTTACTGATCCTACAGGGAAACCGATAACAGGTCAACAAGTCCGGCTGGAATTACAAGAAATTAAATATAGTAGCGTCACCCAATTAGTTGAAGGTAGCCGAACGCCAAAAAATCAAGTTGAATATAAAACAGTCGGACAAGCAGAAATTACATCTGCTAGCAATCCGCAATCGGTAAGTTTGACAGCACCAGAATCTGGTTCATACCGAATTAGAGTTAATTTTAGTGATGCCAAATCCGAATTAAGTGCCACAGATTTACAAATTTGGGCAACTGGAGAAAATCCAGTTTTTTGGGGTTCCAAAGAAAAAGATGTCTTAGAGGTTAAGCTAGATAAAAAAGAGTTTAAACCTGGTGAAACTGCTACTGTACTAATTCAATCTCCCTATCCAGATGCAGAATTGTACTTTGCTGTGATTAAAGACAAACCTCTTTATCAGCAGATTACCAAAGTTCAGGGAGGCACACCACAAATTCAGTTTAAAGTTACACCAGAAATGCTACCAAATGCAGCTATCGAAGCTGTATTAGTCAGACAAGGTAAACCTATAAGCCAAGTAGAAGCGGGAAGTTTAGATAACTTGGTGAAGATTGGTTTTACTCCTTTTAAAGTTAACTTAGAAGATAAGTATTTAAAACTGCAAGTTAAGCCAGTACAAGCATCATTAGAACCTGGTGCGGAAGCAACAGTACAGCTAGAACTAAAGGATAATCAAGGTAATCCCACCAAAGGACAGTTTACAGTCATGGTGGTAAATGAAGCGGTGTTACAACTTTCTGGTTATCGCCCGCCAGATTTGGTGGATACAGTTTATGCAGAACAGACAATATCTACCCGCTTTAGTGATAATCGCCCAGATGTTATATTACAAGCACAAGATGTAGCTAAACCCAAGGGTTGGGGTTATGGTGGTGGTTTCTCAACTGGTGCAGCAAATACTCGCACTCGCACCGATTTTAAAGCCTTAGCTTACTACAACGGTTCTGTTCTCACCGATGCAAATGGGAATGCACAGATAACCTTTAAACTCCCGGATGACTTAACTACATGGCGAGTTATGGCTGTGGCCACCGATGGAAATCTGCGTTTCGGGAATGGAGATGCGACCTTTATCACCACCAAGCCACTACTAACTAATGCCATTTTGCCACAATTTGCCCGTCCAGGCGATCGCATCCTTGCCGGTTTATCAGTCACCAACAACACCGGGAATCCAGGAAATCTCTCAATAAATGGCGAACTTAGCGGTACGGTGAAGTTTGCTGACAAAAACCCCACCGCAACTTCTTTACAAACCAAAGCTGAATCTGCAACTCACGCTTATCGCTTTCCAATGTTGGCGGATAGCGTCGGAGTCGGTAAAGTTCGCTTTACCACTCAGCTAAATGGTACAGCCGCAGATGCTTTTGAAGTACCTTTGGAAATTAAGCCAGTTGAAATTACAGAACAAGTCGTTGAATCTGGTGTCACTGAAAAACAGGTAAAAATTCCCCTGAATGTTGATAAAAATACCTTCCCTGATGCGGGAGGTTTAGATATTCAGTTGGCGAGTAGCTTGATTCCAGAGATTCAAGCACCAGCAAAGCAAGTTTTAGAAGATAATGATTTACCGTTCACAGAACCGGCTGCGAGTCAATTAATGATTGCAGCTAATTTGCAAACTCTCACCCAAAAATATGGTCAAAAATTTGCAGAATTTAATCCTAGCCAACAGGGAAATCAAGCAATTGAAAAATTACAAAAACTTCAAATCGCCGATGGTGGTTTTGCTGCTTTCCCCGGACAGGAAAAATCTGACCCTTGGGTTTCTGCTTATGCGGGTGAATCTTTGGCTAAAGCAAGTCAGGTGTTCCCTAATTTAGTCGATGCTGGAATGCTATCTCGCCTGAAAACTTATCTGCAAAAAGTTCTGGCGAATCCTGGAGAATACGATTTTTGCAAACAACTACTCTGTAAAAGACAACTGCAAATTAACGCTTTAATTGCCCTAGCAGATTTAGGAGATAAACGCAATACTTTCCTCGCAGATATTAATGAACAGCGTAATAATTTTGATTTAGTAACTCAAATTAAACTAGCGCGATACTTATCTCAATTCCCAGAATGGCAAAATGAATCTCAACAATTAGTGAACAAGCTGCAACAGAATATCTATGAAACTGGTCGCGCAGCAGTTGTGAGTTTACCACCTAGTTGGGGATGGATGAGTTCATCTACGACGACGCAAGCGCAAGCTTTACGCCTATTTATTGCCAAACGAAGTAAACCCGAAGTTATAGATAAATTATTTCAAAGTCTTCTCGCACTCCGACGGGATGGCACATGGCAAACTAACTATAATAATGCCCAAGCATTAACAGCTTTAGTAGATTATAGTCAACTACAACCCACACCACCTAATTTTGTTGCCACAGTACAATTAGCTGGTAAAAAGTTAGGAGAAAATCGCTTTGATGGCTACAAAAATCCTAGTTTACAAATCAATGTACCAATGAATCAATTACCTCGCGATCGTAATGATTTAACCCTGGAAAAATCAGGTAATGGCACTTTACACTATCTGGTTGCTTATAATTATCGCTTGCAAGGAAATCAACCAGGCAGATTTAACGGTTTACGCATAACACGAGAAATTAGTCAAGTAAATCAAGAGAAAGTTTTACAAAAAACAGGTCTTTACGCTTTCGATAAACCCTTGACTTTAGCCTCTGGACAGGTGTTTGATATTGGTTTAGAAATCATCGCCGATCGCACCGTGGATCATATAGTAATAAAAGATCCACTACCAGCAGGTTTTGAGGCGGTTGATGCAAGTTTTCAAACCACCACAGCTGCATTGCAAGCAAAAGCCGATAGCTGGGAACTTGGGTTTAAGAATGTGTATCGCGATCGCATTATCGCCTATGCCGACCACCTGGAACCAGGAGTTTACAGCTTGCATTACTTAGTCCGTTCTGTCACCCCTGGGACATTTTCCTGGCCTGGTGCAGAAGTTCACCTGCAATATGCACCAGAAGAATTTGGGCGTACTGCTGAGTCTACATTGATATTGGAGGATGGAAAGTAATTATTTATGGCATCTTTGGCTACAACAAATTTAAAAATCTTCACTTTAATAATGATACAAATACATTGGTAGGGCTATGGCATTGCCATGCCCTTATACCAATTCTGTATAAAGATGCGCCAAATTATATAAGGAACGAACCGCAAAGGGCGCAAAGGACACAAAGGAAGAAAGAAAATTTGGTGCAGCCTCACAAAGAAATGGTATTACGAGAAACCTATCTGTATCAGGGTTTTCGTGAATTGGTACGAGGACTAATTTATAGTTGTCAAATTAACTTTGATAATCACGTCATTGAAATCCTTGTCGCCACCACCAGACAAATCCTCAAAGCCAAAAGCGTTACTTTCTAACAGGCGAATGTGATCCGACTGATCGGAATTAGCACCTAAGAATGGGAAATAAACCGCCGGAGCATTAGAATTGTTATTTAAAACCGCATCAGGTCTAGCATTAACAATGATAAAGGGAACAAAAATCGCGCCAGGTTGGAAAGTACCACTGTAAGTAGCACTACCTTGATTACTCACACTCAAATCAATACCAGCAACCCGACTACGCACAGCAGCCTGAGTATAACCAGCCTGTCCTGTGAGAATATCAGCCTTGCCGTCACCATTGGTATCAATCCCACCCTGAACATCAGTCACCTGATAAAAGCCGACGTAATCGTTGTAAGATGCCTCTCTGTAAACGTTAAATTCAGCTTTCACTGATTGTTTGACATCTCGCAAATCAATCACTTGTCCTTGAAATTGACCTTGGAGATTTGTACCCAAAGGTAAAGGTTGATTTGTCTGGGTAATTTTCACTACCAAATCATTAAAATCTGTGGAACTGTTACCATAAGCACTCTTCCAAGCTAGAGAGAAACTATTGTCACCCAAATCTGTAATTTTTTGGGTTGAGACACTAGAAAACAGTAATTTACCGATGGAGTTAGGATTATTGCGTACAGAATCAAGGCTACCGTCTTGGACTAATAAGAATCTAAAATTCTCACCAGAATTCAATCCCAGCAGTCTACTCAGATTATTAGGTTGAAAGCCATTAGGGGTATTAGCGATCGCAGATAAAATTACCTCTGAGCGATCTAAGGCGGCTTTGGCATAACCTTCAGCACCAGGAGCAATACCGTTAATCGTACCTTTATCATCATCAACAGTAAATAAAGCCAGTTCATTCACCAGTTTAGAACTGTTACCAGTAAGTTGAATTTGCAGTGTGGTTTTGACATCCTGACAAGTGATCTTGAAGACATCATCACTTGGTTTAGTAAGACGGGTGGGTATTTGGTCAACATTAATAGTCAATAACTTATCAAAGGTGAGACCACCACCATCAGTAGTGCGGACGAGGATTTTGTAACTAGACTTAGTTTTAAAGTCTGGAGAATCTTTGATTTTGAGGGTATTGCCATCAATGGTGAAGGCATTATTATCAGTATCGTCAATTCCGGGAACTAAGTTGTATGTGAAATGATCGTTTTCATCTGGGTCGGTACTGCTGAATGTGCCGATGACAGTGCTGGCTGGTGCTTTATCTTTGACATCAGTCTTATCTAATGCCAAATCTGTCGGGTTGTCATTGATATTGTTGACATTAACAACAAACTTGCGAGTAGTGATTTTATCACCATCACTGACATTGAGACTGATTGTAGCTTGACCATATTTAGTAGCAGCAGGTGTGACTTTGACAGTGCGATCGCTTCCTGTACCACTAATTACAATACCCTTATTGGGGATTAAATCTGGGTTGGATGAGCTTGCTGTCACCGTCAAATTACTAGCAGCAGTTTCCGAGTCACCAATGCTAAAAGGAATTGCATCTGTGGCGGTATCCTGATTAATGGTTTGGTTGAGAATATCACCGCTAGTAGTAACTTTGACAAATGCCAAGTTGCTATTCGTACCAGCTGATGGTGTATCATCTCCCAAGAAGAGGAAATTCGGTTTTTCGTAGACATCAGGTATGGGAAATGGTATGGTAGCAGCAGTGTAATTCCGTACTCTACCTGTCAATTTGGCGACACCATCAGCAAATAGGGTGTAGTAATCGCCCAAAACTGCCAAATCGTAATTTACCACTGTTGTAGTAGTGTTAACATCTACTCCTTCGGCTTGGGTGAATAGGGTTTTGTATGGATTAGCAGAAGTATCAGGTTCCAGACCCGGATTTATTTGTGTTGTGCCGTCATCCTGGGCAAAAATCCGGTTAGTGAGGAAACCTAATTCAATACCCTTTTTGTCTTTATCCAGAGCAATGACGCTAAACCCAGCGCGATCTGGTTTGCCATCACTATTCTTATCGGCACTTGCAGCTAAAGTTTGAGAATTTACCTGTAACCCAAAGGAGACAACAAACCCACCATTCCGGTCAAGGGTGGGGAAGAGAGGATTTAAAGGGTCAGGGGTTAAAGATGTTCCAGTGATAGTGATACCGTAGTTGGTATAACCAGCATAGGCTGTATTATTGGTCGTTAAATTAGTTGTATTATTTGTAGCAGAAGTGGTCGCAGTACCAGGCTGTGCAAGAGCTTGATAAGCAAACCAAGGTGCATTTTTAGCTGCACCTGAAGAATCAGGTTTCTTAGCAGTACTACCGTCGTAAAGAACTAGTGTATTGCCAACACTGGGTGCATCGTTAACAGCAGTTACTTGGACTGTTTTGGTGACAGATGTACTTTTACTTCCAGTGTCATCGGTCAAAACTATCTCTACGGTACGGTCAACAGTGGCAGGATTTTTAGAAGTGTTAGCAAAAGTAATATTACGTACTAAAGCTTGAGTTGCTGCTTCAGTAGCGGCAGAATTCAGGTTAATGACTAAACTCTCAGTACCAATACCGCCACTAAAATTGCCAATTTTGGTGCTGCCGTAATAAATTTCCCTACCATCGAGGTTAATTTCAGTTCCCCCGATGCCTTGATTGCGAATACTCAAGCGATCGTCTGCTGTTCCCCCAGTGGTGAAGCGGACTGTGAGATTACCTGTATTGAAGTTAGGTGAGTCAATATCGGTGACAGTTGCACCTAAATCTAAAACAGTTGCGGCGGAGTTTTCAGTATAGGAAATACTACCACCAGGTAGAGAGATGATTGGGGCAATGTTAGAAGGAGCCATCAGCACGGAAGTGTATGCTGACTGCAACGCTTTTGAAAATGCCAAAGGCGACTTAATCAAACCCGTTGTCACTTCTAAGTTCCAATCTGCCCCAGCCGCAGCACTGCCGGTTAAGTTATTAGAAGCGGCGACATTTGCTCCCGTTAACTGACTCAGTTGCTCAACAAATGCAATTCCTTCCTCACCTTGAGCAACATCACACCCATACAGCAAAATATCGGCATCTTCGGTGAGCGCACTTTGCCAAATCTCGAACTGACTGTCATGGCTTTGCAACTGAGAGTGGGTTAACCAGCTATTGCCTAACTTTAATCCACTAGACTTTCCGTGGGAGACAATGTGAATGGCACTAATCTGACTGTAGCTTTTGAGAATATCGTTGATTTGTTCAATCCCACTGTTGTCACTATCCAGAATAAATACTTTTGACTGGATGTCTATTCCTTTGATGAGGCTTTGTTTGTCTTCAACAGCTGCGTCAATAAAAACAAGAGACTGACTCATAGTTCTACTTAGTTAAGTTTTGAAAAATTGTTGGAGAATTTAGGGCAGTTAATACCATCAGTGAAAGGTTAAGATAAAGTTACTGTAGTTTCTTAGTAATAATACTTAGACTGCGGGAAAAGAGGTATTTATTTAAATTTTTAGGTCAGTTATGGTACAAGAGACTTACAGCAGAATTCAAGATTTGAACCACGTCTTTCGTAAGGGCACAGGAATGTTCCCTAGGGCGTGGTATATTTAACTGAAAATAGCTGTAATGATGCGTAATCTGAATACACATCAGTATCGTTTGCCCAAAAATTGTCTTTCTATTGAGAATTTTTCGGTATCTTTAAGTATTATTAATTACTCAAAATAAAAATAGTGTGTAGCCTTAACCTCTCACAAATCGTATTCTTTGGTATATCGGAGAATTTAAGTACCAAAATATATCAAAAACTCATAATTAAGTTCAGTAAAATTACTGCTTTAAATTAAGTCTGCATTATCCAGAACCCTTGTAGATACGCGAAGCAGGGTAGGACACAAAGGGAAGAGAATTGAAAAGGGTTTTCGTGTCAGTCCCGTATATTTTTGCCAAATTTGGTATGCTCCCATATTTTGAGCGTCACGGGCTGACTTTTGATGAAGAAAAATTGAGTGCTTTTATAGGAGATAAACAGGGAAGTTGAAAGACAGGCGATCGCACCAATTCATGGTAAACCAAATTTGTATCTTTCGTTACTGCCAACTATATACTGCTCAACAAGTTACGATCAATTAAGAAGTAATAATTTTCTACGGCACTGCCAGGAGTCTCTATAATGTTCATCAATGAATTGTCACCTATATTCAAAGAATTTATCCAGTATCCAGCCTCATTTGTGGGTGGGTTCTTCTCTGGTGTACTTCGGCTCAATCTTGCAGATGATCCTGTTAAAAGCTGGCTAGATCGCAAGAGCCGCTCAAATAGTTGCACCAGTAGTACAACAGATGCACATAATGGCAAAGCTACAGGGCCTCAACAGATTTCGATTGACTAAATTTTCGGGTAATCGCAAATCTAGTTAATTATTTTGGTGACAGACTCCTAGACTGTATGCCTGCATCAATCTAGGAGTCTGTCATCCACATTAAGAGATATATAGGCAAGGAAATATGGAATCCCTAACCTCTCGTATGCAGGGTGTACAGTCGCCAATTATTCCTGTGGTTGGGGAACTGATTAAAAACTCTCCTGGAACAATATCTCTAGGACAGGGTGTTGTTTATTACAATCCACCACCGGAAGCCATAGAATTTTTACCCAAATACTTATCGGAACCAACTAATAATCTATACAAATCAGTTGAGGGAATTCCCCCATTGCTGACAGCACTTGCAGGAAAATTGCAAGCCTTTAACGGCATTGAAATCAATGAGGAAAACTGCATTGTCGTGACAGCCGGGAGCAATATGGGATTTATGAATGCCATTCTTGCTATAACTAACCCAGGCGATGAAATTATTCTGAATACACCTTATTATTTCAACCATGAAATGGCGATCGCAATGGCTGGTTGTCGTGCGGTATTAGTGGCGACGGATGAAAATTACCAACTATGCCCAGAAGCGATCGCTCAAGCAATTACTCCCAAAACACGGGCTGTAGTGACAATTTCACCAAATAATCCGACTGGAGTCGTCTATTCAGAAGCAGCATTGCGCCAAGTAAATCAAATTTGTAGCGATTATAGCATCTACCACATCAGCGATGAAGCCTATGAATATTTTACCTATAACGGAGTAAAACACTTTTCCCCTGGTGCATTTGGGAATAGTAGTGAATACACAATTTCTCTATTTAGCCTTTCCAAAGCATACGGGTTTGCAAGTTGGCGCATTGGCTACATGGTGATTCCCAAACACTTATTTGTCGCCATCAAAAAAGTCCAGGATACGATTTTGATTTGTCCGCCAGTAATTTCTCAATATGCAGCTTTAGGGGCATTGCAAGCAAAAGAGGAGTATTTGCAGAGTAATATAGGTGCAATTGCTCAAGTGCGGCAAGTAGTAATCGATTCCCTTAACCGTCTACAAGGTTTATGTAACATAATACCTGTGAATGGTGCTTTCTATTTTTTCCTCAAAATTAATACCCAGATGGATGCTTTTGAGTTAGTTAAAAGACTAATCCAAGAACATAAAGTAGCAGTTATTCCAGGTACAACCTTTGGGATGGATGACGGATGCTACCTGCGCGTTGCTTATGGGGCACTGCAAAAAGAGACAGCAAAAGAAGGTATAGAAAGATTAGTGCAAGGTTTGGAAACTATTGTTGGTTAAACTGCACAAAATCAAATTTGGTGAGACAAGAGGCTGAAGCCTCTTGTTCTATGCAACCTCATGGCTAATCGGTGTGACACTTCTCCGACCTAAAGGTACGGGTTTTAAACCCAATTTTCTGATAAATTGCACATTGAATTAACTCTGCGTTTTTTATTGTCCAGAATTCGTTGAAGAGGACTGTGGTTCACCTGAGACAGGGACATTACCAGAGTTAGCTGGTGTTTCTGGTTGATTTAGCGTTTGTGACTTCAGTGTTTGTACTAGATTATTTGTAGAATCTGAAGTTTGAGAGGGAGTAGCTGTTTGACTAGCTTGAGGTTGCTGTTGTCCACTTTTCTGGGCAATTTGCTGCATTAGCTGTTCAATTTTCTCAGCTTGCTCAATGTTTCCTTGCTCCTGATACTCCTTATGGGCACGTTTCAATACTTCACTAGCTTTCTTGATGTCGCCCTGATTATATAAAGTTACTCCCAAGTTATAGTAAGCTGAGGCGTTTTTAGGATTTAGGCGAATAGCTTGCTGATAAACAGAAATAGCCTCAGAAGCTTGACCATGAACTGCCAGTAAACTTGCCATGTTGTTGTAGGCTGTAGCATTTTTAGGATCTAGCTGTAAAGCTTGGCGATAGGTGGCGATCGCAGACTCTGTTTGACCTTGTTGTTGCAAGGCGAGCGCTAAGTTAAAATAAGCGTTGGCATTGCTACTATCTAAATTAATTGCTTGCTGGTATGCTGCGATCGCTTCCTGTAACTGTCCTTGTTCATACAGCAACAAACCCAGATTATACAGCGCTGCTACCCTCGTAGGATCTATCACAAGACTCTGCCGATAAGCCGTAATCGCTGCTTCTTTTTCTCCTTGTCGGTGCAATACTAACCCTAAGTTGTAATAAGCTTCGCTAAGATTGGGATTAACTTTAATCGCCTCTGTATATTCTTGTAAAGCTACATCTAGGCGATTTTGTTCCATGAATATATTACCCAGATAATTTAGCGCTGCCCCAATGGTAGGATCTCGCTGTAACGCTTGACGAAAGGCGTATTCTGCACCCTGTAAGTCTCTACGATTATAGCGCGTGACTCCCTGCTGGAAAAAGCTAGCAGCTTCGAGATTCTGAGAAATTGCGGTTTCTGCTAGCAGCTTACTTTCTGGCAAATTAGTAATTGCTGGTGCAGCTAAGAGCAAAAACACAGAACAGCTACAGAGTAAATGTAACAACGGAGAAAATAGGAATTTTTCAGACATGAATCACAGACCTATACTTATTTTTCACTCCTCATAAGTCAGAGTACCCATCACGAAAGAAAAAATTCCAAATTTACAACTTTTGTACAGACGCGATTCATCGCGTCTCTCCTAATTCCTAACTTCCACAGCTTCCGGTAAAATTAGCATGGCATCGCCGAATGAATAAAAGCGATATGCAGAAGCGATCGCTTCGTTGTATATATTCAATAAGCGTTGTCTGCCAATTAGCGCACTTACCAACATCAGCAAACTAGAACGTGGTAGATGAAAATTGGTAATTAAACCATCCACCACCCGCCATTGGTAGCCGGGATAAATAAACAAGTCTGTTTTACCGCAAAATGGTTGTAAATTCCCAGATTGAGCCGCCCCTTCCAAAGCCCGTACTGCTGTTGTTCCCACAGCAATAATCCGACCACCAGCTGCTTTAGTGGCGCGGATTTGCTCGACTGTGGTTGTGGGGACTTCAATCCATTCTTCATGCATTTGGTGAGTAGTTACGTCTTCCACCTCCACAGGGCGAAATGTGCCGACACCGACGTGTAGAGTTACAAAAGCTTGATTGATTTTGCGATCGCGCAACTTTTGTAATAATTCTGGGGTAAAGTGTAATCCTGCCGTTGGAGCCGCGATCGCTCCTGGCCGTTTGGCATAAACTGTTTGATACTGCTCATCAGCAGCTGACGAAGCAGTTATGTACGGTGGTAGCGGGACTTCACCAAAAACCTCTAACAATTGCACCAAAGGCTTTCCCTCTGGCACATCAAATTGCAATAAACGCCCCCCAGTTGCTGCGTCTGTTGCTAAAACCGTAGCCGTGAGGAAGTGAGGGAATGAGGGGGATGAGGAGGACAAACCAATTAATTTATCTCCCCCATCTCGCCTGACTTCAAAAATAATTTTCGTTCCCTGTTTGAAGCTTTTTCCTGGCTTAACTAAAGCTAACCAACAGTTATACTGCCGTTCTTCCAACAGCAACACCTGGATTTTAGCACCAGTAGATTTATGACCATAAAGCCGCGCTGGAATAACTCTTGTATTGTTCATAATTAACAAATCACCAGAGCGTAGCAGTGTAGGCAAATCATGGAAAATGTGGTGAGATGGTACTGTTTGGATACCTGTAGTCGGAGAATTAACTACCAGTAACCGCGAACTATCTCTTGGGACTGCTGGGTTTTGGGCAATGAGTTCTGGAGGTAGTTTGTAGTCATAGCCTACTGCCGAGCAATCTAATTCCAAATCTTTTTCTTGTGAGCTAGAAGTATCTTTCAAATTGGCTTGTACTAGTTTCTGGTTTATTTTAGTATTTATACTCTCTTAAAAAAGCTGGTTTGAGCTTTACCTTATATTGGAACTTTAAGGCATCTTTGCCCAATTTTGTCGCCAGGCTATAAGATTGTTACTATTAAGTAACACGGAAAAATTAACATCAAAATTGGGTAAACCTCCCCATCTAAAAACGGGGGCTTTTACCCTACCGGGAAGAGGTACTGATTGACGAAGATAGATATGTAGGATTGGCTTTGATCCCAAGCACCAACAAACATGGAATACTTGTATTATCTGGCGAATGCCAGTCTAACCCTGAGGGTCGTTCAACACCTGCACGCTAGACCCCAGACACCAGTTTCGTTCGTCACCGTAATTCATCAAATTGATGGCTGGGTGGTTAGGATCAAACTCAAAGGTCAAGTCTCGCCCCAAGAAGATGGCGACTTTCGCGCTTTTCTAAATGAATTAGGAATTAGCTACGAGCCACCAATGAGGGTGCAAATGGCACTTTGGAGTTTAGAAGCTGGACAATGCCCTGTAGAAGTGATGCGTCGCTATCAAGTAGCGATCGTCTCTCATGGTAGTCCAGAGAGAGACGAAATCGAAGCTTTCCGGCAACAATTTGTTCGGGGCTTAGGTTACTGTCCAGAAACTTTGGCGTGATGGCATTTGGTTACAACGCCATTACAAAATTATTGGTAATTAAGATATCTTATCCATTACCAATTAACCATTCTCAATTGAAGAGTCGAAAGCTGCCAGAATATATTCTTGCAGCTTAAACTTATATCCGGCTGCCGATGAAGTAGCTAGAGCTTCCTGAGTTGCTACAACCGCAGTCTGATTTTTTGATATCCTTTGACAGTAGACAATAGCAACATCAAATCGGCAAGAATAATCTGCCTTCTCAGGGTACTGAGCTAAGAACATTCCAGCTGTCCGCGAGATTTTTGCTTGCTTTTGTGGAGTAATTGCACTTCTCCCCCTGCATCCCAACTCCCTGAACTGCGGGTTTTGACTTCAACAAATGCCAATATTGAGTGTTGAGTCCTGAGTTCTCTGACTGCGCCTCTGCTCCCATGCTCCTCCGCTCCCCCGATTCCATCATATTGGGCGATGATATCGATTTCTCCCCAACGGCTAGAAAAGCGACGATGCAGAATTATCCAACCTGTAGATTGCAACCATTGGGCAACTAGGTCTTCTCCTAAATGACCAATATTTGGATAATGGGATGGAGGAAGGTTAGCCATTGACTAAAAATATGATGAATTCTATGAATTCTAGGTTAAGCGATCGCACAAAAGGTTCTACACTCGATTCATCCCGAAGACAATTCAGGTTGAGGCATAAAAGAGACTATCACTTTTGGGCAAATATACTCAGCTTGTTTTTGTGGGGAATAGTTGGCATCACCGCAAC
The DNA here is from genome assembly GCF_026127265.1 of Nostoc sp. KVJ3. Taxonomy (GTDB): domain Bacteria; phylum Cyanobacteriota; class Cyanobacteriia; order Cyanobacteriales; family Nostocaceae; genus Nostoc. The sequence continues at coordinate 2,234,279 of NZ_WWFG01000001.1, forward strand.
CGTGGGTTTTGCTTCAACAGCCTTAGCACTCGAATATAATAAGGAAATTTTGGTCGAGGCTGATTTTTCAGGGCGCGATTTAACAGACTCCAGCTTTACCAAGGCTAATCTTCGTCAGAGTAACTTCAGCCATGCTAATTTGAACGGTGTCAGTTTTTTTGCCGCAAATTTGGAAGCTGCAAATTTGGAGGGTTCTGATTTAAGAAATGCCACTTTAGATTCGGCTCGTTTAGTTAGAGCAAATTTGACAAATGCGCTGTTAGAGGGTGCGTTTGCCGCTAATGCAAGATTTGATGGTGCAATCATTGACGGGGCAGATTTTACCGATACGCTGCTCCGTCCCGATGAGCAAAAAAAATTGTGCAAACTCGCCAAAGGGACTAATCCCATTACAGGGCGAGATACGCGTGACACGCTGTTTTGTCCTTAGTATTTTCTAGGTGGGCATTGGGCATTGGGAATGGGAAATTGGTTAATTCATCTTCCCCTGCTCCCCACTCCGCTACCAACCAAGGGCCCCAATCTTTTGACAAACAATTTTCATTCCTTTACCTGGGGAAGAATTTGCGACAAAAGGTATTTCTTCTTTCTCTTTATCTTCTTGAAGTAGCTCTCCTTCTGAGCCGTAAATGGCAATGTGATTCAGAAAAAGCCGCGATTCTGCACATGATGCATCAAAGGTAGTCTCAAAGATGCCATCTTTGTACATTCCATAAAGCTTATATGTCGTGCCTTTAATGCTTTCCGTGTCCAGAGCGATGCTGTTGCCTAATTTATCATGCCCCACAGTAATATATCTTTGTGCATCTTGGGCGATCGCTGAAAGTGTTGGCGCAACGATCGCACTACCACTACTCAATAAAATAGCGATCGCTCCCACCATCCCGCCGATTTTAAAATACATCCGCTTTCAAAATATAAGATTTCATATATTTTTACTCGCAATCAACGCTGTTCTGGGATGGTATAAGCACTGAAATCAAAATATGTCAAGTTTTTATACTACTTCGTAATACCTTATGGGAAGCGTAAGGCGCTATTGCATTATTCCATCTTTTGGGTTTGGCAGTGGTGCGATCGCATCTGTGTTCAAATGGGAACCATAAGAAAATAAGCTATACATCACACTAGATTGGTTTCCCATGTCTGACGAACAAGAGCGTAATTCCGCTTTTAACGCTGCTGCCAACATTAACGTTCAACACACCCAATTACAGGATTTATCCTTAAGTGCAGCCCGTAGATTATATAAAGGTGGGATTCGACCTGGTGATCCGATCAGAACCAGAGTGCAAGCCCAAGAAATGTTAGATAAAATCCCTCCATCTCAAAGAGCAGGGATTGATGGCAAATCGGCTGATGTTAATACCCAAAAATACCTATCAGATAAGCACGCCAGTCATATCAAACCGCATAGCAAAGGCGGCTCAAATGATCCCAAAAATATCAAGTGGGAAAACGCCAAAGATAATTTAGCCCGTGGCGATAAACCCATGACTTCCCAGGAGCAAATGAGACTAGATGCTAAATGGCATTTTGATAATCTAACAGGTGCAGTTAAAGCAGGTGTTAAAGCCGCGCCTCTGGGAGCAGCCATTGGTGTAGCGACGACAGCACCATTTTCGTTACTAACCAACGCGCTGCGCGTAGTTCGGGGTGAAATTTCTGCACAAGAAGCCGCTATAGAAACATTGAAAGATACCGTAAAAGGCGGCACAGTTGGGGGTGTGACAGCGTTTGTAACCACAACAGTAGCAGCAGCTTGTCCACCAATTGCGATCGCTTTAACCGCAGCAGCACCAGTTTTAGCTGTTGTTGGAACTGCGGGTATGGTTTACGAGTTTTTCAAAATCCTCGATGACCATAAACAGGCGGTGAAAATCTATTATGAATCTTTAACTCAGCAAGAATTAGAAAGATTACAAGCAATTGAAAATGAACTGATTTATGAACACCAGAAAAATCTAGAGTTTTTGGTTGAAGCAGAAGCAATTAATCAAGAAATTACAAATCGTCCAATTGCACCGGGGATAGAAGGAGCTATGCAACGCTTACGTGAATCAGTAGCTATTGCTAAATCTCTAGGATTAACATCAGCAGATAGTAAATTGCTTGCTAGTTCTCAACTGCCTCATATTCTCACAGAACAATAGGAATTAAATTTTAGAGGATTACATAGTTTTTATGCTTCCTTTTATTTTCGGCGCTCTTGGATTAGCTGTTGGAGCAGTTGTTGGTGCTTTTACTACTTATGCTGTTGGGGAAAGTGATAGACAAGCTGCCAAACATCATAGGACTGTTGCAAATGAACTAGCTGATAAATATACAAACTTGGAGCAAAAATACTATGAACTAGCTGATGAAAGTAAAAAACAGATTCTTAGTTTAACTCACCAGCACGCTTTAGATGAAGTTGAAAAAGATTGTTTGCGTTTAGCAGTTAGATTACAGCATAGTCTGATTTCTCTGATGTGGGATATTGATAAAGAGCCAACAGAAGATGCTTTGAAGGCATTTGTCAACGGAGTAGAACTTACAAATAATGTTCTCTGCAAAATAAATGAAGAGTTAATTTGTGTCCCCAGTGACTATTATGCACGTAATTTTATTGCTGCTATTCAACGCAAAATAATTTGGGAGCCAGTAGATGTTTCAAATCAGTCAAATATAAACGAGGAGGGAATTACAATGAAATTAGAAGCTAAAAATATGTCTGAACAAGAATTTCAAGAAACCTATAACAGAATTCGTGATACTGGCGAGCAACTTTTAAAGTACTTGAAAGAACTTCGGGCTGGAAGATTCAAAGAAGGAGATAGTACCCAAGGATTACAGAGCGTTGAAGATAATCTTACCAAAGCTTTAAAAGCCTTAGCAGAACAAAAATATCAGGTTGCTGTGATTGCAGCAATGAAAGCAGGTAAGAGTACCTTTTTGAATGCCATAATTGGTGCAGATGTCTTAGCAAGTGAAGCAGAAGCTTGCACAGTTTGTCGCACAGATATCCGTCCAATTGATGCCGGACAAACACCCAGACTTTTAGAATATCAAGCAGGTAAACGAGAACCTATAGTTTTAATAGAAGGTGAAGCAAGAGAAATTCGGCAAAGATTTTTAGAGCGTACCCATGAGATTCGAGCTAAAAATAATCAAGACAGTACTACACGCTTTGAATTAGAACATCCCATTGAAGCCATTAGTACAATGCCATCACTGGCAGGTTTCACATTAGTTGATACTCCTGGCCCCAATGAGTGGGAGTCTGTCTCGCTTAACACAACTTCCTTAAAGCAGACTGCTTTAGAAGCTCTCCGAACTTGTGATGCTATATTATTCATTCTGGATTACACAGCATTTAGGGACAACACGAACTCAGAATTGCTTCAAGATTTAATTGAGCAGCGTAAGGAATTTTTAGCAGAGAATACAGGTAAGCTTTACTTTGTTCTTAATAAAGTAGATAGAAAAGCAGAGAGAGATAGACCTGTCGCAGATGTTATAGAATCTTTAAGAATAAATTTAGTTGAATTTGGTATACCAGAACCAATAATTTATTCAGTTAGTGGATGGCAAGGATTGTTATCTAAGCTTATTCAACAGGGTAAAGCGACTGATATTCATATTAAAGACTTTGAGGATTTTTTTAGTGCTAGATATGCCGAAAGAGATGAAAGAGGAAGACGTATCATTCCCTTACCAGAAGAAATTGCACCACAAGCTTTAAATGATAGTGGTATTCCGATAATTCAAGAGACAGTAATTCAAACTATTACTCAAAATTCAGGATGGAATTTATTGAGCGATGTTTTAGATGAATTGAACAAAGCAGCCAAAGCTATTGATGAGACATTTATTACAGATATCCGAGGCTGGCAGTTAGAGTTTGACGAACTACTACAAAAAATAGAAGAGTATAAAAAACACTCTGATTTAGCGAAAAATCAGGTGGCAACCGTAAAAAAGTCCGTAGAAGCACAAAAGCAACTATTAATTAGTACGTTCAGCCAAGGGATTAATAAATTTGCGGATACCGCTAAAAAGCGTACAGCAACAGAAATTGAGAGAGTAGCTGAGAATCAATCAAAAAAATCTTTACCTCAGAATAAAAATCAAAATCTTTTCACATACCTCGTAGATAAGATTGGTTCTTTATTTGAGGCTAATTCTAGCTCTGATCCTTATAAAATCAGAGTCAAAAACAGAAAAGATGCTGAACAAATAGGTAAAATAATTAATGAGTACTGTACCCCTATAATTCAAAATTTTTGGCTAGATACTCAAGACAGACTAGTTAGAGATGGAACAAAAATTCGGGAAGACTTAGCTCAAAGAATCCGAAAAGAAATCCAGGCTATATCGGATGATCTATCTGAGTATATTGGAAATGCTTTACAGGTAGAAATAGGTAATAATCCAATTCAGTTTCCTGAGTTTGAATTCTCAGGGATTGATGCTAAGGTTCAACATCAGCAAGAAGCATATAGAAAAAAAGAATCTAAAACTAAGTGCTGTTCTAATGAAACTTACGAAGTTGATGCTAAAATCGATTCTTTCCGCGATGTCTACGACATTGATTTACAAGACACTACATATCTCATCCAGCAGAAAATAGATGCACAAGTGGAGAAAAATCTAGAATTACTCCAGCGAGTTATTCAAAAACAAGTATCGGAAGATTTTCGGAAAGGCGAAAAGCAAATCAATGACTATATCAATAGGTTTCAGTCCGAATTTGATTATTTACTTAAAGAAAGGGCAACAAGGGAACTAGAAGCTTCTGAGGTTATTGCTATTCTCGAAAGTCAAAGAATAAAAATGAGTGAATATCTTAACGAATTAGTGTATGTTCGAGAAATTCTTGATAGTTGGAAACCAAGAAATCGATAAAATCCATTAAAAGCCTAAAGAATCACCTGAAGCCAATGCTGAGTAACAGAAGTACATAGCGTTGGCTTTTGCTTTTGATCGAGTTGCATCAAGAAATGCCAAGCACTCCTCTAGGTCGTCTCCATGCCAAGTACCAGCAAATTTGAGCAAATCTTCACCTGTAGAACCTCGGCGGATCACAGATTGAGAACGATCGCCACGTTGTTTTATTTCAGCGATCTTAGCAGCAAAATCTTCAGGTGGTTGTGCTAGAATCTCATCCTCCAGAGGAGAATCGGGCGGAGTGTGTGCTTGTTTTGCATCAAGAATTTCTACACCAACTAAAACTTCACCCGCACCAATATTTAGTGCTATTTGATCATTTAATCGCAAAGTACAACATTCATGATATCCATCGACCAGACGAATATAAAGTGAGTCAGTTTCTTGGTCATAACTAATTTTCATAGCGTCTTCTCAATTATTTATGATTTTACAGCAGATATAACCGCTACTCCATATTTTCCAAAGATAGTATCGGAAGTAATTATAACCATCTTTTCTAACATCGCTTGTGCTATTAAAAGTCTATCAAAAGGGTCTTTATGATATTCAGGTAACGATGCTGCTTTAACAGCGTGGTATTCTGTTATTGATAAAAAACTAAACTTAGTATCAATAATCGCTTGTATTAAATTTTCCGGCGTTTTAAGCTGCCCTTTTTTTCTTTTTATTTCTATTTCCCAAACACTAACAGCGCTAACAAACACTTTATTTGAAGAATCTGAAATTTGCTGACGAGCTTCAGGTAAAAGACAAGGGTTATCTTCAAGTGACCATATTAAAGCACAGGTGTCAAGCAATAATTCCATTATCCTTCTATACCAAATTCAGAAATAATATCACTTGATGTTTTATAAAAATCTTCTGATATTTCTACTTGCCCTTTCCAAATACCTAAAGGTCTAGGAGATTTTTGAGTAGAAGTAATTTCTTTTATTTCACCACCAATGTTAAAACTGAATACAGGTGAACTAACTACAGTAGATTCATTTCCACATAAGGGTTGAGGAATAGTTTTTTTATCTTTCAAACTATTTAATGGATGTAAAGTTAAAACATTCACATCAGTAATAGAATTAAGAAATTCGATAGAACTATTATACATTCGTTCATTTATATCTTCTTTAAGATTGCCTACATTTTTTGTAAAAATAATAGAATCAAGTTCTTGTTTTAACGATTGTAAGTCTGAAAGAGTTAAAGAAGATAGTATGGATGATATTAAACGTGCCTTATCGCTAATAGACATAATATTATCACGTATAAAATTAACTACAGTTAACAGCTAAAGACGAAATTTTTATTTCACTACTATTTTAATCTATCTGGTTAGACTCTATATCCTGTAAGAGGATGAATGAACAAGTCTAATTTATTACTAGCCCTGGCAACTGGAAGTCGCGGCTATACGAGACTTTACCCACCGATCTGGGTTGAAAAGATTGATTTTTGGTTAGTCCACGGAGGTGGACAATGCTAGTGTAGTAGCGAATTCTATTCGCCCAAAACTTGTTCATTCATCCTCTAAAGCGTGTAGCAATGATTGTTAATCGGCTACTACTTCCTCATTCGCCCCGATGTCCTTAAACCCATATTAAACAACATCAAGCGATCGCCTCATTAGCTAAAAAAGAGCGTTGGCGCTAGCCTTGTCATCAGACATCGCCCTCCACCAAATGCAATGAGGGTAAAGTACCTCCAAATTTACTGCACACTCCGAAACCACTCCGTAATCCCCTGAGCGATCGCATCAGCCATTTTCTTCTGTTCTTCTGGGTTGACTATCTGCTCAAATTCATCGGGATTACTCATAAAACCCAATTCCAGTAACACCGATGGCGCAGCTGTCGGGCGTGTCAGCGCCAGGTTATCCCAAAACACACCATAAGAAGGTTTGCTCAGTTTTTTAACTACATATTTCTGTAAAAACATTGCCAAGTTGTGGGCTTGGGGTTGATACCAAAAGGCGGCGAATCCTTTGATTTTTTCGGCATCGCCATCATCGGGTAAAGAATTGTGATGTATGGAAAGAGCGATCGCAGGTTCTTCTTTACTAATAATTGCCTGACGTTCTACTAGGGAAAGTTCGCGATCGTCTTCCCGCGTCATCACTACCGTTGCACCTGACTTCACCAAATCGTCCCGCAGCAACTTAGATACCACCAAATTCACATCTTTTTCTAAATATCCAGTTGGGCCACTGGCACCAGTTTCTTTACCGCCATGCCCTGGATCGAGTACAATCTTGAAATTAGCTAAAGGCTTGCGTCTTGTGTTCCCGATTTTAGGCGGATGACGCAAAGCCAAAACCAGGGTTGTACCGTCATATCTCAGCTTATATCCCCACTGTTGAGCTTTTTTGAGGTTAAAGGTGTATTTTACTCGTTCTGGAGCTTCCTGTTGCCAATCTAGGCGAGAAATTAGGGGGTCATCATCCAGACGAATAATGTCAGTTTGGGCAGTGGTATTGTAAAGAGTGAGAGCGATCGCTTGCTCACTTTGTTGCACGCTCACAGGTACGGGAACTTGTAAGGGGAAAACTATCTCTGTGGCACCAGGGAGTTGACGGTATCCGACACTGCGAATTATTGTCTGTGGCGGAATTGCATTAGGTAGAATGCGGGTTTCTTTACTATTAATCCAAGCGCCATAGTCTAGGCGTAACCATTCACCTTCTCTACCTGTTACTGTGGCGCGTGTGCCTTTGGGCAGTGGTGTGAGTCGAGAATAATCGGTGCTTGGGCCAGTGCGAGCAACGCCTGACTCTACTGTAACCTCAGAAATTGGCAATTCTGCTCTTGAAAGGATTTGAATTTTACCAGATCCTGTTTGAGCGATGGTTTTGCCATTAAGCGTTAGTTGAAATTGAGGTTTTCCCAGATCGGCAGCTGTTGCCACTGTGGTGCAACCTTGATAATCGCCTACGCTAGACTGGGCATGAGGCTGATTTTGCCCTGTTAAAGCTGCCAAATTACTTGGTAGTTGTGCCTGTTGGGGTTGAGGTGAAAGGGCAATGGTTTGATTAGCCAGGGTTACAGAGACATTGGCGTTAGGGGGTGCGATCGCGCTAAAACAAATTAGTTCTCCCGATAATCTGGCAATGTCAACTGCGGGAGTCAAAGAATCTTTCGCAAAGGCTACCCCCTGTGGTAGTTCCGGGTTAGTGTTCAGCCGAATCACCTTAATCTTAAGTTCTTGATTTTGGCGACGCACAGTAAAAAGATTCTCCCCCAACTGCAAGGGGAAACTAGGGGAAAAATGACCGGCTTTGCTGCGGGTAATTGGCTTACTATTGATCAAAACCTGACCATCTGGTGGTGCAGTTCCCAAAAAAAAGATTTTTTCGGAACTCGTCTGGTAGTTTGTTTCGGGAAAAACGACTATAAGAGATGGCTCTGCCAATGCTATGGAGGATGCGAGAATACAGCTTAATATTACTAATCCTAAAAGTTTTTTCACGACAAAATCACAGAAGATTACACCACAACAACTGTGGCACAATGACGGGATGCATTTTTAGAAGTTATGAGAAATTCAAACTACTATGACTAAGTTTATTTTCGTGACTGGAGGCGTAGTTTCCAGTATTGGTAAGGGCATTGTAGCAGCAAGTCTAGGGCGTTTGCTCAAGTCCCGCGAATATTCGGTGTCAATTCTCAAACTCGACCCTTATATCAATATTGATCCTGGCACGATGAGTCCCTTTCAACACGGGGAAGTATTCGTTACCCAAGATGGGGCGGAGACAGATTTGGACTTGGGGCATTACGAACGCTTCACTGATACCTCGATGTCACGTTTAAATTGTGTGACTACTGGCTCGATTTACCAAGCAGTCATCAATAGAGAGCGGCGTGGAGATTACAATGGCGGTACTGTCCAAGTAATTCCCCATATTACTAATGAAATCAAAGATCGGATTCTGCGAGTTGCTAAAAGTACAAACCCATCTGTAGTAATTACAGAAATTGGCGGGACGGTAGGAGATATTGAATCACTACCGTTTTTGGAAGCAATTCGCCAGTTCCGCAAAGAAGTGGGACGGCAAAATGTCCTGTATATGCACGTAACGTTGGTACCGTGGATTGCTTCTGCGGGTGAGATGAAAACTAAGCCAACACAGCATTCAGTTAAAGAACTGAGATCCATTGGTATTCAACCAGATATTTTAGTTTGTCGGAGCGATCGCCCCTTACCCAAGGGATTAAAGCAAAAATTGTCGGGATTTTGCGATGTGTCTGAAGAATGCGTCATTACTTCCCAAGATGCCAAAAGTATCTATGAAGTACCGCTAAATCTAGAACGGGAAGGAATGGCAGAACAAGTCTTGAAGTTGCTGCAAATGGAGCAACGCAAACCAGATTTGACGCAGTGGCAAACCTTGGTACAACGTTTACATAGTCCCAAACACGAGCTAGAAATTGCCATTGTCGGGAAATATGTGCAGTTAAGTGATGCCTACTTATCTGTAGTGGAAGCACTTAACCATGCTGCAATCTCCACCTATGGCAAACTGCGCTTGCGTTGGGTAAACTCAGAAGATTTGGAAAGTGAACCAGCCGAAAATTACCTTGAGGGTGTCGATGGCATAGTTGTGCCAGGTGGTTTCGGGGTTCGGGGGGTGGATGGCAAAATTGCCGCCATTCAATACGCGCGCGATCGCCAAATTCCCTTTTTGGGTTTATGCCTGGGTATGCAATGTTCTGTAATTGAATGGGCTAGGCACGTAGAGGGATTAACAGATGCTAATAGTGCCGAATTTGACGTTCATACAACTAATCCCGTAATTAATTTATTGCCAGGACAGCAGGAAGTTGTCGATTTAGGGGGTACAATGCGCTTGGGGCTATATCCTTGTCGTGTTCTCCCTGATACTCTAGCTTTCAAGCTTTATCAAGAAGATGTAATTTATGAACGACATCGACATCGCTATGAGTTCAACAATACTTACCGCGATCTGTTATTAAAGTCCGGCTATGTGATTAGTGGTACTTCTCCCGATGGACAGTTAGTTGAAATTGTGGAATTACCCAAGCATCCATTCTTTCTGGCTTGTCAATTTCATCCAGAATTTCAATCGCGTCCTAGCACCCCTCATCCCTTATTTAAAGGGTTTATTCAAGCAGCGATCGCTCTTTCTCTGGCAACATCTGGTACACCAATACCATTGGAGGTTTCTTAACAATTCATAATTCATAATTAATTGCAACATTAACTTAAGATTTTAGTAGATTTGGACATTCAGGGTGCATCATTCGTAAATTTCGGACTTGAGGAGATGTTGTGGCGTACTGGGTGAAAATCCTTTACGAGAGGAGAGAATATGTCGTGAATTTTGAACGTGTCCATGCTTTTTGTTATGAAGTGAATGGCAGGGTTACTTTTTGGCTACCCGATAGTGCCATTCCAATAGTAATTAACCCACAAAGTAACCTAGAAGATTATCAAAAGATTCTCGATTATTTAGAATGTGTGACAAGTTTAGAATTAGATCATGCCCACTGGGTGAAAATACTTTACGAAAAAAATGAATATGTAATTAATCTCAACTGCATTAGTTCCTTTTGTCATGAACCGAACGGTAGGATAACTTTTTGGTTGCCAGATGGCACTATCCCCATCATTATTAACCCTGTAAGTAATCCTGAATCCTATCAAAAAGTTGTGCAATACGTTCACAAGGCAACAGGATATTCTTTGTCTTAAAATATACCATTTGGTTAAAATACTACACTCTACATACAGATTGTAGAGCTTGGCTCAAATCCAGCTACGATCTGAATTCGCAAGACTTGAAGCTTAGAGTAATTTTCCTGCGATCGCAAGCAGTATTATGAAAATAAGAAACATAATATTGATGCACCTATGAAAAATGGACTTACTCAGAAAACAGCACTATTATTTACTTGCTTGTTGCTACTGGTAGCTTGTAATAAAAATAGCAGCAATAGCACCAATTCTATAAGTAATCCTACAACACAAATAGGTACATCTGATGCTATTCCTATTGGTATTGCTTTTGCCGAAACAAGTAATGTCGCATTACTTGGTCAAGAGGGAACCGATGGAGTAAAAATTGCTCAAAAGTACTTTAATGGCAAAGGAGGTGTTAATGGTACACCAATTAAATTAGTTTATCAAGATACTGCTGGTGATGAAGTTGGAGCTATTAATGCTTTTCAAGCTTTAATTAATCAAAGTAAAGTTGTTGGGATTATTGGCCCTACACTTTCACAACAAGCTTTTAGCGCCGATCCTATAGCAGAACGCAATCAAGTTCCAGTAATCGGAGCATCAAATACAGCTAAAGGTATTCCCGAAATCGGTAATTATGTTGCTCGTGTTTCTTCGTCTGTTGCTGTTGTTGCTCCTTATGCCGTCAAAGCCGCACTCAAACAAAATCCTCAAATCAAAAGAGTAGCTGTATTCTATGCCCAAAATGATGCTTTTAATCGGTCAGAAACAGAGATTTTTCAGAACACAGTCAAAGATTTAAAATTAAATTTAGTAACAGTCCAAAAATTTCAAACTACAGATACAGACTTTCAAACCCAAGGCAGTAACGCGATTAATTTAAAACCAGATTTAGCGATTATATCTGGATTAGCTGTAGATGGTGGGAATCTAGTTAAGCAACTACGAGAACTAGGTTACAAAGGAATAATTATTGGTGGGAATGGTTTTAACACATCTCATATCTTTTCTGTATGCAGAGCGCTTTGTGATGGGGTGATTGTTGCTCAAGCCTACAGTACAGAATATCCTAATGAAATTAATAAAGCATTTCATCAAGCATACGTTAAACAATATCATAAAGAGCCATCTCAAGTAAGCGCTCAGTCTTTTGCAGCATTACAAGTATATGTAGAAGCTCTCCAATCTTTGGATAGACAACACAAAATTAATAGCTTTACTATACCACAGTTACGGATAGAATTGAATAAAGAATTACTAAGAAGAAAATATCAAACTCCTCTCGGTGAAATTGCTTTTACACCTGTAGGTGATGTCATACAAAAAGAGTTTTATGTTGCCCAACTCAAGATGGAACCAAATGGTGTTAATGGTAGATTTGCTTATCTAAACATCAAATAGTTATTTGTGGAAAATTAGATCCCCGACAACTTTTACGAAGTCGGGGATCTGGAAACGGCGAATTTTCACATCTAAAAATGCCTGTAACTATCGAATATTTAACTCTTGCAGGTAATTTACTCCCTGAAGATATTCAACCTTAGTGGTTGAGTTTTTAGAGATCAATGAATTTGTGCTTTTTGCATAAGCGACCTTTTGATTATCAGTCAGCAAGCGTTGCTTTTGGGTATACTCATTCAGTTTGATTTTAGCTTGAGCATAAACTAAAGTATCCTTGGGAATATTTCGGAGAAATTTTACAGCGCGATCAAAATCACCAATAGATGCTTTTTTGTAAGCATTCTGTAAAAAGTAAGCTGCTCTGATCTGGCGCTTTCGATCGTATTCAGCTAACTTTTCTTGAACTAAAGCACCCGCACGACTTTCTTGAGGAATTTGCCGCAGATATTGTAATGCAACAGAAAAATCTTTTATCTGGGCACTTTCGTAGGCTTTTGCTAATAAATCTTGCGTCTGGGATTCTATATTAATGTATGTTTGCTGAACCAGTTTATCTGTTTTAGATTGCCAATATTTTATATTGGGAATTTTAGCAACAGCATGAATAACATCCGACCATCTGCTCTCATGAAAAGCTATTTGAGCTATTTGGTATTGGTGTGCAGCTACTTGCCATTGCTCTTGCCATTCTTCAATTGTGGCTTGAGCTTCTGGATAAACATTACTGTGAGAGGGAATTGATTTAACAAGTGCGATCGCTTCTTGCAAATCCCCAGCTTGATATTCTTGTGTGGCTTTAGATAAAGTTTCTGTTTCTGAATATGCAGGGGCAGTATTAATTAAAGAATATACACCAAATCCCATTAATAAAGAATTAGCCGCCAGTCCGACTTTCATTCCTGTAAATAATGGGGATAATTTTCCAGATCCTGGGTTAGGAGAATTATCATCTTCAATGGTTGCTTCTAGGAGAAATTGCTCATCTGCTTCTAATATTTCTGGTGGCCGAGTTTCCCATGTTATTTGTTTGAGGACTCGCAATACCTCACCCGCAGACTGGAAACGGTTTTGGGAATCGTAGCGGATCATTTGGCTGAGAACAGCAGCTAGATAATCGTTAACTGGCGTATTTTCAGAACGCCAAGAAATTTCATTAGTGTAAGGATCAGTTTTTAATTGTAGTGGTTCTAAACCTGTTAAAGCCTGAATTGCAATCATACCCAAAGCATAAATATCACTGTTGGGCTGTGTTTGACCAATAAATTGCTCTGGCGGTATATATCCCAATGAGGTAACGGGAATCCGATAAATAGGCAATTCCGCACATATCCCAAAGTCGATAGACTGGATTGAGCCAAAGTCAATTAAAACTAACTTGCGTAAAGCATCGCTATTACGTCTAATCAAGTTTTCTGGTTTGATGTCACAATGGATCACGCCTTGAGAGTGAACAAATTCTAGAATACCTAAGACATCTATCAGGAAGTCTACAACTTCCCTTTCACTCCACAGACACCCCCACTGTCGATCGATGGGTAATTCCGCAGTCAGTGCATGTCCTTCAATTAGCTCTTGTACTAAATAAAACTGGTTGTTTTCTTCAAAACAGGCGATGAATTCAGGAATTTGTTGATGGCTTCCCAAAAGCTTGAGGGTTTCAGTTTCAGTTAGAAACAGTAACCTCAGCATCTCTAAGTGGCCGGATTCGGAACTGCTAACTTTAATCTGCTTAACAACGCATTTGGGATTCTCTGGATAATCTACGTCTATAGCTATGTATGTTTGTCCAAACACCCCTGCACCTAGGCTTTGGACAATTTGGTAACGCCCTTGTAGTAATTTACCGATTATGTGGTGGGTCATGACCTGGTTACTCAGTAAGTCCTTTTATTTAGTTTTTCTGACATTACCTCCTGTTTCCGGAATGCTTTAGAAATAAATAACCAGAGTTTTGATACCTTAAATAAAAGTTTATTTTTTAAGTATTTTTGCGTAAATAAATATAATTTTTTATTACAATTTGTATTGTTATGAAAAAATTGACCTAGTACCGCAGGGCGGAATTAAAAATTAAAAATTAAAAATTAAAAACGAATACAGCATGAGGGTTTCATTGATTTGGAATGGGTGGTTTATTTCCGCCGCACTCTACTAGATACACCTAACTGTTGAGAATTAATATCCATTTAGCAATTATCAAAGCTAATTTCAGGAAAAATTAGCTAAAATTGCATTATTTAAACCAACAGTATATTCGGCTAGCGATCGCCATGTTTTTACCAAATAATACTTATTCCAGATGATACTATTTTTGCATCTCGACTAATCAAAGGTAAACCCATATACTTTGCTGTTGCAGCAATAATTCTATCAGGCATATCTGGAACAGTATCACGTGATATCGTAGATAATGCATCAACAATTTCAGTTGTTAAATTAACTAAAGCTAATCCACTACTTTCGTTAGCTAATGCAGTATCTAGCAGAAATTTCATATCTGCTGATATCCGTCTTCTTTCCTGCAAGTAAACTATTTCGACTAAACAAATTGTTGGTATGTATATTATAATTTCACCCCTATCGCATTTTTCAAATGCTTTGTTGGCAGGAACACTAAGGTTTGGACTATCCTCTAAGTACTAAATAAGTGCATGAGTATCTGTTACCAAATTAGACATTAAACATCCTCACGCGGGAAGTTTGTCCAAATTTGTTGCCGCATTTGTGCAATGTCTGATTCAGAAACATTACTACCTCGCCACAATCCTCGTAACGACTTTCGCTGTTTCGGCTGAATATTTGTTAATTCGCGTTCAATTTGGGGTGCAATTTTCTCGATTAGGCGAATTTTATCTATCAATGAAAGCTGTTTTATTAACACTAATACTTCTTCAAGAGTTACTGTTTTATTCATTGTTATTTTCTCTGTTCAAAAGTGGATAATAACTATATTATATAAAAAATTAAGCATGATTTTTTGAATTTTCAACCATTAATTTCTTCATCGTGTTCAACTACCTCAGATTTATCTTGTAACGGCTTCACCACCCGCGCGATCGCTTCTTGAATAAAAGCCTTAATAAATTCATCTCTGCGATTAATTTGAAACTGTCGCTGCACAACTTCCGTCATTCCTCCATCACCCCAATCTTGATCGTGACGAAAATATTCAATAAAACTCTTCCCAGCAATTCGCGTTAAATAAGCTGCTGTCACACCTTGAATAGCTCTACCAATAATAAAGGTGGCAACATTGAGTTGCAAAGCTGTAGATAATAATTGAATTGCTCCCTTGACAATACCCAAACTAGCGATCGTTTTTGCTAGAGAAAGGGCTAACTCTCGTCCTCGTTCCATATTCAATTCGCAGCCGTAGACTCTGCCAATTTCCACAACCATTTGAGCATTAACCGCTGCTGTCGCTAATAAATCTACCACTGGTATGGGTGTGACTGATACCACACCAGCACCAATCCACTGAAACCGTTCTACGATTTTGTCAGCTTGGCGGCGACGCTGACTATCGATGAGTTTTCGCGCCTCGTCTCCCAAGCGCAGAGATTGCAAAAGAATATTATCTGCTACCAAATCTTCACCTTCAGCCCGTAAAACAGCAGCTGTGCGCCGCAACAAAGGGACAATATCGGGTTCCGGCTGGAAGGTTTCGCCAGTTTCTAATTTGGCAGATTGGGGATTAGCAGCGATCGCTACCACATCATTAGTAGCAATAAATCCCCGTACCCGTTGACGCAATCTCGCAAGGATAGCTTCTTTATTTTCATCTGTATATAGATCGGTTTTGTTGAGAACTAGGAGCGATCGCTTGCCAATTTCTGCTAACCCCCGCAACGGCTCATATTCTGACCTTCGCAAGTCATTATCAACTACAAATAATAATAAATCTGCTGCTGTTGCCAGTTCTCGCGCCATTTGTTCGCGTTCCGTTCCCGCCACCCCCGCTTCTAAAATTCCTGGGGTATCTGTAATTAAAATCTTGCGTTCTAATCCCTTTAACCGCAGACAATAGGTTTCTCCAACCTGGGTTGTACCCATTGGTGCATCTACTTGACCAACCATGCGTCCCATAATCGCATTTACCAAGGAAGTTTTACCCGCACTTCCCGTACCAAATACCACTACTTGAATTTCACCCCGTGCTAAGTTTGCTTCAATCTCCCGCGATCGACTTAATAAAGCTTGGCGAGTGACTTCATCTTGAATTTGCGCTACCTGTTGGCGCACAGCTTGGAGAGTTGTAGATGCAGCGTCAGATTTAGCAGCCGGAATTTGCGCCGCAGTTACTCGCTTTGGGTTGCGGCGCGATCGCTTTTCTCCAGATTGAATTACCAATACATAATAGACAAAAGCGGCAACTAAGGCTCCGATAAGGACAATTAGTAGCAATAGCAGCAAATTGCCTAGCAATGGCGAATAGGACAATTGCCAATAGAGGCGCGATAGGGAATCAATTAGCCAAAGGGCTAGCCCCAAAATGACTATCAGACCAACAATTAGCGTTACTATGCGCGACAGAGGCATGGTTGGGAAAGATTAGTGGGTATTTAATAGGCAGATGCTTCTAATCTTAATAGTTTCAGTATTTTTTATCTCTTTGACTGACAAAATTTTAAATCTCGCACTGCGTTTCCATCCCACCTCGGAATGAATTCCGAGTCTCATAGCTGAAGTCCACTTAAGTGGACTAAACGATCAGCCCAGAACTGAAGTTCTGGGCGGGATGTCGGGAATTGAAACTCTTTTGGCAGAGGGATTCCAGAATCTTTCTTCCCTGCCTCTTTGGTCAGCGTAACAGTTTCTCTCTCAATACTGTTCGGTTAAGGCAGAGACACGATAAATCGCCGTCTTTACAAGAATCAGTCCTTCGTCCTGACGGCGATTTATCGCGGATTTGGGATCTATATATTTTCATCAAATAACCTTAACCGAACCATATTGGTTTCACTCTGACAAAAATATGACTAGAGGATTTTTTGAGTTCAAACCGGATTGCGATATTTTCAGTAGGCAGATACTTCTAATCTTCATAGTTTCAGTATTTTTGACCAGGGTAGAAAAACCCCTTTTTGATAAACTAAGAGCGCATTTTGGATTAAATGTGTTCTTACTTGCGGCTGGATTTCTTATTTTTGATGAAAAACCATCTCTTGAAAAAATTCAACAGCGAGTTATGCTATGACTGCGACACCTAAATTAAGATACTTGAACTGGATTCAACAAAGATTCCACCAGCTTAGTATTCGGCAAAAAATTTTTTATGGATATGGTTTGGCTTTGGGAATTGCAGTTTTAGGAACAACAGCAGGGTTGGTAATAGGCGATCGCTACTTCCAACAAGCCAGACAACAGATGAACTTGGCAGATGAAGAAGGAAGCTTGTTAAGTAGTTTGCAAGGTGAACTGTTAGAAATACAGATTAACCAGCAAGAAATAGTGCCTTTTTTACAGCAGCCACAAACATTTCAAAGGGGAATTTCTAATTTTAAAAGCGATCTGGCGAATACGGAAACTTTGCTTTCCCAGGCACAAGAATTTAGTCAAACCACTTCCGAAAGGGATTTACAAGCTCTGCTCACAAAGCATCACATCACTATAGCCGAATATTTTGAACAACTTAGAGCGCTGATTCGGCAAATTTTGCCATTAACTTCACAGCCAGATGGAGCTATAAAAGCGCAGCAATTAATCTCGAAATTTAGTCAAAGTCAGGATGCTCTCAAGTTTTATCAATTTGCTCATGAGTTAACCGACTTTGCCAAAACAGTTCAAGAACGCCAAGAGGAAGCTGATGTAGCCCAAGAAAAGGCTGCGCTCATCCAAGCCCAGATTATTATTGGTAGTATGGTGTTGTCAGTAGCGATCGCTGTTATGCTGGCTTTCTACACAAGTACAATCATTGCCCATCCCATTAAGGCAGTGACAAATATTGCCCAAAAAGTTACCCAAGAAGCCAATTTTGACTTACGAGCCTCTGTAACTACACAAGATGAAGTAGGGGACTTAAGCAACTCCCTTAACCAGCTAATCCAACAGGTAAAGCACCTTCTAGAAGAACAACAAACCGAAGCCCAAGTCCGACTAATTCAAAGTGAGAAAATGTCTAGTTTAGGACGGATGCTGGCTGGTGTCGCTCACGAAATTAATAATCCTGTAAATTTCATTTCTGGCAACCTTGTACATGCGAAAACCTATACTGATGATTTGTTAGCATTACTGCAAACATACAAAGCCGAAGTTCCGCATCCTTCCACTGCTGTGCAAACTCTAGCAGAAGAAATTGACTTGGAGTTTCTAGAAGCGGATTTACCAAAACTTTTCAACTCAATGAAAGTTGGCGCTGAACGCACACGAGAAATTGTCCGCAGCTTGAAAGATTTTTCTCGTCTTGATGAGGGAGAGGCGCAGTTAATAGATTTACACGCCTGTCTAGATAGTACATTATTGATTCTGAACAATCGCCTGAAAAATGGTATTAACCTTGTTCGCAGCTATGGAGAGATTCCAGCGATTCCAGGCTATACAGGTTTACTTTATCAGGTATTTATGAATCTTCTCAGCAATGCACTTGATGCTTTGGAAGAAAAATCGGCTGATAATCCCGAATTTGTCCCGGAAATTATCATTATCACAGAACGCCGGGAGAATGATTTGGTGGTAGTGCGAATTGCTGACAATGGCCCTGGTATTTCGCCAGAAAACCAGAAAAAGATATTTGAAACATTTTTTACAACTAAACCACGAGGTATTGGTACTGGTTTGGGGCTAGCGATCGCACATCAAATTGTCGTAGAAAAACATAAAGGTAAAATTACCTGCCAGTCGGAATTAAATCAAGGTACAGAGTTTGCCTTAGCTTTACCTACTACAAATATTGCTCTACCGATTTCTCACCCTTGAGCTATAGCGGTTCCCATTCCGATGCGGTGGAACATGATATCGCCAGGTGTAGGGGAAAAATATTGGTAACGAAAAGGTTTTAAGAAGCAAATTCACCTTTCGGTAGATTTAGACAGAATCATCAAAACTGTATATTTGGATGGGGTAACACATAATTTGCTACAAAACCTCATACCCAATCAGTAATTTCAAGATCAACAGATGAAATTTTGATTTAATTCTAGTTAATTTGTCCCATAAGTTCCTCATCAGCCATGACATCCCCTGAGCCTCAAACTGATTTTGGAGAAAAAACTCCAGAAACCTCATTTGAGCCACCTTCTGGAAAACGGCGGTGGCTTTGGTTATTTTTAGCTGCACTACTATTGTTAGGGGGCGGAACAGCTATAATTTGGCGTTTGCTCACTCCGCAAAATTCAGCACTTTCAACTGCTAACACTCAACCTCAAGGGGTAAGAGTCAAGATATCCACAGTCCAAAGCGGCATTATTGAGGAAAGTTCGGATTTTATTGCTAGCCTAAAGTCCCAGCATTCAATCATTCTTCAGCCAAGGATTCAGGGTCAAGTTACCCAGATATTTGTCAAATCGGGAGATCCAGTTGCCGAAGGAGCGGCAATTATCCAAGTAGATCGTACAGCACAAGCAGCGATCGCTCTTAACAATGCTCCGCCTCAAGCATTTTTACTGCAACTGGAAAATGCCCGCGCTACACTCAAATCTCTGGAAGCCCAACGAGCATCATACGTTGCTAATGTGCAATTGTATCAGCAGACCTACGAAAAGTATTCCGTTTTAGCTGACCAAGGAGCCGTGTCTCGACAAAGTCGCAATCAATTTGCTGACAGACTCGCTAATGCTAAGACTAATCTTGATGCCATTGATTCCAGGATTCAAGCACAACGAGCCAACATATTGCAAGCTGAAAAAAGTTTGCAGCAAGCTAATATAAATACTCAACCACAACAGATTCAGTCCGACAAAATTACCGCTCCCTTTAGTGGCACAGTTGGTAACATCGCTGTGAAAGTTGGTGATTTAGTTAATACTTCCACCCAACTAGTTAATTTCACGCAAAATCGACCTTTAGAAGTCAATATCTCAGTACCACTACAGCAAGGGCCACAATTGCGGAAGGGGATGCCGGTGGAGGTTATGAATACACAAGGTCAAAAACTTGGTAGAAGTAGGGTATTTTTCATTGCACCTAATGCCAGTAATGACACACAAGGGGTACTAATCAAAGCCCTTTTTGACAACTCTAACGGTGAGTTACATGCAGATCAATTAGTCAGAGCTAGAGTGTTTTGGAATCAGCGCCCCGGAATTTTAATTCCCACAACAGCAATGACTCGTATAGGTGGAGACACTTTTGTTTATGTAGTTGAAACAGAAAAATCTCCCCAAGGTATATCCCAAGAAGTAGCTCGACAAAGGCGAGTGAAGTTAGGCGAGATCAAAGATAATAATTACCAAGTTATTGAAGGATTACAGCCTGAAGATAAAGTTATTATCTCTGGGTTGCTCAATCTTAGGGATGGTGTTGCGATCGTTCCAGAATCTTAGTACAGCATTTGATTGGGTATGGGGCATGGGGCATTATCCCTCATCTGCCTCATCTCCCCACTCCCTTCCCTAGCGAAGCATCTCTAGCTCCGCTTCTGAATCTTATTCAATCTGCGTTTACAAATTCCAAATAGCCATTACTAAGTTCCTTCACCGCCAAATCATAAAATTGCTTCCCGTGTTCTGGTGTTGCTAAAGCCGGATTTGATCCCATACGTCCATCTGGATAACGCACTCGAAAGTCAGCGGCGCTATAAATCTTATGTCCACTTGCAACTTCTGGTGATAGGGGTGCTTGCTTAATCGCTTCTGGATAAACGTACTGGGTGAGGGCTACTTCGCTTGGTGTTGCATGAGAACCTTCTTGATCCCCATATAACTCTTTAGCTAGCCTATATACAGAACCGCACATAAACCAGTTTGCCACAAGACATTGCACCTGTTGAGCATTGGCAATCTGCAAATCTTCTAAATGAGCGTAAGTTTCGGAGAAAGCCGCTTTCAGGGTGGCGATATTACCACCGTGTCCGTTGATAAAGTAAAACTTGGTAAAACCAGCTTTGGCTAAACAAGTTACATAATCTCGTATTACTTGAATTAAAGTGCTGGGACGCAGACTGATTGTGCCAGGAAAGGCAGTATGATGCAGCGCCATGCCTACATTGATTGTAGGGCCAACGATCGCACCAGTTACATCACCCACACCAGCTGCGATCGCTTCTGCACAAATAGCATCAGTGCCAATTAACCCTGTTGGCCCGTGTTGTTCTGTGGAACCAATAGGGAAAATAATTCCCCTTGACTGCTGTAAATAAGCTTCGACTTCTTGCCAAGTACTTAAATGCAGTAACATTTTTGATGGATTTCCTCAATAAAATTGCGGTGGTAATAAAGCTTTTTTTGTTACACAGTATCTTCTGTAACTAAACTCCCACTAAGATGATTATGAACTCTTTAGATTTTCGGTGCTAGCGATCGCTACAATTTTGATTTATGACAATTGCAAGCCACAAATCCCCAACAACTTTTACGAAGTCGGGGATCTTGTTTTTCACGAATAATTTAGCATTCAATTATGAAATGTTGCTTTTGTAGATCGTCAAGAAAAGGAAGGGGATCAATCTTAACTCTTGACTAATCAAAGTAATAATGTTTTTTCACGTCCTTTGTAATTTCCCAAATGCAGGACATGTCAGCAGGAAAAATCACCAAATCGCCTTTACCCATTTGCACTGGCTGTCCACCATCAGGAGTAACAATTACATTGCCTTCCAAAAAGTAACAAGTTTCTTGAGAATCATAAGTCCAAGGGAATTTTGAGACTTCCTTTTGCCAAATTTCCCATTTATAGACACCCAATTGATTGAGGCGTTCTTGTCTGGGCTGATGCTCAATTTTAATTTCCATATCGCGTTCTTTCTAGTTAAATTCAGCAGTAGGATTGAATATCCTCTCCACACTGATCTACTAAATAACACAAAGCGCGAAAACGCAAGTAAACAAGTTCGTTATAAAGCGGATTTAGCTTGCACATTGGCGGAATATGGACTATTGTGCGACCAAAAAGCTTGATATCACGCTCAAATGGGCACTGGGCAGGAATCAGTTTCGCAATAAATTTGGCTAATTTCCGATTCTGAATTTCAATTTTGTCCAGCCTTTGACGCAATGGTTGCAGTAAATCTAATTTAGATAATTGGTTTTTACCATCTGCTTGATTATTTTCTGCCAAAGGTTGAATAAAAGCAGGTAGAAAAATTCGCCGAGTACTTGTTTTAAGCATAGTTTTAGGCAAGGGTTTCCTTGTGTAGATGAACTATTTGCCGATTGGGAATATTACCATCTAATATGTCTGATCAATTTGCATTATGCTTGGAAATCAAGAATTAGAGTAAGCACAATCCAAATATTTTGCATACATCCTTTGGATGGAAATTGTTTAACTAATTGTTATTTAAACCCACCAAATCAGGAAGAACTGTCCCGTTAAATACAAAATAACAAAGAAAATATAAAAATGGCATTTCTTTAACTTATGATTACTTATCTCGGATATAGCAATTTGATATATTAAATATAAATTCTTGGTTATGAAACTGCCTAGTATCTAGAGATGGACTTTGGAGGAGTAAAATACAGTTGAACCCTGAATCCATATAGACTTCGCTAGGATTAGCCTCTAATATCTAGCGATTTTAGACTATTAAATAGCTAGTAATCCGTCCGATATGTTACAGTAGCTAACCTAGATATTATCTAAATAAGTAGCAAGAAATCCTTTGATAAATCCAAGTTACTATACTAAGCATTTCTGGCATTTACCAAAATATTTGTAATCAATGCATCGGGTGTAATACCAGTTTATGAAAACCCTGATACATATAGGTTTCTCGTCAGAGTGTGGCATTATCTATTGGTGTCAACTTACAGCTATTTTCAGGTAAATAGACCACACCGTAGGGGCAATTCATGAATTGCCCTTACGACAGATGTGGTTCAAATACATGAAAACTGGTGGAAAAGCAACGCTAAACCAAGGTTTTAGGGCAATACAGTTCAGTGAAGCATCTCTTTCTTCTCTCTGCATTCTCTGCGCCTCGGCGGTTCGTTAAAAAATTGATTTTGGAACCAGAGTTTTAGCTCTAACTGAACCGTATTGAGTTTTAGGGATGAAGGGTTTAAGACTAAATTGACCAACAGGCTGATGACCTTTGCTGAAGCTGCTAATATATATCAGGGATTTTCTGAAATGGTATAATCATCAAAATCTTATTTCTTAAAATATCTCAAGTTGTAACGATCTTGATATTTGTTGATATACTCTACATTTTGCTGCTCTAACTTTGACAGCAATTTAGGCGGAAATGCTTTTGCTGGATATATAGGCCTATACCAAGGTTGCTTATCAAAGTAATCTTGTAATCCACCAGTATCAAAACGACGACCGTGGCGGGCAAAAATAGAATTTCGCATAATATCTAGTTGGAAACCGTCTTTACCAGCCAAATCTGCATCAGTTACAGATATTTGGGAAAGCCAGGAATAATTGTTGACTGCCGTGGTATCAACTGGCGGTATTGATGTAGGGGGGGAAGGTGGAGATTGAGTAGGAACTGATGGAGTAGTTGGGATAAATTCGGGAGTTGTAATCGCGGGGCTGGTGATAGTTGATGGTGTTTCTGAAGGTAATACCGTTTTGTCTGCTGTAGATTGAGTAGGTTTTGTTAACACTTGGCTAATAATCACAGATGCGCCAACTAGCCCACCTGCGATTAAACTACCGATGAGAATATTATTCTGATTATTTTGAGGGGTAGGCTGTGGTTTGATAGGTAACGTCTGAGGTGGTGGTGCAGAGACAACAGTCGGTTGAGTCAAGAGGGGTTGCGTCGGTGGAATTGGATTTGCTATGCTCTGCAAAGTATCCAGCATTGCTCTAGCTGTAGGATAGCGATCGCGCGGATGATAAGCGATCGCTTTATCAATTACTCCTGCCATAATTGGGCTAACATGACTCGCATACTGTCGCCAGACAATTTCACCTGTTTGGGAATTTGTTTCTAGTTGCTGTGCTTGCTTACCAGTCAGCAAATAAATTACCGTCATTCCTAAACTATATAAATCACTAGAAAAAACTGGTCTACCTGCGGCTTGTTCGCTAGGCATATAGCCAGGTGTCCCAATGACAATAGAACTGGTAGGATTACCTTGAGAATTAACCACTGTTCCCATTGATTCCCGCACAGCACCAAAATCAATTAGCACTGGTTTGCGATCGCGATCGCGCACAATGATATTATCCGGTTTAATATCGCGGTGAACGATATGCTTAGAGTGAACGTAATCCAGGATTGGTAATAAATTTATGAATAATTCCTGGACAGCGCTTTCGCTAAATAACCCCTGTTTTTGAACTTTTCCAGTTAGGGTATCGCCTTCAACCCACTCCTGAACTAAGTAAAATTGTCCGCCAGAGGAGAAATAGGCATACAATGCTGGAATTTGGTCAGATGCGCCGCCGAGTTCTTCTAAAATAGCTGCTTCCCGTTGAAACCTCTCCTGTACCAGTTGGTAAATTTGGGGATTGTTGTGAATCGGTCTTAGCTGTTTAACCACACAACGGCGCTTTGAGGGCATATAAGTATCCTCCGCTAGATAGGTTTCACCAAACCCACCAGCGCCCAGTGTGCGAATAACTTGATAGCGATCGTTTAGCAGCTGTATTGTCATGGGATATTATCAGCGATATTCATGTCTATTAGTTTTCCCAAAACAACCTTCATTTCAAATCTAGTAAACCTTCTTCTTTCAATTTAGGATTGAAGCGAATTTGCATTTGCAAACCACGCACTTCTAGTAATTGCGTTGAAATTTCTGCTTCTACTCTCCGCGCCACATTTTTAATAATTTTCGTTTGTGCTAATTCGTCATTAGCTGGATTTTGATATTTTTCCAGTTCTTCAGGTGTCATTACCACTTTGACATCAATGGGATGAGTCCATTTTTCCTTATTATCCCCGTTTCCCCAAGGCATACTGCCATTTTCCGCAATCCAAGCATTTTCAGTATTTTCTAAAATTGTGCGACTAGGGCGTTCAATAGTTTGAACTTTCACCCAATAGCAGTGTTGTGGCTGACGGACTAAATGCTGCTTGAGACTGAGGTAAACATCACGGGAGTATCCGACAAATTGCAGTCCTTGTTCTTGGTCAAAAATAGCATATACCCCAATTTTACCTTGAAATTGTTCGGGTAATTGACCACTATCATTAATGTAAGGAATGTATTCTAGGGTTGCCAAAGAAGAAAGATTGGTTTCAAGAGCCATAAATCAAAATATTAAACTTACTACCAGAATTGAGAATTGCTAATTAAGGAAAAATTCTCTTTTAAAGATTACCAAATTTCTGGTAAATTGCACAAAGGCGACTAGGTTTAAAAATCTTAGCACTAAACATAAAATTTGGTGGGACGTTGATAATGGCATATTCCTCCGATTCATGATACTTTTCAAATTCTGCGGGCATTCCTTTAGTTGTAGTTAAGCTGTAAGGAACTGGTTGAAAAAGTAATTCTGTAAATTTAACTTGTTCACACTGCAATTGTTGACGAATTTGGTTCAAGAAAGCATTGCTTGTCAATAAATTAAATAAAGTTTCTTGAGCTTGTGCTTCTAAGGTGAAACTACCGTCAAAGTTCTGAACGATTTTAAGAGGCATTTTTTGTATGGGTAGTTATATGACAACTAAGTGAAAAATTACCACTTTAAGAGGATGTTTTAAAAGTGGTTGGCTGTAATTTTAGGCACTTGTTGACCCCCCCTAACCCCCTTTTTTAAGGGGGAAGAATCAAAGTCCCCCTTTTTAAGGGGAGCCACTGCGTTGGGCGGGTTCCCCGACTTGAAGCACGTGGCGTGGATTTAGGGGGATCTAAAACTTTTTGCTACCGACCAGAGGACTTTTAAAACATCCTCTAAGATCAGCCTATTGGATTGTGTGACTTCTGTCAGCCACAAAAGGAAGCCGGCATGATTAAGAATCGTGAAGTTGAGCAGATTTATTCAGAGATTGGTGATTTTTCCTTAACACTGTGCTGACAAAGGCCAGATATTATACTTAGAACAGAGTAAAAAAATAAGTGGATAATTGTGATATGAACCACAACTATCCACTCAAATTTTACTAAATGCGGGTTACTAGAAAAAACCCAATTAGATTATTGGAACTTTGGAAAAGTCAAATCAATTAACGTGACTCAGTTCCCTGGTTGGGGCTACCTGCTACAGAATCCTCTCCTGGTGCTTCTGGGGTAGCGGTGGGTTTAGCATCACTCTTTTCAGCATCGCCAGTTTTACGGATATTTTCATCGATGGGGGTTTGATAACCACCAGAAGCAGTAGGTGTACTTTCTTGATTATTAGATTTTTGTTTTTGTTGTTCAGCCATGACTACATTCCTAATCATTTATTCTTGGGATTATCTTAAAAAATTAGCGGTGTGAATGTATCTATCCAAAATCTAGTTATTGCGGATGCGCCCCTCTATCGTAAGTATTGTTCACTACTACTCATGTATGCTGACAACAATCCATCTATCAAGGTGTAATTCATGAACCAAAGCAATCTATCGTTACCATCTGGATGTATTCTTCGCAAAGCAACCTCTGCGGATAAATGGTCGATTCGATTGCTGATATTCTCAGCGAAACTCGACCCAAGTCAATTAAAATGGCAACAATTTTGGGTAGTTGAATATGATGCAAATCTCGTAGCTTGCGGACAGCTACGTAATTTTTCAGGGGCACAAGAACTTGGTAGTTTGGTCGTTACATCAACTTGGAGAGGTCGTGGTTTGGGTACTTTCCTAATACAACATTTGATTAATACAGCAACACAACCGCTTTATCTTGAATGTTTAGGTGAAGGATTAGCACAGTTTTACAGTCGTTTTGACTTTGTGCCAATATCTTTTGAAGACTTACCAGAATTTCCTAAAACAGGAGGCTTGTCTACGCTCAAGGGGAAATTTAGATTTTCACAATTAGCTAAAAGATTGCTCAGAGTTCCTGTAGTGTTCATGGAATATCGAGCTAATTCGTAATTCGTAATTAAGATACCTAGAACAAGGCTTTATGCAAACAGTTTGCAATCTTTTTCTCTTCTCCATTTTCTATTCTCGTGTTTTCAAATTGGAGGTTTAGTAAAAATTGTTAGCAATACTGGCCCTAATAAATAGTGGTGATTCAAACACAATAACCCAACAGAGGAGCCAAGAAGTTGACGTTGATTAGGGCTGTAAAGTGTAATTCCACGTGGGGAAACTGGCAATAATTGAGGTTTTGAATCTTGTTTGCAGGTAATGTCAACCAAGTAGAAACGTCCACCGGGAGAAAGTACCCGTGCTATTTCACTCACCACTTGTTTCGGTTCCAAATAGTGTAAGAAGCTGATAGTGCTAAAAACAGCGTCAAATTGACCATCGGCAAAGGGAAGAGACTCAGCTTTGCCCTCAATATAAATTAAACGTGGACGGTGACGGTTGCTCTGTCTTGCTACGCGCAACATATTAGCAGATAAATCCAATCCAGTGCCTTGCAGGTCGGGAAACTGAGTAGCAAGGCGCTCAAGTAAGCGTCCAGTGCCACAGCCGATATCAAGTACGTTTGCTTGTTCTGGCAAATCGACTGACTCCAACAACCGTTTGTGAACGGCTCGATAAAACACTGAAGGAAAGAGCCAGTCGTAACTTGATGCCCATAGGTCAAAAAGGAGCTTTTTGTTACTGAAAAAGTTATCAGTCATTAGTTTTCGCAGTTTTCTTAAAGCTTGATGCTTTTTTAGCTGCGCCTCCAAGAGTTGGTTAACAACACAAGTTAACTATAGCGGTTCTGAATTGCTTGTAATATTGGTCTTTTCTAGGGTTAGTTAAGATAATCTGTGCGTTAGTCTACGGCGTAACACAACGCTAATTGCTTCTCTTGTCGGAGACGCTCGCTGTGCATAGCTTGGTTACAAGGCTACAAGTCAGCAAAGCCGACGTACTGCCTCCCCAACTAAAATGCAGTTTGGCACAAAAGATATGTTCTCTTTGATAAACCATCGGGAACCATAGCACTTGAATGTGTAGTTAATAGTGTACCTAGAGACTCATTCTATCTCTGGAGAGAACCAAGGAATGAACAATCAGTGCATAAAACTATAGAACCTAAGTGTATTTATTTATAGAGGTTCAAATATAGCAAATTCAATCTAGTTTCAAATTATCAAGGTGAAAAATTATGAAAAGCTTTATTCAAACCCAATTACACAATGAGCTACTGCACCCAGTCCGTGAGTGGTTGGAAACGAGAGAAATTCATAACTCCAAATTGGCTCATTTTCTCTGCAAAGCTATTCCTGCTCAGTGTCCTTTTGAGCAAGACATCATAGTGTTTGGTCGGAAGCTGTTGCACATTCCTCCGATGTGTAAATTAAATCCACTATACGAGGAAGTGGTTGGTTTGCGTTTTAAAGCCCTCTGTTATCTTGCCGATGAATGCGGTGAAGATGTGACTGCTTATTGCTAATAGCTAGTCGGATTGGTTTTTGATCGAGTAGCTATATGTAATTGCAAACTTACGGTTGTTACTTACTCAGGTTTATACTAAGCTAACGTACACCTAATTAGATGTTTGGCTATTAAGTAGCTGACATCTCGCTAAAGTGTTTTTAGACAGTATTTTTGCTTACCGTACCTTGCTTAAATCACGAACATCATCATGACGCACATCTTACTGGTTGAAGATGAAGTCAAACTGGCGCGATTTGTCGAATTAGAATTGAATTATGAAGGCTATCAAGTCAGTATTGCCTACGATGGATTAACTGCACTCATCGCAGCGCGTGAGTTACATCTAGATTTAGTAATTTTAGACTGGATGTTGCCAGGTTTATCGGGGTTAGAAATTTGCCGCCACCTGCGAAGTATTGGCGATAAAGTGCCGATAATTTTATTAACCGTCAAAGATGAATTTAGCGATCGCATTGTAGGCTTAGATGCTGGTGCTGATGATTACCTCGTTAAACCCTTCAGTAATGATGAATTATTAGCGAGAGTTGGCGCTCATCTGCGAAGAAGTCGGCAAGCAGATGCCGCAGATGTTTTAGAATTTTAAGACCTAAGTTTAAATCGTCGTCAGCGCCAAGTGTAGCGAGATCGTTGGGCATTGGGCATTAGGCATTGGTTATTAATTCTTCTCCCTCATCTCCCCCTACTCCCTACTCCCCGTCGCCAGTGTTAAATTTCGACTAACGCGGATGCCTCAAAACTACTTATCAGATGAAGATTTGGGATTTTTGGCAATCTCAGCAAAAACTCATCCAACTCAGGGTTAATAATACTAGGATGCACAAAGCCGCGATCGTCTAAAATCCAAAATTCCATGACCTATCTAGAAACAGTAGCGCAATTCTACCGCGAAGTTGCTGAAACCCCGCAAGTTGGACTTTGTTGTGTGCAAAGTACACCCCTACAACTACCAGGATTAAAAATTCCTTTGGCAATGCAGGAAATGAACTATGGTTGTGGCACCACTGTTCATCCCACCGAACTAGGAAAGCAACCCACTGTGCTATATGTTGGTGTAGGTGGTGGTTTAGAAGCGTTACAATTTGCTTATTTTTCCCGCTATGGAGGTGCTGTAATTGCTGTTGAACCAGTTGCAGCCATGCGGGAAGCAGCTACACGGAATTTGGAAAGGGCTGCTCAAGAAAACTCCTGGTTTGACTCCAGCTTTGTAGAAATCCGTGAAGGCGATGCTTTTAATTTACCCGTTGCTGATGCTACCGTCGATATCGTGGCGCAAAATTGCCTTTTCAATATCTTTGAACCAGAAGATTTAAGCCGTGCTTTACAAGAAGCCTATCGGGTATTAAAACCAGGTGGACGTTTACAGATGAGCGATCCAATTGCTCTTAGTCCAATTCCACCACATCTTCAACAAGATGAACGATTGAGAGCTATGTGTTTATCAGGCGCACTCACGTATCAACAATATACTGAACGGATTACAAACGCTGGGTTTGGCCAAGTTGAAATTCGTGCCCGTCGTCCTTATCGTCTACTAGATTTTCAAACTTATAATCTGGAAGAAAACTTACTTTTAGAAAGTCTAGATTCAGTCTCATTTAAAGTTCCGATTCCACAAGATGGAGCTTGTATCTTCACTGGAAAAACTGCAATCTATGCTGGATTAAAACCCTTCTTCGATGATTCAGCAGGTCATATACTTCAGCGAGGCATCCCTGCCGCAGTGTGCGATAAAACTGCTGCTAAACTTGCAGCTATCAATCCAGCAGAAATAATTGTTACCAATTCAACTTGGCACTATAGCGGTGGTGGTTGTTGTTAATTTATTAATAATTCAGGTATCAGGAGCGGGGCCGGAGATGCTCCGCCTCCGGTTAGAATTCAGAATAATTCTGTGCGACTAGGAAATAAATGCACAATTTGAATATTTCACTAATTATATCCATTCTGAGTTCTGGATTATGACTTCTTCTTTATCAGCCCCAAAATGTTGTTAATTAGTCTATTTATCGCTACACTTTTTTTAGCATACTCCAATGGTGCAAATGACAATTTTAAAGGGGTAGCAACCTTGTTTGGCAGCCGAACTAGCAGCTATCAAACAGCAATTTTGTGGGCAACTTTTACAACTTTTGCTGGTGCAGTAACTGCAACTTTTTTGGCAAGCACACTAATTAAAAACTTCTCTGGAAAAGGATTATTACCAGATGCGATCGCTAATGCACCAGAGTTTCATATAGCAGTTGCGATCGCTGCTGGTTTAACTGTACTCATAGCTACCCTTATGGGATTTCCCATTTCCACAACTCACAGTTTAACTGGTGCGATTGTTGGTGCTGCATTAGTTGCGATCGGACTCCAAGTTAATTTTGCAGTTTTGGGAACTTCCTTTATTTTACCTCTTTTACTCAGTCCAATTATTGCGATTCCCTTGGGAGCGGGAATTTACAGCTTATCTGGCTATATCAATTCTAAATGGAACCTGCCAGTCAATCAGAAAATGATTGATACTTGCCATTTTATCAGCGCTGGGATTATCTGTTTTACAAGAGGATTAAATGATACTCCTAAGATTTGCTCAATCATTTTAATTATTGAGTATTTCTCAATTCAGGGAGGAATGATCACGATTGCTATGGCAATGGCACTTGGCGGGTTACTCAATTCCCAAAAAGTGGCTGTAACCATGAGTGAAAACATAACTTCTATGAATCGTCATCAAGGTTTATCGGCAAATATAGTAACTGGAGTTTTAATAATTGTAGCTAGTCGGTTTGGGCTTCCCGTTTCTACCACCTATGTTTCAGTTGGTTCTATTTTTGGCGTAGGGTTGATTGGTAAAAAAGCTAGTATACGTGTTTTTTATCAGATACTATTATCATGGATTTTAACTTTACCTACTGCTGCAATTATTAGTGGAATAATTTACAGATTATTGCAAGGTTAGATTAATTTCATAATTCCATATATTTATGCCATGTTTAAGGAGTAGTAATTCATGCAGATTCAATCCAAATCTTCACTAGATACAGCAGTTACACCATTTAATCAAAAAATTAACTTCCCTTTAGAAAAAAAGGGAATTACTGTTTTACAAATTAATCTAGGGAAACGTTGCAACCTTTCCTGTACACACTGTCATGTCGAAGCTAGCCCAAAACGGACAGAAGAACTTTCTCCTGAGATTTGCGAAGAATTAGTTTCACTAATTTACAGATTCCCCGAAATTAAAATTGTGGATTTAACAGGTGGCGCACCCGAAATTAATTATGGTTTTAAGCCACTGGTAGAAGCAGCAAGGATAAATGGTAAGCAGGTAATTGTCCGATCTAACTTGACTATTTATTTTGAAGATGGATTTGGTGATTTACCCGAATACTTTGCGAAACACCAAGTAAGAGTTGTGGCTTCTTTACCATGCTATTTAGCAGATAATGTTGATAAAATGCGCGGTGCTGGTGTTTTTGATAGTTCGGTCAAAGCTTTGCAGTGGCTGAACAAAGTCGGCTACGGTAAAGAACCAAATCTAATTTTGGATTTGATATTTAATCCACAGTTACCCACAGGTGAAAAATTTTCCTTAGCTCCCGAACAGACTAACCTAGAACGAGATTATAAAATGTTCTTACAAGAACATTTTGATATTGCATTTAATAACCTCTTCACTATTACCAATCTACCAGTTGGTAGAACCAAAATGCATTTAGAACGGAGGAAACTCTATACTAGCTATCTACAGTTTTTAGAGGCGCATTTCAATGTCAACACAGTTGAACATTTAATGTGTCGCGATGAACTTTCAATTGACTATCTGGGCAATGTATATGATTGTGACTTTAACCAGATGATGAATTTACCTGCAAAAACTCACAATGGTGAAACTCTAAAAGTTAGCAAGTTGCTGGAAGCTGGCAGATTAGACTTGATTAGTGATATCCAAACTGCTGCTTATTGCTATGGCTGTACTGCTGGATGTGGTTCTAGTTGTGGTGGTGCTTTAATCTAAACTAAATACCTGAGAGTGTCATCGCTAAAAAAGTCTGTTACAAAAATTGTTACGAGTGCGTTGTTATTGGGCTATTACTTTATGATGATATTTAGTTAAGCTCCTTACAGTATACTGAAAGCCGTGAAACATAACGTTTTACGGCTTTTTCCCTTTTAAGCTAGATTGGAGCCAATGCTTATTTGTCGCTGATGGCAAATTTAACCTGTGCTAAGTGGATAAAAATATTTATTTCTCAGATTAACGGCGCGATCGCATTAAATTCAAGGATATTAATAAATATCTCCTAAAAGCAGGATGTAAAAACAACAATAATTTACACCCTACCTCCTGTAGACGCGATTAATCGCGTCTCTCTTCATGCTTCTTCTGAATTTTCACTCTTACGTCCTGGGGATGCTTCGTAAAGTGCATCGAGATGTTGACGCGCATCTTCAACGTTAATCGAACGCATTACCAAAAGCGGCTCTTTAATTAAGTTACCTGCGCTATCTAATAACTCTGGATGGGGTACAAACCGTTTCTTCGATGAATAATAACCATAGTTACCTTGATTATTCATTGGCGAAGAATTTGTCGGGTAAGTTCGCTCCCGATCAAAACTGAACATAATCAGGTTACGAATTAAGTTGCCAACAGCCATAAATGCAAGGATTGTAAAAGCAAGAATGTAAAGCAGGTGTAACATTGGATTTTCCTCCAGAACAGCAATTTTTAAAACTTTATTTTGTAACGCTTTGTTTCGCCTATCCTGTGACTCACAGTTGAGACGACTATTTGACGCACTTTTATGCGCTTACATTTATATGGAGCTATTTGTCAACCGTTATTCCACTTACGGTAACATAGGATACATTATTTTGTTAATCTAAATAATGTTAAGAAATTGTTAAGCTTTTTGTACTATCTCTTTAATGACTGATTTAGCGTCTTGTCGTTAAACATTGCTAAATAGTCTGCGGAAATTTAACAGATGCTCCCATCTACTTAAGCTTCACGCCCTTGACGAAAGCGCATTGCGACATTCCAACACTCTGTCACTAATTGATGCCAAGGCATTAATGTTGCCATATCAATCCCGACTTGTTTATCAGTAGCAGTAAACAGCATCCTTGCGGTACTTAGTTCGTCTTGGGCTTGCTTAACACGTAAGAGCAAGTCAGATTGCTCTTGGTCACTCATAAATGATAGCTGCTCAGTTTCGAGTAAATGGCGCGATCGCACAAACCAATGCTGAAAATCTTCCAGTAGGGGTTCTAAAACCGTTTTCAGCAACTCAGTCCCTGGTAAATTTGAGTCTGACATAAATGAGAAGGATATTTCCAACTTTCTTACTAATATTAACGTTATTTACGTTTCTTAACATTATTTTTATTTATTATTATCTAATTTTTTTGAAAAACGTAACAGAATGTAACAAATAACACAGAATTTATTATATAGTCTTGCTATCTGGTTTGTACAGTTCCTTTAGAGTGTTCCAAAAAAGAAATGATCCAAAACCCGTTGTTGCGAGCAAAGCGAAGCAATCGCAGCCCTTGGGATTGCTTTGCTTCTCTACGAGACGCTTCGCGAACGCTCGCAATGACAATTGGGCATTTTTTACTTGGAGTACTCTTAATAAGTATCTATATATATTGATGGGAGGTAGTTGACACCGAGTTGCAATTTGTCAGATAACTTAGCGATGTCTACGACGGGCTACACCTACGCCTGGAATCATAAATTTACCACTCAGCTAACTGATTAAAATTATCCCTGGCGAGAAACTAATTCGGGAGTTGGAAGATAAAGCTGAAAAAAGCAACATGAGAACCGCTTACCAGTACCGATTAAGGTTGACCACAATGCAGCAAACCACGATTGATCAGTGGCTTGAACTTGCACGTCGTCAATACAACTACAGGCTTCATGTTTGTCATGAATGTGGACTGACGTTAGATCGTGACCACAATGCAGCAATCAACATTAAATATTTGGCGGTAGGGCATTCCGTCAATAAAGCTCAGGCTACGCCCGATGGAATACCAGGGGTCACTGAGAAGCCCGCGCTCTATGCCTCAGCATCAGCGTCGGGAGTATGTCACTAAGCCTACAGATTCAGATAAATCACCTTTTGTAATCACCTCGCCAACGGTTCAGCAGCCAATGTCGCCAAATTCATCAAATCAGTCACAACAGTCAGAACAAGTTGAAAAAATCTATTTACCGCGTACCAGCGAATCGGAGAACTTAAAAAAGATTCGCCACACAGCTTCCCATGTAATGGCAATGGCGGTACAAAAGCTGTTTCCCAAGGCGCAAGTTACAATCGGCCCTTGGATTGAAAACGGTTTTTACTACGACTTCGACAGTCCAGAACCATTTAGCGAAAACGATCTCAAAGCCATCAAGAAAGAGATGGTGAAGATTATCAATCGCAAATTGCCAGTAATTCGGGAAGAAGTCAGCCGAGAAGAAGCCGCACGCCGCATTGAGGAAATTAAGGAACCTTATAAGCTAGAAATTCTGGCAGATATCAAAAACGAACCAATTACGATTTACCACCTGGGGAATGAATGGTGGGATTTGTGTGCGGGGCCTCATCTGGAAAATATCAGCGAATTAAACCCGAAAGCAATTGAATTAGAAAGTGTTGCGGGTGCTTATTGGCGTGGGGATGAAACTAAAGCCCAATTACAACGCATCTACGCCACCGCTTGGGAAAGTCCAGAACAACTGGCTGAATATAAGCGGCGCAAAGAAGAAGCGCTACGACGAGATCACCGGAAACTTGGGAAGGAACTGGGATTATTTATATTTTCCGATCTAGTGGGGCCGGGTTTACCTTTGTGGACACCAAAGGGTACTCTGTTGCGGAGTACTTTAGAAGACTTCCTCAAGCAAGAACAGGTAAAACGGGGTTATTTATCTGTAGTAACACCTCACATTGCCAGAGTAGATTTATTTAAAACCTCTGGACATTGGCAGAAATATAAAGAAGATATGTTCCCTTTAATGGCAGACGATCAAGAAGCTGCTGCACAGGAACAGGGCTTCGTGATGAAGCCGATGAACTGCCCTTTCCATATCCAAATATATAAGAGTGAGTTACGCTCTTATCGGGAACTACCGATGCGACTAGCGGAATTTGGTACTGTTTACCGTTACGAACAATCAGGCGAATTGGGCGGTTTAACGCGGGTGCGCGGTTTTACTGTGGATGATTCTCACCTGTTCGTCACCCCAGAACAGCTAGATAGCGAATTCCTCAGTGTAGTGGATTTGATTTTGTCGGTGTTTAATAGTCTGCAACTGAAGAACTTTAAAGCTAGACTCAGTTTCCGCGATCCTGCTAGTGATAAGTACATCGGTTCAGATGAAGTTTGGGACAAAGCCGAAGGTGCAATTCGCCGTGCAGTTGAAACTTTGGGGATGGAACACTTTGAAGGGATTGGAGAAGCGGCTTTTTATGGCCCCAAACTTGACTTTATCTTTAGTGATGCCCTAGATCGGGAATGGCAATTAGGAACTGTGCAGGTGGATTACAATTTACCTGAACGCTTTGAGTTGGAATACGTCGCTGAAGATGGGGTTCGCAAACGTCCAGTGATGATTCACCGTGCGCCTTTTGGTTCGCTGGAACGGCTAATTGGGATCTTAATTGAAGAATATGCAGGTGATTTCCCTTTGTGGTTAGCACCAGTGCAAGCTAGATTACTGCCAGTGGGTGATACACAGCTAGACTTTGCGAAAGATGTGGTAGCGAAGATGAGAGCGTTGGGCATCCGTGCAGAAGTTGATACCAGTGGCGATCGCTTGGGTAAACAAATTCGCAATGCAGAGAAAGAAAAAATACCCGTGATGGCTGTGGTGGGAGCTAAGGAAGTGGAAACCAACACCTTGAGTATCCGTACCCGCGCTTCTGGAGAATTGGGAGTTATAGCTGTCGATGAGGTGCTGGATAAGATGAAGGATGCGATCGCTAAGTTCGAGAATTTCTAAAATCTTCTAACCGCAGACGCACACTAATTATATATTGGTGTGCGTTTTGGTTATCTGGTAGGTTTTGGGAAGGTGCGATCGTAACGTATTTAATTATCCAAGACTTGTTAACGGAGATAAAAGGTGGATTCATCCAGTTCAAATACTCGTTAACGGAGATAAAAGGTGGATTCATCCAGTTCAAATACTCGTTAACGGAGATAAAAGGTGGATTCATCCAGTTCAAAGACTCGTTAACGGAGATAAAAGGTGGATTCATCCAGTTCAAATACTCGTTAACGGAGATAAAAGGTGGATTCATCCAGTTCAAATACTCGTTAACGGAGATAAAAGGTGGATTCATCCAGTTCAAATACTCGTTAACGGAGATAAAAGGTGGATTTATCCAGTTCAAATACTCATTTTAATTTTAACTTTTCATGAGATTTGGAAAGTCAGAAAGTATCACAGGCAACAAAAGTTTTCTCAATCACCGCACCCAAGAAAACTTTCTGATTTATTCAAGACTGATAGCATAGATTTAAAGACTTGTGGAATCTGCTCTTCCTAAACAGACTGGACTTGCATCAATTAATGTCAATAATTTTTGACTAACATTATGAACCGCTTTACCTCTATTTTGCTGGCTGGCTTGATAGCATCTGCATCAGCTTTAGCTATTTCTCCAAAAGCTGGGGCTAATACACCAGCGTCTTATCTTGCTGAGTTTGATAGCTACGGCTATGAACACAACAATGATGGTAACTACGAACGTCATAATCGTCACGACAGAAATGGTGATTATGACCGCCACAACGACGATCGCCGTTATGACCGCGATAATCATCGCCGCTATGACCGTGATAACAATCGCCAATATAACCGCGATAACAATCGCCAATATAACCGCGATAATAATCGCCAATATAATCGCGATAACAATCGCCAATATAACCGCGATAATAACCTTCGCAACATTCGTTTTCGCTATGAACGCGATCGCGACTGGGGACGTGGTTAAGTAGTTGCACAGAATTAATTACACAACGTCATTGCGAATGAAGCATTTGCGGTAGCGACTGTAGAGAAGCGAAGCAATCCCAAAGCTTTGGGATTGCTTCGCTTCATTTCATTACGCTCGCAATGACAATGTATATTTAATTTTGCATGACTACTTAGAGGATGTTTGAAAAGTCATGATTGATATGTCAAATATTTCTTTTTTACCTAGAAGCATGAGGCTACATTTAGTGGCACGATCAAATAAGGTCATGTTTTGATGTTGTCCCTATGAAGATATTGGTGCTGAATGCTGGATCGAGTACCCAAAAGAGTTGTCTGTATGAAATTGCAGATGATGTTTTCTCCACCCAAGCAGCCCAACCCCTTTGGGAAGGGAAAATAAACTGGACTCAAGATCGGGAGGTGGCAGAAATTGAGGTTAAAACTGCTACTGGTGCAACACTGCAAGAATCAATCTCTGGTGATTCTCCACAGGCACACCTCACCTATATGCTTCATACACTTAGCGATGGTGCTACCAAGGTAATCGATCAATTATCAGATATCGATCTGGCAGGGCATCGAATAGTACATGGTGGACAAGATTATCGAGATCCTACGGTAATTACAGAGGATGTCAAAAAGGCGATCGCACATCTATCTAACCTCGCTCCAGCCCATAATCCAGTTGCTGTGGAAGGCATAGAAGCAATTGAAGAAATCTCAAAAGATGTCACCCAAGTAGCAGTTTTTGATACTGGATTTCATGCCACTCTCCCGGATGCAGCAGCAATCTATCCCGGCCCATATCAGTGGGTAGAGCAAGGTATCCGTCGCTACGGATTTCATGGTATCAGTCACCAATACTGTTCTCAACGTGCTGCCCAAATTCTCAGTCAAGATGTTCCACCTGAGCGCTTAATTAGCTGTCATCTAGGCAATGGTTGCTCTTTAGCAGCAATTAAAAACGGCCGCAGTATTGATACCACAATGGGATTCACACCCCTAGAAGGATTGATGATGGGTAGTCGTTCTGGTTCAATTGATCCGGGGATTCTGATTTATCTGTTGCGGTACTGCGATTATTCTGTCGAAAAGTTGGACGATATCTTAAATAAAGCCTCTGGATTAAAGGGAATTTCGGGTGTATCTAGCGATATGCGTGAGGTGAGAGAAGCGATCGCTCAAGGTAATTCTCGCGCTCAATTGGCGTGGGATATCTACGTGCATCGCCTACGTTCTGATATCGGTGCAATGCTTACCAGTTTAGGCGGATTAGATGCTTTGGTGTTCACAGCCGGAGTGGGTGAACACTCTGCCCAAATTCGTCAAGCCGCCTGTGAAGTCTTTGGCTTTTTGGGACTGAAACTCGATCTTGAAAAAAATCAACAACAGCCTGTTGATGAAGATATTGCTACAACGGACTCAGCAGTACGGGTATTAGTTATTCATACTCAAGAAGATTGGGCGATCGCTCAACAGTGTTGGCAACTTTTGCAAAAATAGAATTTAGAATACTCCAAGTAAAAAAATGCCCAATTGTCATTGCTTCGCTCGCAATGACGGGTTTTGGATCATTTATTTTTTGGAACACTCTCAATACAGTTCGGTTAAGGTTTTTGATGGAAATTCTAGAGCGTAAAGACTCGATAAATCGCCGTCAAGACGAAAAAATGATTATTGTAGAGCGATTCATCGCGTCTCTTGCCTTAATTGAACAGTATTAGGAACACTCTTATACCAATTTTTTATGAAGCTGCATAGAATTCGATCCCCCCTTAATAAGGCTACCGTGTATACACAAGTTATCGAATCACTACAAGTTCTCGAATTACCCCACCCTAACCCTCCCCTTATAAAGGGGAGGGAACAAGATTTTCCGTTTTCCCCCCTTTACAAGGGGGGATTAAGGGGGTAATTCGACTTGTGTATACACCGTAGCTTAATAAGGAGGGAACCGGAAAAACATCTATCAAAGTCCCCCTTTTTAAGGGGAGCCACTGCGTTGGGCGGGTTTCCCGACTTGAAGCACGTGGCGTGGATTTAGGGGATCAAGATATGTGCAACTTTACATTAAATTGGTATTACCTAAAAAGTTTATAAATACTCGTAACGACAGAAACCAACGTAAAAATAATTTTCCAAATTCTTGGTCTAATAAAATTTAAAATGTACCCTGCAAGTTTTGGGGCGATAAGTGATGAAAATGGCAATAATAAGGATTTAACGTCACTAAAGCTACTAATAGCACCAAAAACAACGCTAGGAATAAGACAAATCAGTGTCCATACAAACCAATTTATAAATTTAGAGTTGATGGAAGTACGTCTTTGCAGTTGGTTGACAAGTACATAGCGAGTAGTTGCAAATAATATAGTGAAGCCGATGAAAGCAAATATTGATAGTATTCCATTTGCTGGATATAAATTGTAGGCTACAAAACCAGCCGGAAACAGTGAAGCTACTTCCCAAACTAGCAGATTTAATTTAGTCCGAAAGCAATTTAGTATTTGTTCAGTTAGCCAATAATGAGCAGAGACAAATGTTGAACAGTTGGAATTTTGCATAAAATCCAACTTGATTTTATGGAATACATCACCATGAATCAGGACTGTACTTTGCAAAATGATGTCTTTCTCTTTATAAGCATAGGAAGCTGATTCAGCTTGCTCATAGTAAGAATTAAAGGTGAGTCCAGACTGTAAACTTGCTTTACCCCGTGCGGTTTTGCTTAGAAAAGATTTTATAATATTGACTATGACAGTAACGTAAAAAAAATTACTAACTTCTTTTTCAGTAATTTCTTTTTTCTTTCCGAACACAACATTATTACCGAAAAAGGCATAATACCCTAGAGGAATTATCAATTTAGGTGGAATGTAGAGAGAAACACCAGATTTTTGTGCTTGCTGAATCTGTTCTACAACTGTATTATTTAGGTAAAAACTACACTGCGATCGCTCAACCTTAAGTTCAAAGCGATCGCCTTCAGGAACTTGGAGAAATAGAGAGAGGGCAACATCAGCTTGGTTGTCTGTTTTTGTTATATTGGCGTTCATGATCGAGATAAATTTGCAATACTCTGTACCAAGCTAATCAAAAAAGTAAATGTTCCCCGCCACTGCTTTTCTCCAGAAACCACTCCTTCATGATGTGTACTAATAATTAAATTTTTAGCTTCTTCAGGTAAATTAAAAAGATCCTTATGGTAACGAGTGATAATATCTCCGTCTATCTGCATGACAGTTTGAGCATAAATAATATCAATTTTGGTACTTTTAACATTACTACTATCAAGTGCAGCTTTCAGTTCATACATTTTCCGTAAGGTACGAACAAATTTATCATTATTTAAAAGTCTTTGAATTTCTTTAAAATTATCAATCCAATCTTCTTGATTGTTTCCATCTTTGTCATCAAGAACGGGAGTTGGAGCGGGTAGTATTGGTTCAGCTAGTTTCACATTTTCTTCATCAGCTTCAACTAGATTTGCTTGATGTTGTTTTGCGTATTCAAGCCTCTGACGATATCGTTTTACTCTATCATCATGTGGATTATAAAAGTCTGAACCCTCTTCAAGAATAAGGTAAAAATATTCTCTTTCAAGTTGGTCAAATAGACTTTTATAACGCTTACGCAGTTCTTGAGCTTGAGAACCTTCGTCTGGAATTCCTTTTGCCTTAAAGTAGTCT
This sequence comes from Nostoc sp. KVJ3, assembly GCF_026127265.1. Taxonomy (GTDB): domain Bacteria; phylum Cyanobacteriota; class Cyanobacteriia; order Cyanobacteriales; family Nostocaceae; genus Nostoc. The sequence goes on from NZ_WWFG01000001.1 coordinate 2,275,512, forward strand.
GGATCGTGTATAGAATAAATTTCTTGATATGCCTCCCAAGCATTAAACTTTGAAGCATTAATCCTATCTACAACCATCGTATTAACTTCTAATGCCGTGATGTCAGAAACTAATGTCTGTACAGAAGATACTAAATTGTTTAATAACCTTCTAGCTTGGTTTTCAATATCTTGAGGTTGAGCAGCATTCCGGTTTCGAGTCTGAATACTATTTTGGTCTTTAATTTGAGTTTGATTAGACATAGTGTCACCCTCTCACAGTTCTGACTAATTTGGCTGTAGCGTTGTATTGATAGCTAGATACAAACAAACAAATAAACCTAACGATTTGGCTCGGTTCCTGTAGGTACTTTAGTTCAAATTTGTAGCTAACAAAGAATGCTTAAAGTTCTGATTTTTTGCGATTTTTTGCGATTTCCATAAAAAATCTATATAACTTTTCCACACTTTCTATATTCTTGTGAATAATCTCTCGACCGTCTCTAATTTGAGTCAAATGAAATTCCCGAATTTCTTTATATGCCCCACTATCAGTAAACTGACTGCCGATTTCATTTTGGATATCACCACTAACAAGATTAATTCGGGTATATATTCGATTGCCTGGTTTGGGAGCTTCTATCTCATTTTGTGGCTGTTGAGATGACTCTGCTACCCAAGTAGTGATTTTTAAATCAATGGTTTCAACTATTACTGTTTTGATAGCATCAATAATTTCGTCAACACCTAATCCTTTTTTATCAGCATTAAGATTAGTAACTATTGTTTTAAAATCACTATCTTTTGTCTGAATCGATAGACTATTATTTTCCAAATTGTTCGTAACTACAGTATCTAGCATAAAATTCAGGAAATGAAAGGTTTAATTGCGAACAAAACTTATTCTAAGTCATGTTGTAAATTTTACTGTTATTGGTTAACAAAACTAAGTAATATCAAAGTAACTTAATAATTCAATAACTGTGTTAATTTCATCTCAGAAAAGAAAATTATTTACTAGACAATGCAAAGAAAGAGACGTAAAACGTCTGTGTTTTATCAGACATTTTTAGTATAATACTACACCTTAATTTGTTTAGAGAATCTACTTGTTTTCGTCTTCTCTTGAGGTAAAAATAGACTCATTCACTGCTAGCAGTTGCTTAAAGGATCTTTAATATGTTGTTGCCGCATAAAGTCATTGCTACACCTTTTATAATTTGTGTATCTATTTTAGGAATTGGCTTGATTCAATTTCCCCAATTGCAAAAACTGATAGCTAGCAAACAATCTGCCTCCTTAGAGACTCTAGAAAAAGAAATAAAATCAGAAAATCTCCGTCTGAATTTTATCAAAAAAATGCCTAGTTTTGGTTATGATAATTTCATTGCAGATTTAGTATATCTCAATTTTTCCCAGTACTTCGGAGATGATGAAGTTAGGAATAAAACAGGTTATAGTTTAAGTCCAGAATATTTTGAAGTTATTCTAGAACGTGACCCACGATTTTTAGCAGCCTATCGGAGTCTTTCTATCAGTACTTCATTGTATGCTGCTATGCCAGAACGCGCGATCGCACTTTCAGAGAAAGGCTTAAAATCACTATCTCCCTTCGTTCCCGAAAAGTCTTATTACGTATGGCGTTACAAAGGAACTGATGAGTTATTGTTTTTAGGGAACGCTCACGCTGCCCAAAAGTCTTTTGCAACGGCGGCAAACTGGGCTGGTAAATTTTCAGATCCAGAGAGTCAGCTTGTAGCTTATACTTCCCAAAAAACTGCTGAATTTCTGAGTCGAAATCCTAATAGTAAATATGCTCAAATCACTACTTGGTCAATGGTTTTAAATAATCAAGTTAACGAAAGAACTCGCAAACGAGCAATTAGGGAAATTGAAGCTTTAGGAGGAAAAGTAATTACAACTCCTGAAGGTACTAATAAAATTCTATTCCCCCCAAAAGATTAAATTATTTATTACTCATAACAGTTGATTGCAAGTAGAGTAACGAATTCTCCCCCCAATGGGTTCCATATTTTTCACACATCATTGAGTATGTCAATACAATTAGCAAAATTTGACTTTCAAATATTAGGGTGTTTTCCTATTATTTTACAGTTGCGCCCTCACCTTGAAGAAGCTAAATTTATAGAACAAGTTCGATATCAAATGAAAGAAGGATATCAACTTGCATTCTTGGAACTAGAGGAGCAAGCTGTTGCAGTAGCTGGATTTCGCATCTCTACATGTTTAGCTTCGGGGAAGTTTTTATATATTGATGATTTAGTTGTTGATGAGTTGAAGCGATCGCAAGGTTATGGTAAACAGTTATTTCAATGGCTCATTGAATATGCAAAAAATCATGGCTGTGAACACCTGAGTCTTGATTCTGGTGTTCAGCGATTTGCCGCTCACAGGTTTTATCTCATGGAACGCATGAGCATTACAAGTCATCACTTTTCAATGAAGTTGTAGATACCAGCAATCTAGTCGTGACAAATAATATTTTTTGGTATGACGGTAGATTAATTCACTCTCAAACCCTCGAATTAAACATTAACGATCCAGGTTTACTTTATGGGGCAACTATTTTTACAACATTGCGGGTTTATCATAATTCCCTAGATCATAGTTTAACTAATTGGCAAGCACACTGCGATCGCTTACTTTTCTCAATCCAAACTTTTGGTTGGCAACAACCAGACTGGAAACGTCTACATCAAGGCGCTCAAATTCTCCTCACCCACTTCCCTGTTCTCAGAATTACCCTTTTTCCCGATGGAAGAGAGTGGATAACAGGTAGATTCTTACCAAATAACTTGATAGAAAAACAAAATAATGGTATTATATGCGCCGTCGCCAACTCAGAATTTTATCGCTCTCTCCCCTCTCATAAAACTGGAAATTATTTAAGTGCTTGGTTGGCAAAAACTAGCTTAGATGCTGAAGAAGCAATATTAGTTGATGCTCAAGGAAATTGGCTAGAAACCAGTACAGGCAACCTTTGGGGATGGTGCGATCGCAGTTGGTACACACCGCCAATAAAAGCCGGAATTTTACCAGGAATTTTGCGATCGCAACTTGGGAACTGGTTACAAAAGCACCAACAGCCTGTGCGAGAAGAACCTTGGACAGTCGGGCTATTCGAGAGATTTGAAGCGATCGCCTACACTAATAGTATCGTCGAAATTATTCCCATTCATACCGTTAATCAGCCTTCAGGGTCGCTACAATATAATCCCTACCATCCGAGCTTTCAGCAAATTAGGGAGCTTTTTGTAGCATGATAGCTACGCCACTTTGTTACACTTAAGATAAGTTAACATAATTCTTAATAATGACCTTTCCGAGCAGAGACGGTAAGCGATGGCGCGAAACATACAGGAGGATAGACCTTAGTGAATAAAAGATGGAGAAATGCAGGGCTGTACGCGCTGCTGTTTATTGTCGTCATTGCGCTGGGAACAGCATTTTTTGACAAACAACCCCAAAGCAGAGAGACATGGCGATACAGTCGCTTTATTCAAGAAGTTCAACAAGGCAGAGTAGAAAAAGTTAGTTTGAGTGCAGACCGTTCTACAGCACTGGTTACACCCAAATATGACCCAGCTAAACGGATTGTTACCTTAGTCAACGATCCAGACTTGATAAATACTCTGACTTCTAAAGGCGTTGATATTTCTGTTTTGCCCCAAACCGACGAAGGATTTTGGTTTAAGGCACTAAGCAGCTTATTTTTCCCTGTATTGCTTTTAGTTGGCTTATTCTTCTTGCTCCGTCGCGCTCAAAGTGGCCCAGGTAGCCAAGCCATGAACTTTGGCAAATCCAAAGCGAGAGTGCAAATGGAACCACAAACTCAGGTGACATTTGGCGATGTAGCTGGTATTGACCAAGCCAAGTTGGAATTAAACGAAGTTGTAGACTTTCTGAAAAACGCCGATCGCTTTACCGCCGTTGGTGCAAAAATTCCTAAAGGTGTGCTGTTAGTTGGCCCTCCTGGTACTGGTAAAACCCTCCTAGCTCGTGCCGTAGCTGGTGAAGCAGGTGTACCCTTCTTCTCAATCTCCGGTTCGGAATTTGTGGAAATGTTCGTCGGTGTGGGTGCATCCCGCGTCCGCGATTTGTTTGAACAAGCTAAGACCAATGCTCCTTGTATCGTCTTCATCGATGAAATTGACGCAGTAGGTCGTCAACGGGGTGCAGGTTTAGGTGGTGGTAACGATGAGCGGGAACAAACCCTCAACCAGTTGCTCACCGAAATGGATGGTTTTGAAGGTAACACTGGCATCATCATTATTGCCGCTACCAACCGTCCTGATGTTCTAGATGCAGCCCTATTGCGTCCTGGTCGCTTTGACCGTCAAGTTGTGGTAGACCGTCCCGATTATGCCGGACGCAGCGAAATCCTCAAGGTTCACGCCCGTGGTAAGACCTTGGCGAAAGATGTAGATTTGGATAAAATCGCCCGTCGTACCCCTGGATTTACTGGCGCAGATTTATCTAACCTGTTGAATGAAGCTGCAATTCTGGCAGCCCGCCGGAATTTGACTGAGATTTCAATGGATGAAATCAATGACGCGATCGATCGCGTCTTAGCTGGCCCAGAGAAGAAAGACCGGGTAATGAGCGAAAAACGCAAAACCTTGGTGGCTTATCACGAAGCTGGTCACGCCTTAGTTGGTGCTTTAATGCCAGACTACGATCCAGTACAAAAGATTAGCATTATTCCTCGTGGTCGCGCAGGTGGTTTAACTTGGTTTACCCCCAGCGAAGACCGGATGGACACAGGTTTATACAGCCGCGCTTATCTAGAAAATCAGATGGCTGTGGCTTTGGGTGGTCGAATTGCGGAAGAATTAATCTTTGGTGAAGAAGAAGTTACCACAGGTGCTTCTAATGACTTGCAGCAAGTAGCACGGGTTGCGCGTCAGATGATCACCAGATTCGGCATGAGCGATCGCTTAGGCCCAGTTGCTCTTGGTCGTCAGCAAGGTAATATGTTCCTGGGACGGGATATCATGTCAGAGCGTGATTTCTCTGAAGAAACCGCCGCCGCCATTGATGAAGAAGTCCGCAAACTTGTGGATGTAGCCTATACACGGGCTAAAGAAGTGTTGGTGCGTAACCGCCACATTCTAGATCAAATCGCCCAAATGTTGGTTGATAAAGAAACAGTAGATGCTGAAGAGTTGCAAGAAATTCTCTCGAATAACGATGTAACAACTGCTGCCTTTGCGTAATTTAAGGAGTCGTTAAGAGTTTTTCTTAACTCTTAACTTTTAAAATTTGGGGCAATTCTGTGATTTTGCAGAGTTGCCCCATTTTTTAAGATTTATTCTTTAAAGAATTATTTACTTCCATTTGAGCCTTTTGAGCCTTTTCAATCCGATAATCATGGACAGAAACAAGTCGCCAACTTGAATCTTGTGAAAGTTCTAGAACCCATTGATGATAATTAAATAAACTCTCTCGATGTCCTACACTAATAAACGTTGTTTGCGCTTGTTGTAACTGTTGATATAAATTTTGTTCATTTTTCAAATCCAAAGCACTCGTTGCTTCATCTAAGATAACGTAGCTTGGATGGGTAACTAACAGCCGTGCAAAAGCAAGGCGTTGTTGTTCTCCTAGCGATAATATATTCTCCCAAGGGACATCTGCATCAAAGCTGTTAACTTCAGTCACCACATTTTGGAGATTAACTTGTTGCAAAATTGCTTCGAGTTCTCTATTACTCATTTTACGATTTGTTTGAGGATAGAGTAACTGTTCGCGCAAAGTTCCCAAAATGATATAAGGACGTTGAGGCAAAAACAAGACTTCTTTGAGGGGGGGGCGCACCAGTCGGCCAGTCCCTGAATTCCACAAACCAGCGATTCCTCTCAATAAAGAACTTTTGCCTCTACCACTCGCCCCAACAATCAATAAACCCTGTCCAGGTTCAACAGCCAGTGACAAATCTTTGACAATCACCTGCTCATAATTTGGTGTTTGTAAGGTGACATTCTCAAAAGCCAGACGGTTTTCTTCAATTGTTTTAATAGTACTAACATTTTCTGGTTGTTTGGTAACAGCTTCCAAGGCATCTGAAAACTCAGCTAAACGCTCAACGTAATTAGAAAATCGTCCAGAAGTCCCAAATTCATCTATTAATGCGGCGATCCCATTAGCAAACATACTGCAAGCTATAACCGCTTGATTTACTTGTCCGAAATCAATATCACCTTGAATATATGCAGGTGCGAATATTAAAAATGGAAATATTTGGATAACAGACCGATATCCTCTGTTAAAAATTTCTTTATTTCTCTCCCAATTAATCTTGCTGTCAGCACTTTTGAGGAGATTATTAAATCGGCGCTGAATTATATTTAATTCTTGGCTTTCGCCCTGAAAAAAAGCTATTGATTCAGCGTGATTCCGAACATGACTCAGGCAATAATTGTAGTCTGCTTTAGCTTCGAGTTCCTCTTCATTAATTTTATTCAATTCTTGGCTTAAATAAATAGCAATCAAATTGCCTATGAATGTATAAGCAATTAGAATAGCTACGGCCATTCGAGAAATTGACCAGAGAATTATTAAAAAAGTCGTCAGTTCTAGGACTTTTTCTAATAAAATAGCTGAAAAATTGAGAGCAGTCCTGGCAATCGGTTCGATTTCTTGGGCTAACCGTTGGTCTGGGTTATCAATATCCGATCTAAAGTTAATTTTATAATAGGCACGATTGCCCAAATATTTTTCTAAAATATGATTATTGAGCCATTTATACCAATCAAGAGCGATTTTTTTTCTGACAAATTTAGTAAATCCTGTCAAGAGGGTGATCGAGAGCAGTCCAACGGCGTAAAGGGATAAGGTACTGAAAAACTTAGAAAGGTCTTTATCTTGAATAATGACATCGATTAAATAGCGATCGACAAAGCTATTCAAGGCAGTTACGCCCACAACCCCGATAATTAATAAGATTAGGAGAAAGAGCATCCCCCATGCCCGAATCACCTCTGAAAATACTCTACCCGTTGATTCTGTTGGATACCAGTAAGGCGCAGCGATCGCTTTGACATTATCCCAAAATCGAGTAAAAGCTACAAGAGGAGGAGTATTCTTTAAGGGTTGATCGCGAAAAACTTCAGTTTGCATATTACACCTTATGTAAATTAAGCCATAGAATGTTGTTTAAAAGTAAGCGCATCAATACCAAAATTGTCACATAAAGGAAAAATGGCCGCTTTTAAAGAATAAAGTGGCCACAAGACAAAATTTATCACTATCTGCGAATCTCGGTAATGTCCCTGGCAATAACGGTACAGAAGGATAGCTTTTTTGCTGATAGATGACTGGTATCAGCAAACAAATTGTTGTCAATAAAAAAGAAGCATCTAAGTCAATACAGTTCAGTTAAGCATCTTTTTCTTCTCTCTGCGTCTTGGCGGTTCGTTAAAAAGCTGACTTTGGTAACAGAGTTTTAGCCTTAACTGAACCATCACGATTCTCATTGGAGATATGGAAACTTGTTGAAAACTTCTGGATTCACAATATGAAGCGGCTTCTTCCCCTCAAGCACTTGCAGTATTTGATTAGCTGCGGAAAGTGCAGTAGCTATAGCAGCTTCAGGTGTAACTCCAGCTAGATGAGGTGAGAAAATTACATTGTCAAAATCATATAAAGGATTATTTAGAGATGGGGGTTCTGGCTCAAACACATCTATTGCAGCACCTGCGATCAAATTTTCATGTATGGCTGTAACCAAATCTTCTTCGCGAACTATTTTCCCACGAGATGTATTGATCAAGAAAGCAGTGGGCTTCATTTTATGGAAAGTTTTTAAAGCAAACATTTCATAAGTTTCATCGGTTAATTCAGGGTGCAAAGATACAAAGTCAGATTCAGCTAGAAGGTAGTCTAAATCTTGTACCAAAGTTGCACCCACTGCTTCTGCTTTGCTAGATGGAACGTAAGGATCGTATGCTAAAACTCGCATCTGGAATGCTGTACTACAACTTTTAGCAACAGCACTACCAATCCTTCCTAAACCAACAATACCAAGTGTTTTTCCTTCCACTTGAATTGGTTGTACCTGATTACGAATTAAGTAGTTTCCTGTTTTGACACACTGATTGAGAAAAGTAAGCTTTTTAGCAAGAGCTAAAATCAGACAAATCGTATGTTCTGTGACAGCAGTTGTTGATAACCCAGGATTGTTAACAACGACAATCCCCCGTTCTGTTGCAGCAGCAATATCAATTGCATCAGTTCCAAATCCCGATGTACTAATAACTTTTAAATTTTTTGCTAATCCGATTGCTTGGGCATCTAATTTAGTAGGATAACGGACAAATACGCCAGCTACATCTTGAATAGCTTCATTGATTTGATGCTGTGTAGGTTCCTTGATAATCTTGATATTAGTGTATTCATCAAGGAGTTTTTCACCTGTTTCATGGTACATTCTGCCAATTAAAAGAACCTTGTGATTTTTAGTATTCGTCACGGAAATTTGGGGTAGAATAGCTGTCATACGATTTTTCCTAGATTAAGTAATCTTACACAAAAGAGTTAATAGCTGATGGATGAAATTGTTTAGATCGCTTCATATTTTTTATAAGTAAATTAGGACTATATGTACTTTGCTCTAATAGCTGAGAAAAGTTTTGAGCAATGGTAGTTAAAGGATCGATCGCTTTAATAGAATCAATTCCATTTAGCTTGAGAGATTTAGCAAGGAGATGAAATTCTGTACAACCAGAAATAAAAGAACGAGTCTTATATTTATCTAACAATTCTTGAATATCTACAAGAATTGTTAGTGGCTCGTGTCCTCGTTTTAGGACTTTAAATATCATTTCGTGGATCAATTTCTGTTCTTCTTCAGATGGAGAAATAATGCGATTAGCAGCACTACAACCTTCTTGAAACAATCTTTTATGGTAAGTACCTGTACCAGCCAATAAGATGGCAGGTTCATCATGTTCTTGCAGTTGTTCGTCTGCAAGTTGAATTAAGGAAATTACCTTATTAGTCAGATGTTCTGGGATATAAGGCAGAGCATAATGAGCGGTACAACAGCCAATCACTATCCGATCAACAAATTTATTGAGATTTTCTAGATGTAGTTGTAGAAAATCAATGAATTCTCTTTCATTTCCATTATTAATAGAACTGGTGCGATCGGGTGCAGAAGGAAGTGAAAAAACAATTACATTAGGTGCTTCTTGTTCATGATCGATATACTGGTTATATTCATAAATAGATTTTAGAAATTCAACAGTAATTACAGGCCCCATGCCACCTAAAACTCCAAGTATTGGTAATTTTTTATTCATAAATGTTCTCCAAATAAGTCATTGCTATTGTTTCAGATGTGTGGTTTACTAAAAATTAAAGTTTGTTGTGAAAAGATTGCTATCTTCTTGTTCAGAATTTTCTGTGTGGAAAGACAGCTTTAATAATGGTGTTTCAGGAGATTTTACTATTTCTTCTAAAAGACCTTCTAACAACTTTAGTATCAATGAGATCCTTTCACTAGCAAATATATCTGTATTGTAGATGAGCTTTAGATATAGTTCTGCTTCATCAACAAAAATAAATTCTAGATCGAATTTAGCAGCGATCATATCTTGATCAATGGAATTAACAGTAATTCCATCTAGTGCTAGCTCTACATTTTCGTTGTTTTGTAGGACAACGACAGTATCAAATAGAGGATTACGGCTCGAATCACGCGGAAAATTTAAATCTGATACTAGCTTGTCAAAAGGATATTCTTGGTTGTCGTATACTTCTAGTGTTGTTGTTTTCACTTTTGCTAGTAAACTCGCAAAACTATCGTCTGCTACTATTTGGTTATGTAAGACTAAGGTGTTAACATAAAAACCTATTTGTTCTTCTAAATCAGGATGATTGCGTCCGGCTATAGGAGAACCTACTGTAATCTCATTTTGTTCGGTATAGCGAAACAAAAAACTATTGATTAGAGTCAGCAAGCCCATAAACAAACTGGCTTCTTTCGTTTTGACAAATTGCCCAAAGCGTTTGATTAATTCTTGGTTTGGCTTCCAGATAACTGCACTACCTTGGAAGCTTTGAATCATTGGTCGAGCATAATCTAAAGGTAAGTTAATCCGTGTGGGAGCAGGAGTAAATTTAGCTAACCAATAATCACGTTGCGCTTGTAGTACCGACGTTTTTAAGCGCTTTTCTTGCCACAAGGTATAGTCTTTATAATGAATTCTTAAAGGTGGTGGTAATTCTGAATTTTGTTGCCCGTAAGCATGATAAAGTGCGAGAAAGTCTTTAATCAAAACACCTGCTGACCAACCATCAGAAATAATATGGTGCATATTAAATACAACTATATAGCTCTGTTGATTTAATTTTAATAAGTCAACTTTGAGTAAAGGCCCTACTTCTAAATCAAAAGTAGTTTTGGCATTGTTGTAAATAGCCTCAGAGAGAATTTTTTGCTGTTCTTCATACTCCGTTAAATCGATCTGCTTGACTCTAAAATTCATTTTTTCATGCACGACTTGACGCGGTTCATTATCTATTAATTTAAAGGTAGTCCGCAATATTTCGTGACGTTGAATCAAATGTTGAAAAGCATTTTCAAAAGCAGCGATATTTAAATTCCCGTTGAATTGATAAGCACTGGGCATTCCGTAGGCAGTATGATTGCGATCGAGGAATTCTAAAGCCCAAAGGCGACGTTGCCCATGAGACATGGGATAAGATTTTTGCTGAGTTATTGTTGCTATGGGTTCTTGAAAGTTATATTGAGTTTTAGCTACTAAAGCAGCTAATCCAGCGATTGTGGGAACTTTAAAGAAGTCAGCCAATTTAACTAATACATTTAATTCTTTATGAACGTGAGTTACCACTCTCGAAAGCAGCAGAGAGTGTCCACCAATTTCAAAGAAATTATCAAAAACGCCGATGGGGTGTTTGGTGAGAATTTTTTCCCAAATATTTACCAGTTTGGACTCTAAATTATTATGCGGTGCTGTATAATCTACCTGGGTTAACTGATTTGTTGACTTGATTTCAGCAAGCGATCGCAAGTCAATTTTCCCATGTCTAGTTAAAGGAAATTGCTTGATGAAGATAAAAGAAGTAGGAATCATATAAACTGGTAAAGATTTACAGAGAAATTCTCTGATTTCGGAAACTTCTATATCTTTACCAGTTTGACAATAAGCAGATAATTGAGTCAGATTATCTATCTGCATAGGTAATACGATAGCTTTCTCAATCCCAGGATGACGGCTGAGTTGGTATTCGATTTCTCCTGGATCTATGCGATAGCCATTAACTTTAACTTGATTATCTTTGCGACCGATAAATTCAATCACACCTGGAGCAGTTTGTTTACCTAAATCTCCCGTTCTAAAAAGAGTTTTTCCTTCACTTATAAAGCTGGGGTTGAATTTTTCTTTGGTGATTTGGGGGAGGTTGTGATAACCAGCGGCTAATGCTGCACCTTCTACACAAATTTCACCAACTACGTGCAGAGGTACGGTGTTATTAAATTCATCCAGGACAAATAAACGATTGTTATGAAAAACTTGACCAAGAGGTACATCTGTGTATAAATTTTCGTCTATTAGATATTGAGCTACGCCTACACAAGTTTCTGTGGAACCGTAGACATTGGTGACGATATCAGCCGGGAAGCGTCTTCGGATTGCGATCGCAGTTTCTCGGTCTAATTTCTCTCCCCCGCAAGAGATATATTTTAAGCTAGGGATAGTTTCTTCGGCTGGGAGTACAGCTAATATTTCCCGATAAATAGATGGCGTTGTGTGCAGTGCATTAATTTGATTTTCCTGTAAAAAGTCAACTAAATGCCCTATATGCTGTACTTCGTACATATATAAAGCAGCACCGATTGTCAACGGGAGAAAAATATTTCGCAAAGATGGATCGTGCGTAACAGGAGCAGTGAAGATATAGCGCCAATCAGGATGTTTATCTAAGTCAAAAGTAAGTCTTAAACTCCGAATTACATTCAAAATAGATATATGACAACCCATGACTCCTTTAGGATTCCCTGTTGAGCCAGAAGTGTATAAAATATAGGCAACTTGGCTAGGATCTGGTTTAAATTTTGGCTCATTGTTGTCAGATTTTTCTAGAATATCAGCGATTTTATCTAAGCAAATTGCTTGGATATCTTGAGGTAATTGAGAGACAAAATTAGTTTCAGTTAGACATACTTGAGAGTCACTATCTTTTAAAATAAAATCGATGCGGCTACTAGGATATTGGGGATCTATTGGCACATAAGTTACCCCTAATTTGAAAGCAGCTAGAATGCCGATAATTAAGTTTTGATTGCGTCCGAGAATGAGTGCGATCGCTTGACCAGAAGTAAGCTGATATTTCTCATGCAAGTAATTAGTTAAACGATTTACTTTCTCATTCAATTCTCCATAGCTAAGAGTAGTTTGCCCAACAATTAATGCTGGTGCATTGGGTGTAGAGTTTACTTTAGCAAGAAAGTCATCAATGATTGTCGCATTTTGGGGCAATTCTATTGTTTGGCCTATCAACTCTGTCAGTAATTTTTGCTCTTGCGACTGTGTTAATAAAGGCAACTGGGAAAGTAAACTATTAGCATTGTTAATTACGCCTTCCATCAGAATTTCAAAACTTTCAAGAAACTGTCTGATAGTTTCTGGTTTAAACAATTCCGTATTGTAATTACAGTAGACAATCAGCGCGTTATTAACTTCAATTAAATTAAACCCTAAATCAAAAGGAGTATACCCAATTGGCTCCGGTGGTAGCAATACTTTTAATCCCTCAAACTCAGGTAGAGTTAAACTAGGATCCATATTAAAAGATACGGAAATGAGAGGAGAGCGGGAAAAATCTCGTTGTAATTGTAAGGCTGCTAATAACTCTTCTAAAGCGTGACTTTGGTGTTTAAAAGCGGCGATGAGTGTTTGTTTGGTATGACGAAGATGTTCAACAAAAGAAGTAGTGATATTTGTCTTTATCCGAACTGGTAAAAATTGCGAACAAAAGCCAACTAGCTCCTCGCTACCCTCAAATTGTCGTCCAGATATGGGAATACCAATTACTAAATCATCATGACCAGAAACTCGCTGCAAAAAAGCTGTATAAGCGGCGAACATGGTCATAAATAATGTAGCTTGGTTTTTGCGTCCCACAGTCTGCAAATTTTGCCACAATTCAGGAGCAATAATTTTACTTTCTCTACCTCCTGTATATGTTTTCACAGCCGGACGGGGAAAGTCAGTAGGAAGTTCAAATACAGGGATTTCTCCCTCATAAGTTTTCAACCAAAAATCACGATGCTCTTGCATCTGTGGACTTTGTGCTTCTTGTTGTCGCAAAGCTAAATATTTGCGAAACTGCATTGGTGACGTTAAATTGTCTGTAGCAACGCTAATTTTTGCAGAATAAAGTTTGCCGATTTCATTCAAAATTAGCCCTAATGACCAACCATCGGCAACGATATGATGGGTTTTTAAAGATAGCAGATAGTGTTCCGGCGCTAAACGCATCAACACAGATGAAAATAAGGGAGCTACAGACAAGTCAAAAGGTTTTTGAGACAACTGAGTTCTCAATATCAAAGCAGTTGCTTCAGGATTTTCCTCATCTACTAAATTAATTAATGGTAGGTCAATTTTGACACTATTGATAACTTCTTGTAGTTCGCCTTGTTCCAAGATTTGGGTTCGCAAAGCTTCATGACGATTGACTACTTGATTAATAGCTTGCTGTAAAGATGAAATATCTAATAAACCACGCAGTTCTAAGGAAGTCGTGACATTATATGATGCGGAAGCGGTTGTGTCTAATTCTGCCAATAGCCAAAGCTGACGTTGTGCTTCACTGGTAGGGAATTTCTGGTTTAAATTACTCCTACCATCTTCATCGTCAGAGCGATCGCTTTTTTCTCTTTTCTTTGCTTGAGGTGGTTTGGCATTTTCAAAAAAACCCGCTTGTCGCAGTTCTATAATAGCTTCTTTGACAGCAATTACTACTTTATCTATATCTTCATTAGTATGATGTGTCGAGAGAAAACAAACTCGTTTCTCCCATGTATACACACCTTTAAGATTTAGTAAGTAATAAAAAAGTGGCAATTCAATAGGTTGGAGAAAAAGACTATAAGCTCCAAAAGGTTCAAAGCGAAATAGAGAGCCAAAATTAACGATGCGAATGGGAATTCCTATTTCTTGGAAAAACTGATTAACTTCAGTGGCTAATCGATTAGTTAATTGATTTACCCTTTCTGGAAGCGTTGCACCTTGTTCGCGTAAATGTAGCAGCACTGCTCGACAAGCTGCTAAAGCCAATGGATGACGACAGAAAGTTCCACCATAGCCGGTTAATTCTGTTTGAGGATGAGAATTATCTCCATAGCTCCAGAAGCCGCCATCGATTGTATCCAAAAAATCCGCTTTTCCGCAGATCGTACTAATAGGTAAGCCACCACCAATTGCCTTACCATAAACTACGATATCAGCCTCAATATCAAACCATTCTTGCGCTCCTCCTAGAGCCATGCGAAATCCCGTAATAATTTCATCAAAAATTAGTGCAATGTCTTTTTCACGAGTTAATTTACGTAATTTTTGCAGAAACTCTTTAGGCTGTAAATCAGGTTTACGGCTTTGCACAGGTTCTACTAAAACTGCTGCTAAATTCTCAGCATGAGCAGCAATTATTTCTAGACTTTCTTCGGCTCCATAAGTAAGAACAATTACGTCTTCAACCATTCCTGATGGTGTACCGAGACTTAATGGTTGGGCTGTTTCTGCTTCCTCTCCAACTCGCGCTAAAATACCATCAAAAGTCCCGTGATAAGAGCCAGAAAACAAAACAATTTTTTGGCGTTTTGTTCGAGAACGAGCAATACGAACTGCTGCCATAATTGCCTCTGTTCCAGTATTACTAAAAGCAACTCGTTCTACACCAGTCATTTCAGTAATTAAAGCAGCCGTTTCTGCGGCGATATTAGACTGCATTCCTAATCCGATTCCGTGTTGCATTTGCTGCTGAACTGCTTCTATCACGAAATCAGGACTATGCCCAAAAAAGTTAACACCAAACCCCATTGCTAAATCGATGTAATCATTGCCATCGATATCACGAAAATATGCACCTTGGGCTGATTCTGAGACAATGGGATACTGAAATTCTTTTAAAGCCATGCGGAAGTCAATGGTAGGTTTGACATCAACCATTGTTTTACGGCTATTTTGGGAATATGCTTTAGATTTTGCTGTTTTTTGATTATAAATAATCTCTAAATTTCGGATAAAAGCTTGCTGTTTTTCCGTGAGAGATTTATTTTCATTCAGCTTTAATGCAAGTGGGTTTAAACTTGGAGAGCTAGTTTTTTTCGGTAAATCAGTTTTAATTTTACCATTAGGTACGACTTGTATTTGTTTTTTTTGCAGAGGAGTGAAAGTTTCAATTTCACTACTCAAAACTTTTGATGTATTGCTTGGTGCAACAGGTGCAGATTGGAGGATTTCTAATTGCTTGATAATGGTTTTTTCATGTACATCTTTGAGTTCTTTCAAAGATTGCAGTTGAGCCATCATTAAAGCTTCTTTTCCAGAAGTTTCTATCGAGATAGGTACTGTTTTAGGTTGACTGATAATAGCACGTTCGACAGAAGCGCAAGCAATGATTAACTCTTGTCCATTGTAGATATTGATATTGTTCTGTTTAGAAAAACTATCCGCAGTGGCAAAATCACAGCGTTTCAAAACAGAACACCAAGTTTCTCCACTCAATAAGGGAGTATCTAAACGTAACTCTTTATCTTGAAAACGCCACCATCCTGGTGTGAGTCCAAAAGTTAAATCTAGCCAGGAATTATTTTCTACTGTTTCTAGGAGTACCAAGTAACCACCAGGTAGTAGTAATTCTCGGATATGATTGAGTGTTTCTGTAATATTTCGGGTACTGTGAAGGACATTAGCCGCAACAACTATGTGATAAGAATGTGCTGGTAGCCCTTGCGAAACTGGTGATTTCTCAATATCTAATTGATGGAAGTTGAGATTATCTTTGTATTTAAATTTTTGACGAGCTTTACCTAGTAAAGCTGGAGAAAGTTCGGTAAAAGAATAAGTTGCCCGATCGAGATTTAATTTATTGAGAATTGCTTCAGAAGTCGCACCTGTACCACCTCCTACTTCCAGGATTTGGTAAGGGCGATCGCTATTATCAAAACGCTGTAAAATTGAATTAATGGCTTCAGCTACTCGTTGATTCATCAAACGAGATACAGGAGAATTGCCATATATACTTTCTGCATGAATAACTGAACCTGCGGGGAAAATTAACTCTAGAGGATTTATATTCCCTTTTAGGACTTCTGCTAGATTTTCTCCACAGCGTTGCAGCATTTCTAACTCAGGTTTAGCTGCTGGACAAGTTGTTTGCAGATTTTCTATAGCTTCTGATAAAGAAAAAGGTGTAGGCAGGTTTTTTACTATCCAGGTATTACCTTGATTTTGAATAATTCCATCTTTCTCTAAAGTTTTTAAATAACGATTGATTAAAATATGATATTTGGAAGCGATGGGCAAAGTTTGTAATAAATTTTCTGTTGTCCAGGTTTCTGCTTTATTTAGTCTCTTGCCTAATGCTGCTAAAGCTTTGATAATATAGGCAATGGTAATCGGTTGTAGTTGGGAAATTACCCAGAGATAATTATCTAATTCTGAGCTAGAATTGGAAATTTGATCTGGGATTTGTGGTTCTAATGCCTCTTCTTCAACAGAATTAGAGAGATAGTTAGCTATGTCGGTAATTGTTTGCAAATCGGTAAATAATTGATCTATTTTGACTTTGATGCTAAATTTCTCTTCAATTTTGCGAGCAAAGTCTGTCAAAATTATCGAGTCTGCTCCCAAATTTAATAATGTCTCATCTTCCCGAATTTCATTTTCATCTTCTTTGAGAAGCACAGCCAAGATAGACTTTAATTGATTACGAATTTCTTGTTGATATTTTTGTTTACTTGAAACTTTTGCTAGAGTCATTTTCGTTTGCTCTTCGTTATTTGGAGTCGATTCGGCTAAAACAGTAGTGGAAAATTGGAACCGTTTCCTTTGAAACGGATATGTCGGTAATTGGATATTTCTGTAACTGTAATCTTTGTTAAATTTTTCGGCATCAAAACTAACTCCATTAATGTAGAGTTGAGCCAGTGCTGACAGCATTGTTTGCCAGTTATCTAAATTTCTATTGAGAGAACTAAGCCAGATAACTTCATCGTTATAACGACGACCTTGTTCTGCTAGTATTGGTCTTGGCCCCACTTCTAAAAACAGGTTATATCCTTTGTTGAAGGCTGTAATTAGACTCTCTAAGAATTTCACAGGTTGACGGCATTGTTGCCTCCAGTAACTGGCATCGGGCGGATTTACTAAAGGTTGTCCGTCAATTCCTGAAAGGAGCAGAATTTTGGGATGATTATAGTCAATATTCCGCGCAGCATTTTCAAATTCATCTAAAATTGGCTCCATTAATGGAGAATGGAAAGCACCAGCGACGGAGAGGAATTGAGCCGCAATTTTTTGATTTTTGCAATTGCTAATTATCTCATCAATACTATCACTTTCTCCAGAAATCACAATTTGCTGAGGGTGGTTTATGGCTGCGATGGAAACTGTATTACTATAGTTTTGAATGAGAGAAAGTACCGTAGGCTCATCTGCAAAAATTGAAGCCATTTTTCCGGTAGCGGCAGTTTGCATTAATTGCCCACGTTTAACAACTAATTCTAAACCTGCTTCTAAATTAAATACCCCAGCAATACAAGCTGCTACATATTCACCAACGCTATGGCCAATTAGTAAGCTTGGTTCGATTCCCCAAGATTGCCACAGCATGGCAATGGAATATTCTAGAGCAAATATAGCTGGTTGCGCGGATGCAGTTTGATTGAGTAAATCTGTTTGATTACCAAATAATATATCTTGTAATGAATGGTCTAAATGTTTCGCTAAAATTTCGGCACATTTATCAATATATTTACGAAATGTAGGTTGGGTTTGGTAAAGTTGATGACCCATACCTGCATAACAAGCTCCTTGACCAGTGAAAAGAAAGACAATTTTTTGCTGTTTTTCTGCTGTGAAGCGTTGATAAAAAGTAAAATTATCAAAAGTTTTTTCGTTGACAAAAGCTGCTAATCTTTGTTGCAATTCTGGTAATGTATCTGCAATGATTGCTAAACGTTCAGGTAAGGGCGCTCTCCCGATCGCAGCACTATGACAAATATCTCCGATTTCGGGATGAGACTCTAGGCGAGTTTGAAAACGTCGTGCTAGTTCTTTTAAAGCTGTTTCGTTATGAGCCGAAATAGTTAAGAGATGTCTGGGAAGTTTCAGCTTAATTTCTGTTGTCTTTGCAGCAGGTGCTTGTTCGACAATTACATGAGCATTGGTTCCAGAAAAACCGAAAGAACTAACTCCAGCAATGCGGATTTCGCCATTGTTAGACCAGGGTATAGTTTCACTGGGAATTTTGATTGGATATCCTTGCCAATTAATTAGGGGATTGGGCTGCTTAAAGTGGAGATGAGGTGGTATCTCACCATGTTGGAGGGCGAGAATTGTCTTGATTATTCCAGCGATACCTGCGGCGGCTTCAAGATGTCCGATATTAGTTTTAACTGAACCGACGTAAAGAGGTTGCGATCGCTCTCCATAAACTGCTGCGATCGCATTCATTTCTATTGGATCTCCTAATGGGGTTCCAGTACCATGTGCTTCTATATACCCAACTTGCCCTGGTGTAACTCTAGCATCAGCTAGGGCTTGACGCAGTAAATCTTGTTGGGCGGGGCCGCTGGGAACTGTGAAACCGGCGGCTGCACCGTTATGATTGACCGCAGAGCCTCGTAGGAGTGCGAGGATGCGATCGCCTTTTTTCTGAGCTACAGACAAGGGTTTTAGCACTAAAACCCCACAGCCTTCTCCCCGCACGTAACCATTTGCAGCCGCATCAAAGGTTTTACAGCGGCCATCGGGAGACATCATCCCCGACTGGGAAAGGTTAATCGTAATCGCTGGATTGAGGATGAGATTGACCCCACCGACCAAAGCGAGTTCGCACTCATTATTCCTTAAGCTGCGAATGGCTTGGTGAACAGCTACCAGTGAAGAAGCACAGGCGGCATCAATAGACATGGAAGGGCCGCGCAGATTGAGAAAATAAGATAACCTACCGGCTGCTGCACTCAGGGCGTTTCCTGTACCGAAGAAAGAGTCAATTTCATCGTAGTTGCTTTTGTAGACAGCCATCGCGTGGTCAACGCTGGTAATACCGACAAACACACCGACGCGATCGCTTGCTAAATTAGTTGATGGTATATTGGCATTTTCTAGAGCTTCCCATGTCACTTCAAGTAGTAACCTTTGTTGTGGATCCATTGAGGTGGCTTCGCGGGAAGATATGGAGAAGAAACGGGCATCAAATTCGGCAATATCCTCTTGGAGAAAACCCCCATAACGAGTATTCATTTTGCCAGGGGTTGGTTCTTGAGCATAAAATTTTGAGATATCCCAACGGGTTTTGGGGACTTCTACAATTGCGTCAAGTCCAGCCTTACAGTAATTCCAATAGGCTTCAGGGGAATTGATTCCTCCGGGGAAACGACATCCTATCCCAACAACAGCAATTGGCTCACTTTGTCGAGTTTCTAATTCGGTAATGCGAGCTTGCATTGCCTCCATTTTTGTTAAGGTTGTTGATATTAATTTTTTATAATCGGGATTTTGAGACATATAGTTTTTTTTAACGCAAAGGAACGCAGAGGTTTACGTAAAGGGACGCAGAGGTTTAATCACCATATTTATCAAGCTCTGCTAATTTTTGATTAAGTAGTATTGCAAGTTCATCTTCATTGAGGCTGTCATAGGGATTTAGGGTATCTGGTGGTGAAGTTTGTTTGACATGAAAATTGATGTTTTCAGGAAGGATTTGTTCTCGAAGATAGGTGCTAAGGCTGGTGATATTGGGATAATCAAATATTACAGATGATGAAAGTGTGCAAGCTAAATTAGTTTCTAAACGATTTTTAAATTCTAGTACCATTAGGGAGTTTAAACCTAATTCTAAGAATGAGGTTTGTTGAGAAATTACGCTAGTTGCAGGTAATCCTGTGACTTCGCGTAATACTTGCTCAATTCCTTGGGATAAGGTTGTGGCTCGCTCATCTACAGCTACAGATTTTAATTGCTCTAACAATTTTGCGGAATTATTTTCTTTTGGTGTCAGAATTTCGGCAAAGAATGGTTGATTGATGTTAAAAGATTGTTGAAAAGTAGACCAATCAATATCAAGAATAACTCCTTGGGAAACATTGCCTAAAATCAACTGGGTGAGATATTCGAGAGCGGCATCAGCAGACATACTTTGAATACCCCAATTAGCAAAACGTTGTTTTTCTATTGCATTTCCTGTATCCCATGCTCCCCAATTGATGCTAATACCTGGTAATCCTAAAGTTTGTCGTTGCTGCATTAAAGCATCCATAAAAGCATTCGCAGCAGCGTAACTACTTTGACCGGGGGAACCGAGAATGACAGCCGCAGAAGAAAAGGCAATGAAAAAGTCTAAGGATAAATTACGGGTGTGGTGGTCTAATAATAAAGTGCCTTCTACTTTAGGACGCATGACATTTTGATATCTTTCCCAGTTTTGATTGCTTAAAAGTCCATCATCTAAGACAGCAGCCGCGTGAATTACTCCGCGTAAAGGAGGTAAATCTGTGCCAAAACGGGAAAAAATTTGTTCCATATCTGCTACTGAGGCAATATCAGCGCCGATAATTGTAATCTGTATACCACTTTTGATTAATGATGCGATCGCTTCTGGTTGAGACTGGATATTACGGCTGCATAAAACTATATGATTAGCTCCCATTTTTGCTAACCATTGAGCCATTAGTAAGCCAAGTTTACCCAAACCTCCAGTAATTAAATAAGCTCCTTCTCTAATAACTAACTGCTGTTTTTGGGCTGTGGGAATTGTTGCAGATACTAACCTTGCTCCATAGCGGTTTCCTTGGCGTAAAGCTAAACGCGATTCTCTGCTAGATGTGTGAAATTCGTTGAATAAAAATTCAGCCTCATCAGGTTCTACTGTGGATGATAAATCCAAACATACACAACGAACTTTGGGATATTCGTTATTAATTACTGCTCCTAATCCCCAAAGTAAAGACTGTTGAGGTTGCAAAGACTTATCACCTAATATTTGATTTGCACCGCGAGTCACTAACCATAAATCTGGTAATTTTTCCCGGCTAGTGGTGATAGTTTGGATTAAGTGCAATATAGCATTACAACTCTGGTAAACTGGATCTGCTCCCCAGGAGAAAATTACACCTGTAGGAAATTTACCCGATGGATACGCTTCTTGGTATAAACGGTGATAATCATCCTTTTGAGATGTATTAATGACAAACTTATCTTGAGAACGGCATTCATAGTTATCACTAAGTTCTACAATTACTACTCGTTCTCCAGATTTATCTAATAAATTTACCAATTGATTCAAGGCTGTATTAGGATGCACAAATATCAACCAAGAATTATTAGAATCTGTAGTAATACTTGTAACTGAGTTCAGCTTTTTCCATTGAACTTGGTAAAAACAATCTTTTTCAGGCTTCTGCCATAAACGCTGTAAACTTGCCGGATTAGTCCGCCGTGCTACTAAGTTTGTAAACCGAGCGCAAAGCTGTTCTTGCTCATCATAAAGCTCTAAGTTTACAGACATTTCACTGTTATTATCAGATTTAATATCAATGTGCGTCCAAGCTTGAGAACCAGGATTTCTAAAAAATTCTAATGAAGAGAAACCGTAGGGTAAGTGCAATTCCTGTCCGTGAAGTTCTGGGAAAGCCGCGCCAATACTTTGCAAACAAGCATCTAAAAGCACGGGATGCAGACAATAACGCCGATCTGATAGACTGCGATCGATACTAATTTTAGCCTGGGAACCATTTTCTAAATAACGTAGTTCTTGAATAGCTTGAAATTTATTACCATAGCTGATTCCCATCTGACTATAAAGCTCATAGAATCTGGAGATAGAAACAGATTCCCCTGCTAAATCAGACCAATTATTTACAGATACAGGAGATTTTTGATGGTTAGGTTTAATCTCACCATTTACATGAAGAATCCAAGTATTTTCTGATGAGTTACTACTAAATATCTCAAAGCTATAGCTTGACTCAAATGATTTTTTGGGTTTAAAAATGATTTGTAATGTAGTTTGAGATTCAGATAATATTAACGCTTGGTGAATTGATACATTTTCTATAATCGCCAAATTATCAGCAAATATTTTCTGACTAGCTGCTAAAATTGCTTCAATAAAACCTGTAGCGGGGAATAATATTTTTTCAAATACTTTGTGTTCCGCAAGATAATTTGGATTATCAGAGCTTATCTCTCCATCAAAAACAATTTCTCCTGTAGCTAGTTTCTTGATATCACTAATAAAAGGATGTAACCTAGTTTTGATTTCAGTTACAGCAAATTGTGAGTTTGATAACCAGTAACGTTCTCGTTGAAATGGATAACTAGGTAAAGTAATCCGCCTTCCTTGCTTAAATACCTCCGTCCATTCTATGGAATAACCATTAGCGAAGAGTGCCGCTAAACTTCTGTACATCTGGGCTTGTTCATCTTGTCCAGGGACAATGCTGGGTAGCCATAATATTTCTTTAATTTGAGAAGTTAATCGCGCCATTCCCAGTAATACAGGCTTTGGCCCCAACTCTAGAAAACACCGATAACCACTGTCAATTAAGAATTTAAATCCTTGGCTAAAATGTACAGTACTGCGAAGATGACGTAACCAATAATCGGGGGTAGCGATTTCTCTGCCAATTGGTTTACCTGTGACGTTGCTAATAATAGTCAAGTTTGGTTCGTGGAAATAAATTTTATTTAAAACTTCTGCAAAATCATTAAGAATTGGCTCCATTAAAGGAGAATGAAAAGCATGAGATACCGCCAATCTTCTAGTTTTATAACCTTGGTCGATAAAAGTTTTCTCTAGTTTATCGACAATTTCATGCAAGCCAGAAATTACAGTAATTGCACCATTAGCTGCGGCAATACTAACTTGACTGCTATAGGGAACAATATAAGCTGCTACTGTTTCATAATCAGCATAAATTCCTGCCATAGCTCCATTGTGCGGTAGTTCTCCCATTAAGCGACCACGTTGGGCAACTAATTGTAGAGCATCTTCTAACGAAAAGACTCCTGCTAAACAAGCTGCGACATATTCACCGATGCTATGTCCTAAAAGCGCGGAGGGTTGTATTCCCCAAGATTGCCATAATTTAGCAAGTGCATATTCAAGTGAAAAAAGCGCTGGCTGGGTGATTTGAGTCTGTGCGAGCAAGTCGCTATTTGGCAATTGAAAGATTATATCTAATAGCGATGTACCTAAAATAGGTTGCAGAATTTTGTTACAAATATCCAGAGTATTTTTAAAGACAGGTTCTTTGTTATAAATAGTTTGTCCCATCCCAGAATATTGAGAACCTTGTCCTGAAAATAGAAAGGCTACATTGGGCTGAGTTTCTGACGGAATTGGCGTAATTATATTGTCAGAATCATGACTTTCAATAAAATCAGTCAGTGCTTTTTTAGCTGTCGTGATTGAGTCGGCTAAAATACACAATCGATGGCGGAAAACAGCGCGTCCTGTACTGGCAGTAAAACAAGCATCTACTAAATTTGTAGACTCATTTAAAGCAGATTGATAACTTTTAGCTAACTCTTTGAGCGATTTTTGCGAACGAGCCGAAAGAGGTAAAAGGTAAAGCTGATGATCGGATTTATGGGGAGAATTAGATGCAATTTCTCCAACAATAATATGAGCATTTGTACCACTAAATCCAAAGGAACTCACACCAGCAATTCTTTCTCGTTCGCTAGGATGCCAATTTTTTCCATGTACTGGAACTTCAAAAATATGAGAACTCCAATCAAAATGAGGGTTGGGTTGCTCAAAGTGAAGATGGGGAGGAATTTTATGGTGTTGCAAGGCTAAAACAGTTTTGATTAACCCAGCAATTCCGGCTGCACCTTCTAAATGTCCTAAATTAGTTTTGACAGAACTAATAATTAAAGGTCGATTTTGGGGGCGATCGCTAAAAACCGCAGCCATGCTTTCTAATTCAATCGGATCTCCGATCGCAGTACCGGTACCATGAGCTTCGATAAAATCTATCTGCTCTGGTTTGAGGTGCGCGGCGTTCAGTGCTTGATGTAATAGTTTTTCCTGCGCGTCTCCATTGGGTACAGTCAGCCCGCTACTTGGGCCATCGTGATTCACCGCTGTACTATAAACTCTAGCTAAAATGCGATCGCCATTTTTAACTGCTTCACTCAACCGCTTCAGAACAATCATCCCACAACCTTCGCCCCGCACCATCCCATTGGCACTTGCATCAAAAGTTTTGCAACGTCCATCTGGTGCAAGCATCTGGGCGCGACTTTCAATCAGGGAAATTACCGGGGTTAAAATTATGTTGACACCACCCGCCAAGGCAATGTCACATTCACCATTTTGCAAGGCATTACAAGCTAAATGGACTGCAACTAAGGAAGAAGAACAAGCGGTATCAACGGTCATTGATGGCCCTTGCAAGCCCAATACATAAGACAAACGACCGGCGGCTACACTTATAGAAGTTCCAGAACCGGTATAGGCGTTGATTGCTTCGGGAGCATAGCTCAACTGGGCGTAGTCTTGAGTCATCGCCCCAATAAAAACGCCGGTTTGACTGTTGCGTAACTGTTGGGGATTTTGACCGGCAGATTCTAAAGCTTGCCAGGTAGTCTCTAGCAGCAACCGTTGCTGAGGATCTATGGCGACAGCCTCACGGGGGACTATTCCGAAAAATTCGGCATCAAACCGATCTATTTGCTCTAGAAATGCTCCATAAAGAGAAGAGATTTTTCCAGGTGTATCTGCATCGGGATGATACCACTCTCGAATATCCCAGCGATCGCCGGGAATTTCTCTCACCGCATCTTTCCCTTGTTCTAAAAGTTCCCAGAAAGATGCTAAATCATCTGCACCACCAGGAAATCTGCAAGCCATCCCGACAATTACAATTGGATCTGCTTGTTGTTGTGGTTTTTCGGCGGTAGATTTTTCAATTTGTATTTCGGGGACTTCTTCTCTGAGCTTTTGTACTTCCGAAATATTTAAAATTTCCCCCAGGAGATAATCTGCTAAAGTTTCCACATTAGGAAAACGGAAAGTAATTGTTGTGGGTAGAGAACAATTAAAATCTGTTTGCAAAATATTGCGGAGTTCCGTAGAAGTCAAAGAATCCATTCCCAGATCGAAAAAGCCTTGTTGGGAAGAAACTACTTCATCTTTTGATAATCCTAATACAGTGGAGACGCGCAAACTAATATGGCGGATTAGCAAATCACGACGCTGTTTTACAGGTAGAGTTTGCCATTGTTCTAAAATATTTGATGCAGCTTGAGATTTAGTTTTTACTTGGGGTAAGAAGTTTTGATAAAAGCTTTGGTTGATGTAGGGGAAACGTTGCCAATCAATGGCAATCACACCAGCGCGGACAACCTGATTAAACAAGATTTTTTCTAAAATATTGAGTGCTAAATCTGGTGCGATCGCATCATAACCTTTAGCTGATAATCTCTCTAAAACATTGCGATCGACTGCTGCACCAACTTCGCTCCACGGGCCCCAATTGACAACTGTTGCAGGTAAATTATGTGCATGACGATAATAGGTAAAGGCATCCTCAAAGGCATTAGCAGCTGCCGCGTTAGCTTGTCCCGCCGAGCCAATTAGTGATACCGCAGACGTATAACAAACAAAGAAATCTAAAGGATCGTTCAGGGTTAATTGATGAAGTAACCAAGTACCTTTAACTTTGGGCGCGAGAACATAATTAAACCGTTCTGGTGTCAGTCGCAATAGTGTTGTATCGTCTAAAGTACCAGCGATGTGGAAAATCCCTCGCACAGGATATTGCGATCGGCATTCTGCTAGTAATGTGTGCAGTTTCTCTGCATCTGTGACATCCACATCTTTGATTTGAATGTCTGCGTTATTAGTTGATTGCAGACTTGCCAGAATTTCAGGGGTGAGATTTTTTGCACCACTGCGACTACACAAGATTAAATGACGAGCGCCACGTTCTATCATCCATCTAGCAGTGGCTAAACCTAACCCACCTGTACCGCCAGAAATTAAATAACAGCTATCTTGGCGAAAATTGATGTTTCCTTCTTCTAGTTTTCGCTCTACTAAACGCGGGGAAAAGCGTTGTTCACTCCGCAAAGCTACGCGATTTTCTGGTGTATGATTGTAAATTTCTCGGAATAGTTTTTCCCCTAAATCTTGTTCGTAAGGATCTAAATCAATGGCTCTAAAATTTAATTCAGGATGTTCTAGTACTAAGCTTAAAGCGATTCCTAATAATGAAGATTGGGCTGGAGATGTGAGCGTTGCTATTTCTTTGGCTGGTACAGAACCTTGAGTGACAAGAATAAGCGCAGGAGGATTTTCTTGTTGTAATAATGCCTGAAGTAAAAATAGGAAACGTCTACAATGAGTTTCTACTGCTTGATAAATTTCGCCTTCTATTTCTTCCAATGCCCAGAAGTAGACAATTTCACGAGTTTCTGGAGTTAAGAGGTTTTTTAATATTGATAGGTAGTCGTCGGCGTTATCAGGATTGATATCTTGAGGGGAGATTAGAGAACAAGCAACACCTCGCTGTTGCAATGGCGTAATTAAACTGTGAGCAATTCCTTTGGAATCGGCAAAGATTAATTCATGAGATACAGATTTAGATAAATTATTTCTTTGAGCAACAATTACACTTTGTTGTAATAAATTGCGTGTCTCTGGATTCGTTGGTTCAATAACATTAGTTTCTGCAAACCCATGATTAGCAAGTAAATTTTGCCAATGTTTAGTATTTACCAAAGGATAACCATTGCGGAGTGGATCTTGACTGCATAACCACCACCCTTCTGTTAAACCAAAGGTTAAATCTACCCAACGACGCGCCCCAGTACTTTCTAATAGTATTAATAGTCCACTAGGAGCAATTAGAGAATGGACATTATCAAGGGTTTTGTTAATATCTGTTGTTGCATGGAGGACGTTAGCAGCAATAATGATATCAAAACTTCCTGGGAGAAAATCTTGAGTGAAGGGATTCTTTTCTATATCTAAAGTTTGATATTTAATGAAAGGATAATGGCTAAAGTTTTCTTTAGCTCTGGTTAAAAAGCTAGTAGAAATATCAGTGAATACATATTCTATTTGCTCTTTTGGTAAATGCGGTAAGATTGCAGTACTAGCAGATCCGGTTCCGCTTCCAATTTCGAGAATTCGTAGCTGACGATTTTTTGGTAAATTTGCTATTGCACTTCTAAGGGTTTGTGCAACTAGCTCATTCATCAACTTGGCTCCAGCCGCATCAGAATACACAGATGCGATCGCATTTAAATCGCCTTGGGGAAATAATAATTCTAATGGCTCAATTTGGTGACGCATCACCTCAGCTAAAGCTGAACCGCAACGTTCTATGAGATTAATTTCGGCAAGGTAATCAGGAAATTCGTTACTGAGATGTTGAATTTGTAATTGAGATGAAGATGTACTTGGTTCTTTTACTAATAACCATCCATCTTTTTGCTGAGTAACAATCCCTTCCTCGGCTAGGATAGATAAACAGCGCGACAACAAGGGGCGATAAAAATCAACTACTCTAGCTTGAACGGTAATCTGTTCTTCTTGATAAGTTTGACCTAATTTAGGTTCCCAATCAAGATTTTTTAAACCTTCCCATATATAGATTACACTTAAACTTTCCATCTCCCCAAGCAAGCGTTCATATTGACGCAATTTATCTGCTAATTGCTGTTCTAATTGCTGTGCTTTAACTTGAGTTTTAATTACATCAGGAGTTAGTAAAGTATCTCTACCATCGGGTAATAATGGTGCTAAAGGAATCCATTCTTCTATGTAAGATTGAGCTTGGCTTGCATGGCGGATAATTTCTTGGCGTTGAACAGATTTGAGTTCAAAGCCAGTAATTGCTACTAATAACTCACCTTGTTCTGAATAAATATCAATATCAGAGACAACAATATTAGGAGAATTTTTAGTTAGTCTAATTGCACTGATAACGCTATCACCCGGAGACTGGAAGAATTGGAATTTAGCAATGCTGACTGGTACATAAGTTACAGATGACTCGTGCTGAAATAAAATAGCTGCGATCGCCTGAAAACAGGCATCTAACATAGCCGGATGAAATTTGTAATTTTTGGCTTCTAAGCGCAGATTCTCTGTTAACTTTATTTGAGCAAATGCACTATTTTCACCACGCTGAAGTTTATTGATTAACTGAAAGCTTTTTCCATAATTGACTCCAGAGTTGCGGTATGTTTGATAAAACGAATTAATATTAAGCTGTTCTGGACATTTAGCTGCTATTTTTTCTAGATTATGGTTAGTTATATCAACTGATTTTAACTTCTCAATTTGTCCATAAACAAGTATATCCCAACTATGATTAGCTTGATTATAGATATGAAAACTTTGTTTATTTCTAATGATTTCCTCAGCAATTAATTGTAATGTCTCTTCTTTATCTCCAAGCAACAATGCTTTGCTAAATTCAACATTTTCTAAAATAACTGCTTTACCTTCTCCCGTCGCTAATGCCATTTCAATAAATGCTGCACCTGGGAATATCGGTTTATCAAAAACTTGATGTTCTGCTAAAAATGCTGGATTGTTTTGACTAATTCTAGCTCGATATTGAATAGAAGATAGAGG
The DNA here is from genome assembly GCF_026127265.1 of Nostoc sp. KVJ3. Classification (GTDB taxonomy): domain Bacteria; phylum Cyanobacteriota; class Cyanobacteriia; order Cyanobacteriales; family Nostocaceae; genus Nostoc. The sequence goes on from NZ_WWFG01000001.1 coordinate 2,304,368, forward strand.
AGAAGGCAAGCGATCGCCTAATAATGGGTGTTCATATCTGGAAGATTTTAACTGCTGATTACTTCCTGAATCAATGGGAGTTATCCAGTAATGTTTGCGGATAAAAGGAGAATTTGGTAAACTGATTTTCTGCCCTATATGAGAGCGATGAAATTCTTTCCAATTAATATTTACTCCGCGTACATATAATTCAGCTAAGACAGTTTGTAATTGCTGATGAGTGTTCCCATCTTTCGCTAAACTACACAACCCAATAATTTCATTTGTATCTAAATTACTATGGGCATTAGTTCCCATTTCTAGAAAGATTTGATACCCCATTTGATGCAGGGTGTCAATTCCTTTAGTAATATTGTCTGCTTGATGCAACTGTTGTACCCAATAAGCAGGAGTTTTAATAGAGCTACTAGCTACTTCACCATTAAAATTTGAAATTAGAGTGAGTTGTGAATTGCTATAAACAACTTCTTCAGCAACTTTTTGAAAAGCTAAAAATCTTTCTTCTCCAAGCTTTTGGCTGAAAAAATGAGCGCGACTTGCAACCAACTTAACTGCATCTTCAACAGAAAATACTCCAGCTTGTTGAGCAGCAACATATTCACCCAAACCACAGCCTAAAATCGCAGAAGGGCGAATTTCCCAAGATTTCCAGAGTTCGCAAAGAGCATATTGCAGAGTAAATAATGCTGGTTGTATATATAAAGGATTGTTGGGCAGTTGAGCGCGATTAAGTAAGTCTTCTAGAGAAAAATTTAGATAGTTTTGGAATAAGCGATCGCACCGAATAAACGCCTCACGAAATACCGACTCATCAACAAAAAGTTCTTTCCCCATTCCTGTTAATGTCGCTTCGTCATCATTGCAGAGAAAAGCGATTTTGGGATTTCCTTTTACCTCACCGTGAATAATATTAGTTTGCTGAATATTACCAGTAGCAAAAGCCTGAAGCTGTTCTTGAAAGCTGCTAATATTGGCAACCAATAAAGATAATCGGTGTTTATGGTGAAAACGACCTGTATTTAAAGAAAAGGCAATATCATTTAAATTTAAATCACTATCAACAAAATCAACTAACTTAGCAGCTAACAGGCGTAAACGCTCGTCGTCTTTTGCAGACAAAGTAATCAGTACAGGCAATTTATTTGTAATTGGGGATTGTGCTTCAGGAGGTTCGCTCAAAATAACATGAGCATTAGTTCCCGATGCTCCAAAAGAACTGATTCCAGCCGCTTTTATCTTGCCATTACTAACAGCCCAAGGACGGGTTTGTGTCACCACATTTAGGGGTAAACTGTCCCAATTAATATGAGGATTTGGCTTTTGGAAATTCAGATGAGCCGGAATTTCCGAATAATATATAGATAATACAGTTTTGATTAAACCAGAAATCCCCGCTGCCGCTGCCAAATGACCGAGATTTGTCTTGAGTGAACCGACTAACAAAGGTTGAGATTGAGGACGATTAACGCACAAAGCATCAGCTATTGCTTTAATTTCAATGGGATCTCCTAAAGCTGTACCAGTACCGTGAGCCTCGACATAATCAATAATATCAGCGCTCAAACGCGCATCATTAAGAGCTTCACGAATCAAATCTGTCTGCATCGGGCCATTGGGAACTGTAAAACCGCCACTTGCGCCATCGTTATTTACAGCCGTTCCCCGAATTAACGCCCAAATGCGATCGCCATCTTCTAATGCTTGGCTCAATCTTTTTAAGACAACAACCCCACAACCCTCGCCAATTCCAAAGCCATCAGCACTTTCGTCAAAGGTTTTGCATCTACCATCAGCAGCTAACATCTGATTTTTGCACAATGCGATCGCTACTTCCGGTGTCAGAATCAGGTTCACTCCCCCCACCAACGCCTGTCTGCATTCCTGCGATCGCAAAGAACGACATGCCAAATGTACCGCTACCAACGAAGAAGAACAAGCCGTATCCACAGCCAAACTAGGGCCGTTAAGATTTAAAAGATAAGAAATGCGTCCAGCCGCAGCATTTGTATGGTTTCCAGAGATGTGATAAGCGCCAACTGTGCTATAGTCTCCGCCTGGTGCAATCAGACGAGTATAATCATTGTTGGTAATCCCAATAAAAACTCCCGTTTTGCCGATTCTCGCAGTAGGCGCAGCCATACCCGCATCTTCTAACGCTTGATAGGCAACTTCTAACAGTAATCGTTGCTGCGGATCGATATGCAAAGCTTCCCTCGGTGCAATCCCGAAAAACTGCGGATCAAACATCGCGACATCATCGAGAAAACCACCTTGGGATATGTAGATTTTACCCGGTTTTCCACGGTCTGAGTCATAAAAATCAGAAGTATTCCAGCGATCGCGCGGTATATCTTTTAGCGTATTACCACCAGCTTTCAAAAAAGACCAAAAAGCCTGGGGAGTCGAAATATCATTACCAAAACGACAACCTAAACCAACAACTGCGATCGGTTCACTCTGTTTCGCCTCAACAGCCCTTAATCTCTCCTTCGCCTCATTCAGCGCCTTAAACACCCTAGTTTGGACAGATTTATCGTTATCTGATATATCCATAAACCTAAATTAATTACGAATTAAGAATTACCAAGAAAAGCTTCTAAATCTGCAAGCTCTTGCAAAATTAGCTCATCACTAACCTCTTGTTTAACCTCCACAACCTCCACAGTTGCATTAACTTGCCAACCAAAAACTTGTCCCACTAAATATTCTACTAATCTTGTAACATTAGGGAAATCAAATATCAAGGAAGCAGGTAAAGAAACCTCTAAACCTTTTTCTAAACGACTCTTCAATTCAATAGAAAGCAGAGAATCAATCCCCATTTCTAAAAATCCTTGATTTGGGTCAGGAATCTGCTTAATTCCTAGAATAGTGGCCACTTGCTTCCCAATATATTCAAATAAATATTCTCTGCGTTCTCCTGGCGGAGCCTCTTCTATAAATCGGCGGGAAGAACTTGATTTTTTAACAGATTTAATAGAAATTTGGGTTTTTCCCAATTTTTCTAAAAGAGGTTTATTGCCTTGAAATTGATAAATCTTTTTAAACTGTACCCAATCTACATCAGCAAGTAAAAATTGTGTTTGACCAGATTGTATAATAGCATCCATTGCCTTAAAAGCTCTATCTAAAGCAATTTCTTTCATGCCAATCTTATTGAGCCAGTCTTCATACTCTTCGGAAACTATACCATTACCAGCTAATAAAGCCCAATTCAAAGTAGTAGCTGGTAATCCTTGCAGATGACGTAAATGAGCTAAAGCATCCATAGAATGACTAGCAGCATCGTATAAACCTTGTTCCTTAGCTCCCCAAATTGCCCCGGCGGAAGAGAAAAATACAAAGTAGTCTAGTTCAGTTTCTAAAGATAACTGATGCAAATTCCAAGAACCGTTAACTTTAGCTTGAAAAACCTCTTTAATATCATCCAATGTACACTCACTCAATCGCACTTTCCGTCCCGATACTCCAGCCAGATGGAAAATACCCCGTAGCGGATAAGCTGTTTTTTTGATGCTGGCAAAGATATCAGACATTTGCTGAAAATCTCCCACATCTGCTTGACAAATTTCTACAGATGCACCTTTACTTTCTAAAGTAATCAGATTTTGAATAACTTCTGCAAATTCTCTTTGTGAATCCCAATCACTTCGCGGTGGAAATTTTTGCCGTGTAGTCAAAATGAGATTTTTTGCACCCAAATCAGCCAAATGGTGAGCCAGTTTCAGTCCCAGATGACCGATACCGCCTGTAATCAAATAGGTCGCTTGGGCTTTAATCGCCACTGGTTTTGTTGGTAAAGATTCTTGTGGAACTAGACGCGCCACATAAGCTTGACTGTTGCGGAAGAGAAGATGATCCTCTCCAACAGAATTTGTTAATGCTGGAAGGAAAGTAGCAATATCGGCGTGGGGGTCGAGGTCAATCATTCCTCCCCATAATTCGGGTTCTTCCAGCGCTATCACCCGTCCCAACGCCCACAGGGGAGACTGAGTAACAAAAGATGGTCGATCTAGTCCGAAGGGTTGACCGCCTTCGGTGATGAGGAATAATTTGGGAGGATTAGTTATTTTTTTAATCGCCTGGAGAAGATTTAAAAAATAGCTACAGCGATTAAGTAAAGTAGATTCATATTGATTAGTGCGATCGCTATCCACAAGATAAATAATCCCTCGCCAAGATGAAGAAGTGGCGAAATCAAAGCTATCTTCTGGATGAGCGATCGCACAGGAGCTATGATATTTTATCAGTTCCTCTTGAATTGCTAAGGGTAAGTTGTCTGTCCTATCGGTAACAATTAGCCAATTCCCCGAAATATCACTGTTTTTATCGGTATTTTGAGCAACAATGATACTTTGCTGAAATAAAGGGCTACCAATTTCTTCATCAGGAGAGACAAATTCAGCTTGAGCAAAACCAGACTCTATGAGGATAGATTGCCAAGTAGATGCTGTAATTATGGGATGATCTGGGCGTAAATTGCGTAGCTTGCCGCCGTAGGCATCGCTAAATCGCCACCAACCTTGAGTCACACCAAATATCAAATCAATCCACCGGGACTGATTGGTAAGCTCTAGAAGTAATAAATGTCCACCAGGACGCAGTAAACCTCGAATGTGGGGTAAAGTTTCACCTTGCAAATCCTGTGTAGAATGTACTACATTTGCAGCAATAATCAAATCATAATAATTAGGTAAAAAACCTTGAGTCTCCGGGTCTTTTTCGATATCTAAAACTTTGTATTCCATAAAAGGAAACTGAGCAAAAGTCTCTCTAGCAGTTTCTAGGAAGAATGGAGAGATATCAGTAAATGTGTAGGAAATCTGATGAGAGGCACTAGCTTCTAGCAGATGATGAGTAGTTGCGCCAGTTCCAGCACCAATTTCTAGAATCCGAATTGGTTCTACTTGAGAATAGTTTGTTAATAAAAGTTCAACTGTTTTAGAAATACCAAGATTGAGAACTTTTGCCCAAGAGGTATCTTTATAAAACTGTGTGGCTCCAATTTGTCCATCTTGTGAAAATAAGATAGATAAAGGAGAAATCTTTCCTGTAAATATCGCCGCTAAATTGGCAGCAATTCGACTAAATAGTGTCAGTTCTATCCGCGCATTGGGATACTGAGCAATCAAATTATCTACTATTAGATCGGGGTTAGATTGTCTCGGCTCACTGATTATTTTCCAATCAGAACCATGCTTTTCTAGTATCCCTGTTTCTGCCAATATCTTCAGGCAATGATTCCATAGCAATCTATACTCTTCTTTAATCCTATCGTCTGGAGATAGGATACTATTGATTTTAAATAATCCCAAATCTTTTAGAGCTTTGACAATAAAATCTGCACTGAGTTTTTCCATCTCCGCAAAAGCTAGAGAAACTCCCGTAATTGGTGCAGTTTTTATTTGCTCTCGCAAATAAGAGTCTAAATCAGTTCTAAGCTTTGCTAAATTCTGTAGTTTTCTATTGGATAATGCATAAGGCAACCATTCAAGCTGGTAATATAAATTGTCAAAATCAGAATTACCATTATCTTGATGATGCAGCTTAATTAATTGTTGAACAATTGTCGATAAAGTTTGTTTTTCCCCTTCCGAATAATTACCAGTTTCTAGTAGAGTCTGCATCAAACTTGTTGTATCTTTTTGAGATAGCATCTTGATTAAACTAGACTCTTGTGAGGAAGTTGATAATTGAGTTTTTAAGGGAATCCAATGTCGGCGTTGCTGGAAAGGATAGGTTGGTAAAGCGCATCTTCTCGGTTGATAATCTTTATCAACGCCAAACCAATCTATCTCTGCACCGCGAACATAAAGCTTACCAAGACTTGCTAGTATAACCTCCCAATCAGAAAATCCTGACCGGAGACTTGGTAATATTAGAGGATTAGATAAAGCTATGCATGACTGGACAATTCCTAATAAAACAGGTTGAGGGCCAATTTCGATAAAAGTATCACACCCTAAAGATTGCAGAGACAAAACTCCTTGGTTAAATTGCACAGTCTGCAATAAATGTTGAATCCAATACTCAGGAGTAAAAATGCTGTCATCAGCAACCTCTCCCGTCAGATTAGAGATAATAGGAATTTGGGGTTTAGCAAAGTTAATTTCCCGCAGAATATTTTTAAATTCTTCGCATACGGGTTCTATTAGTGGTGAGTGAAAGGCATGAGAAACTTTGAGTTGGCGAACTTTAACACCTGTATTGATAAAATATTCACAGAGTTTTTGAATGTTTGTTTGTTCGCCGGAAATTACTGTATGTTCTTTTGTATTGATAGCTGCGATCGCTATTTTTATTCCTTGACTCTCACAAGCTTGATGAATAAAGTTTTCATCCACAAAAATAGCCGCCATCGCCCCATCTTCTGCTGGCAATTCAGCAATTAAGTTTGCCCGTTTTGTGACGAGTTTTAAGCCACTTTCAATATCAAAAACCCCCGCGAAACAAGCAGCCGCATATTCGCCTAAACTGTGTCCTAAAACAGCAGTGGGTTGAATACCCCAAGAATGCCACAGTTGGGCTAATGCTACTTCGATCACAAATAAAGCTGGTTGAGTATAAGATGGATGATTTAAAACTACATCAGAATTAGCAAATATAACTTCTAGTAAAGATTTACCAGTTAGTTCTCGATATATCGTTTCACATTGGTCTAAAGTTCGCCGGAAACTTGGTTGAGTCTGGTAAAGCTGATGAGACATTCCAATATATTGAGAACCCTGTCCCGTGAACAAAAAGGCAATTTTTGGAGGTTTCTTTTCATCAACTTGAGCGTGAATCACTGACTCTGAATCTTGTTGTCCAAAACCACGCAATTTGTCTACAAAATCACTAACCTGGGAGCCAGTCACAGCTAAACGATTCGAGAATTTAATCCGGCTAGTATTTGCTGTGAAAACTACATTGTAGATATCACTTTCTAGATGATTTTCGAGAAATTCCCCATAGCTTTTTGCCAAATCTACCAAAGCTTGTTCTGTTCTTGCAGAAAGTGTCAATAAATGGTGGGGGCGCTCTATCTCATGCTGCTGAGGAATAATGACAGGAGCTTCTTCTAATACAATATGGGCATTCACACCACCAATTCCTAAAGAGTTCACCCCTGCCCGTCGTGGCAATTCTTTGCCATCTCGTTGCTTTGCAGCCCAAGATATAGCTTCAGTATTGACATAAAAAGGAGTTTTGGAAAAATCAATTTGGGGATTGGGATTATTGAAATGTAGAGTTGGTGGAATAATTTGATGTTTGAGAGCCAAAGCAGTTTTGATCAAACCAACAATACCAGAAGCAATTTGCATGTGTCCGATATTTGTTTTCACAGACCCCAAAGCACATTCTCCCGGTTGAGCAGCACTATATGCTCTAGCCAAAGCATCGACTTCGATGGGGTCTCCGAGTTTTGTCCCCGTACCATGAGCTTCGACAAAACCTATAGTATCAGCCTCTACTCCTGCAAAGGCTAAAGCTTCCTCTGCTACTGAAGTCTGACCTTCTCCTCCAGGTGCTGCAAATCCCAATTTTGTGCCACCGTCGTTATTGATGGCAGACCCTTTAATGACGGCATAAATATCATCGTTATCTGCCAAAGCGTCTTTGAGTCTCTTGAGCAAAACAACCCCAATTCCACTGCCAAAAATAGTGCCATTCCCTTGGGCATCAAAGGCGCGACAATGCCCATCTGGAGAAATAATCGAACCTTCTTGATACAAATAACCAATCTTCTGAGGAGAGTTAACCGAAGCAGCGCCAGCCAAAGCCATGTCACTATCTCCACTCAGCAAACTTTGACAGGCGAGATGCACAACTACTAATCCGGTGGAACAAGCTGTTTGGACATTGACACTAGGGCCGCGCAGATTTAATTTATAAGAAATCCGCGTCGTCAAATAATCTTTGTCATTAGCCACCATCGTTTGGAACCCTCCCGTCGAATCTAATGTGAAGGGTTGCAATTCGTCAGTGCTATCTAATTGGCCGCGATTGGGATAACAGTTATTGATAAAATAAGTGTTCATACTTGCACCAGCAAACATCCCAATGGCTCCTTCGTAAGAGTTAGGATTGTAACCAGCATTTTCTAAACATTCCCAACTACATTGCAGCAGTAAACGCTGCTGAGGATCGAGTAATTCGGCTTCTCGGTCTGTGTATCCAAAAAAGTCGCTATCAAAATATTCTGCTTTGTCAATAATCGGTCTTGCTCTGATATAGTTAGGTTGATTGAATAGTTCAGGAGAAACCCCCGACTCTAATAATTCTTCTTCAGAAAAGAAGGATATTGCTTCAACTCCGTTTTTTAGATTTTCCCAGAAAGTTTGCAGATTGTTAGCTCCAGGAAATCGCCCAGCCATGCCAATAATAGCAATATCATGAGTGTCATTACTCCGACGCGAACGATTCTCGGCACGTTTACGACTTTTTTCTGCTGTAGCCTTTGTTGAATTTGGTTCTTGAGTTAAGAAACTGGCTAATGTCGCAACTGTAGAATTTTTAAACATCTCAGCCAGAGGTAACTGACGCTCGAAAAGTTTTTCTAACAGGTTTTGGACACGAATTAAGTGGAGAGAATGACCTCCTAACTCAAAGAAATTATCGTGTAAACCAACTGCCGAAACTTGCAAAACTTCACACCAGACTTCTGCGATTTGGCGTTCATTTTCAGACTGGGGTAAACTTTGGGTTTTGTTCCTCTCTCTAGCTAAATAGTCATTAATTTCTTGGATACGAGTGGTAAATAATCCCTGCTCAAAGTCTTTTTTTAATTTAGCCTTTTGAACCTTACCAATAGATGTTTTTGGAACTAGACCCATTTCTAAGGGAATCACGTAAGCAGGTGCAATTCCTACCTTCTGAGTTAAATGACTGCGAACCTCTCTAACTAATTTTACCCACTGTTCCAGATGTTCTGATTCGGAACTGAAAGTAATAACTAATAAATCTGTTTCTCTATTTTGGTCAAAAACTGCAAATGCAGATGTATAAGAAATAGCTATACCATCTAATTCTTCTATAGCTGTTTCAATTTCATGGGCAAAGTAATTTATCCCATTAATAATAATTTCTTGTTTTTCTCTACCAGTAATCACTAACTCACCATTGTGGAGATAGCCCAAATCTCCCGTACTAAACCAACCTCCCTCTTGAAAAACTTCTCGGTTGAGTTCAGGGTTATTATAATATCCTTCTGTAACGGAAAACCCTTGAATCTGAAGTCGTCCAATTTCGTTGTCTAGTAAGACATTATTCTCTTGGTCAACAATCCGAATCGTAGCTCCCGGAATCGGTCGTCCGAGAGATACCAAACTATTATCTTGTGTCAATTCATCTTTGCTTAAACCTGCTGACCAAGTAATTCCAGAACAAGATTCAGTCATCCCAAATGCTGGTTTAATAACTCTATCTTGCAGTTGATGTTTTTCTAGAAGTTCTAAGAATAAGCGAATAGTTTTGACCGAAACTTGCTCTCCTGCATTCACTAAAAACTTCATTGAGGAGAGGTCATAAGAAGATTGATTAAGTTTTTCGGCGTGTTGATTAATTAAGGAAAATGCAAAGTTGGGAGACCACGAAATAGTAGCTTGATGCTTTTGAATCAGGTCTAACCATTTCAGGGGTTGACGCAATATTAATTCAATTGGCACATGGATTTGATGACAAGCCAAATCTACCGCCATAATCCCTAAAAATACTATTGCTCCCACATGGTCTAATGGCATCCAATTCAGAGTAACTTCTGCGGGGGTAAAATTATTCATCCGCACTGTCCCGGCGGACATCGATAAAAGGTTGCAATGATGCAACATCACACCTTTGGGAAGACCTGTACTACCAGATGTGAAGAGTAACAATGCTGGATCTTGTGGTGTAAGATGAAGAACTTTCGGGGAGTTTTGGTTTAATCGAGATTTATTACTTCGCAAATCATCTATCGATACTAATCGTAATCCCTCTAAATGAGATTCTAATTTTTCAATTTCAGTAATTAATTCACAGTCTGAGAAAATAACAGGCTTCTCTAAAACCTGCCAAACATTGTAAAGCTTTTTAACTGCGGCGTTGTCTAAATCATAATTGGGAGCGGTGGTCAGAGGTACTGGGATAATTCCGCCTAAAAAACAACCCCAGAGTGCAGGGATAAAATCTTGATTTTTGCCAATTTGAAATATGACTTTATCTCCTGATTTGAGTCCGTACTGATAAAGCCCATTTAAAATATTTAGAGCGTCGTTATATAAATCTTTATAAGTCTGAAAATATTCAGATTCATCGTTTTGGATATATGTAATCCCTTTGCTTTCATGGCAAGCAGCATCAGCCAAAACTTCTGGGAGAGTTCGGAAAATATCTTCTAATTGCCCACCAAAACTGATTGATTTTTTGAATATTTCTTCTTGATTATGCTGGCTATAAGATTGTTCATGCAAAATCATAAGAGTTGTTTGGGTTGTGTTGCAAAAATTTCTTGAGGACAAAAGTATGTATAAATTAAAACTGATTATCTCGGTAGTCTATAAACAGCTAATGGAGTTTGGCTTTAATGACTTTTTAACACTTTTCCCTAAAGTGTGACCGATCGCGCATTTTGTCTGATGGACAATCTAAATTCTATAGTATTAGCTACTGAATCAATAGCCCAATACAGAAATAGTTTATAACTTTTTAAATTTTTGATCCGCGAATCCAGTTCTGTAACTTTTGTAATCCATGTAGTATTAGCATTATATAAATAATATACAGGTAGAATTAAATTTTTCTGATGCTTCAATAGCATCTCAATATTAAGCTCAAGATGCAATAGCAAATAAATTATTTTTTCTTAACTGTCTTAACTGTCTTAACTGTCTTAACTGTCTGAATTTATTTTATCTATTTCCTGATTTATCGCTGCGATCGCAGCGATAAATCACTCTTGTGCTACACTTAGCTCAAGTTAAAAAATAGTCAGACTAAAAGTAAAAATTACAGCCTATTTTTATAGAGCGATCGCACCTCTACTAAAAAAAATTTACAATCAGGCTTTTATGCATAAAATTCTATTGATACTAAGCACTCTGGCTTTTAGTAGCATCCGAGCATGAAAGACAGATGACATTTTATCTTGTTGACTTATTGTTTTTCAAAGGATTATGGTGTAGATTTAGTCTCGATTTCCTATTTTAATTTATCAGCAATGGCTTTTAGTAGCATCCCAACATGAAAGACAGATGACATTTATCTTGTTGACTGATTGTTTTTCAAAAGATTATGGTGTAGATTTAGTCTCGATTTCCTATTTTAATTTATCAGCAATGTTGCAATTCTCCAGAAAAAACCATTAATCGAATGTGCAACACCATTTATGGAGAAGTTTATGGAACTTACAAAAGCAAATATTGTTTCATTAGATTACCAAATTCGGCAACTTATAGATATTCAGCCAGTTACACCTTTATTTAATCATGTAAATCAGCATAAAGCCGAGGAAAAAGTAACAATATTTGATACTATATCTGTAAGTTTGCGTGAGAAAATATATAATTTAACTGCTAATTCTCCTGTTAATAAGCTCGCCTTATATCTCTTAGCAATCAAATTGCTAATATTTAAATATACTGCTCAAGAAGAGTTTGCAGTAGCAACCGGTGCTTTAAACCTAGACGAATCTGATAGCCTTATTTTTTTGCGCTTCAATGGTCAAAATTTCACATCATTTAAGGATTTATTAAAAACAACCCGTAGTCATCTCCAAGAGGGATATCGCTACCAAAGCTATGATGTCGATGCTTTTATCAAAACATTTCTGGCAAGAGATGGAAATCCAGACGCAATTTTTGATGTTGCTTTGCTCCAAGAAGGATTTTGCAGTCGCAGTTCTTTGTTAAACAACTTTCAATTAGTTTTTGAAATTGATGCTCAAGATACTTCTGTTGCTGTAACTTTCCAGCCAGATGCTTTTGATGGAGACTTTATCCAGAGAATGCTAGGGCATTTTCTCCAAATTCTAGAATGTGTGACGGCTAATCCTAATTGTGAATTGTCAGAAATCGACATCTTAACAACAGCAGAACGGCACCAATTACTGACAAAATGGAATAATACAGAGATTCAATATCCCCAAAATAAATGCATCCATCAGTTATTTGAAAAGCAAGTAGAGCAAGAACCCGATGCTGTTGCGGTGGTATTTGAAAGCGAACAACTAACTTATCAACAATTAAATGAACGAGCTAATCAATTAGCGCATTCCTTGCAAAAACTAGGTGTGAAACCAGAAGTATTGGTAGGTATTTGTATAGAGCGTTCTTTAGAAATGGTGGTGGGACTATTAGGGATTCTCAAAGCCGGGGGAGCTTATGTGCCATTAGACCCCAGTTATCCCCCAGAACGCTTGAGTTATTTGTTGGAAGATACGGGGGTGAAAGTGTTGCTCACCCAGCAATCACTCACGGAATTGTTACCAGAGCATCAGGTAATTGTTGTGTCTTTGGATGGAGATTGGCAAGCTATTGACCGAGAAAATCAGAACAATATCAATAGTGGTGTCAAAGGTGAAAATTTAGCTTATGTAATTTATACTTCTGGTTCTACAGGGAAGCCGAAGGGAGTAATGAATACCCATAAAGGTATTAGTAATCGCTTGTTATGGATGCAGGATACTTATCAGTTAACACCAAGCGATCGCATTTTGCAAAAAACTCCCTTCAGTTTTGATGTGTCAGTATGGGAACTGTTTTGGCCGTTATTAACAGGGGCAACTCTGGTAATGGCGAAACCAGAAGGACATAAAGATAGTGCTTACTTAATTAAGCTCATCCAACAGCAACAAATTACTACCGTCCATTTTGTGCCTTCCATGCTGCGAGTCCTTCTGCAAGAACCAGAGCTAGAAGATTGCAGTTGCTTAAAGCGAGTAATTTGTAGTGGAGAAGCACTACCCTATGACCTGACACAACGTTTTTTTGAGCGTTTTAACTGCGAACTGCACAATCTCTACGGCCCAACAGAAGCAGCGATTGATGTCACATCCTGGCATTGTTTACCACAGATTCAACACCAGATAGTTCCCATTGGTCGTCCCATTGCCAACATCCAAATTTACATCCTCGACCAATATCTGCAACCGGTTCCGGTTGGGATAGTAGGAGAATTACATATCGGTGGTGTTGGTTTAGCCCGTGGCTACCTCAACCGTCCCGAATTAACTTCCCAGAAATTTATTTTTCATCCCTTTGGTGATGGCAAATTATATAAAACCGGTGATTTAGCTCGTTATTTACCCGATGGCAATATTGAATTTCTTGGTCGCATCGACCACCAAGTGAAAATTCGTGGCTTCCGCATCGAACTAGGAGAAATTGAAACTGTACTCAGCCAGCACCAAGCAGTTCAACAGGCTGTTGTCATAGCTCACGAAGCAGAAACTGGCAGTAAAAACCTCATTGCTTACATCGTCCAAAATTCTCAACCCAGCGATGTTGTTGAGCATAGCCAAGAAGTAGAGTTATTCAACGACCAAGTATGGCAATGGCAGATACTCTACAACCAGACTTACAGCCAAGCTAATCTAGAGCCAGACCCGACATTTAATATAGTTGGTTGGAACAGTAGCTACACAGGTCAGCCCATTCCTGCCGCACAAATGCGCCAGTGGCTCAACGACAAAGTGGAGACAATTCTTGCCCAGCAACCAAATCGAGTCTTGGAAATTGGTTGCGGCACAGGACTAATATTATTCCAAATTGCTCCCCATTGCCGCCATTATTGGGCTACAGACATCTCAGCAGTGGCATTAGACTACATTGGGCAGCAATTGAACAAAGTAGGATCAAAGCTGGATAATGTGAATTTATTGCAGCGTGCAGCAGATAATTTTGAGGGTTTAGAGGCAAAAGGATTTGACACCATCATCCTTAACTCAGTCGTGCAGTATTTTCCTCATATTGATTATTTGGTGCGCGTCTTAGAAGGTGCAGTAAATGCAGTTGCCCCTGGAGGCTGTATTTTCCTGGGAGATGTGCGGAATCTACAATTACTAGAAGCTTTCCACGCTTCTGTAGAGTTGCATAAAGCTTTACCTGATTTATCTGTAACCCAGTGGCAACAGCGTGTAAAGAGGCAAATTGCCCAAGAAAATGAATTGCTAGTTGACCCAGCCTTCTTTATGGCTCTTCGGCAGCGTTTTCCCCAAATTAGTCATGTAGAGATTTATTTACAGCGAGGGCTAGACCACAACGAACTGACTCAATTTCGTTACAACGTCCTACTGCGTGTGGGAACTGCGGTAGATAGCCCCCAGAATCTTCAATGGTTGAACTGGCAGAAGCAACAACTCACCTTGTCTGCGGTGCGACATCTGCTAGTAGAGACACAACCTGAGATATTGGGAGTTACACGGATACCGAATGCACGATTAGTCACATCTTTAAAAAGCGCCGAATTCCTCAAAAATCCCCAGGAATTGCAGACAACTAGCCAATTACGTGCCGTCATCAATGCGATCGCTCCAGAGACGGGAGTAGAACCTGATGACTTTTATGCTCTAGCTGAGGCTTTGTCTTATTCTTTAGTTGTTACTTGGTCGGATACCAGCGTTTTAGATAGCTATGATGTCATTTTTGTACAACGCCAAAGTCAGGGGCCAGTTCCTCTGAGAGTGTTTACTCCCACTCAGGGAGAAATCAAAGGTGACTGGCGATTTTATGCCAACCAACCTTTACAGCCAAAGTTAAATCGTCAACTCATACCCCAACTGCGTAGTTATCTAGAAACCAGACTACCAGAATACATGATGCCCAATGCTTTCGCGATCTTAGATGCCATCCCACTCACAGCCAACGGCAAAATCGACCGTCGCGCCTTACCCTCTCCAGAACAAATCCGTCTGGACTTGGCAGACACCTTTGTTGCACCATGTACACCCATTGAAGAAATATTAGCTCTAATTTGGGCTGACGTTTTGGGGATCGAACAGGTAGGTATCCACGACAACTTTTTTCAACTAGGAGGAGACTCAATTCGGGGTATCCAGGCGATCGCTAAAGCTAGACAAATTGGTTTCGATTTTTCTTTACCACAGCTATTACAACATCAAACAATTCAAGAATTGGCTAGTTTAGTTAGCCGGGAATTGAGTCCTTTACCCACACAAAAGACAGAAATATTTAGCCTGATTTCGGCAGAACAGCGGCTAAATTTACCAGAAGGTGTAGAAGATGCCTATCCCCTGACAGCACTACAATTAGGGATGATCTTCCACAGTGAATATCATGGTAATGTTCCGATATACCACGATGTCTTTACTTATCACATTCGAGCTTCTCTCAATCTCCAGATTTTACACAACGCCATCAAACAGATAGTAAATCGTCATGGAGTGCTACGGACAAGCTTTGCCTTGACTGACTACCAACAGCCACTACAACTGGTTCATCAGCAAGTAGATATTCCATTAACATTAGACGATCTCAGTCAGTTATCCACTACTGAACAAGAAGCAGCACTTGATAACTGGATTGAACAGGAGAAAACCCGACATTTTGATTGGAATCTTCCGCCTTTAATGCGCTTTCATCTGCATCGTCGCACTTCGGAAACATTTAACTTAACTTTGAGTTTTCATCACTCTATTCTGGATGGCTGGAGTGTCGCTTCATTCCTCACCGAATTGTTGCAACAATATTTATATCTTCAGGGTAAAAATGTTCTGCCTTTGCCGCCGCTACCAACAATTAATTTTCGAGATTTTGTCGCCTTAGAGCAAAGGATTCTCAAATCTCAAGAGTGCCGGGAATATTGGCAACAGAAACTAAGGGACATCACAATTACTAAACTACCACAGTGGTCGCAATCCTCTAGTTCAACTAAAAATTGGGATTGGTTAGTTCCTATATCTTCTCCGGTTTCTCAGAGTTTGAAACAGCTAAGTAAAGAAATTGGAGTTCCCCTCAAAAGTGTTTTGTTAGCCGCTCATTTCCGGGTATTGAACTTACTAACTAACCAGACAGATATTCTCACAGGTTTGGTATCTAATGGCAGACTAGAGGATACTGATGGAGAAAGGGTACTAGGATTATTTCTCAATACTTTACCCTTGCGTTTACAACTCTTGGGAGGCACTTGGAGCGACTTAGTACGGCAGACATTCGATACCGAAAGAGAATGCTTACCTTGGCGAAGATATCCCTTAGCTGAATTACAAAAGACTTTCGGCGGACAGCCATTATTTGATACTGCCTTTAATTTTATTCATTTTCACGTTTATCAAAGCATCATTGGTGTTAAAGATTTAGAAGTATTAGGAGGTAAATTTTTTAATCAAACTAACTTCACCTTACTAGCTAATTTTAGCCTTCATCCCCTTTCTTCCCAAGTAGAGCTAACCCTAAAATATGATGGCAATCAGTTAGGGGAAGAGCAGATAAAACTGATTGGTGGATACTATCAGAAAACTCTGATAGCAATGGCTACTCAATGGTCAGAACGATATGAAAACTATTGTTTACTTGCGGATGCAGAACAGCAGCAGTTGTTAGTGGAATGGAATAATTCTCAAGCTAACTATCCCCAAGATAAATGTATTCATCAGTTATTTGAAGAGCAAGTAGAACGTCATCCCAATGCAGTAGCCCTAGTATTTGAAAATCAGCAATTAACCTATCAAGAATTAAATAAGCAAGCTAATCAGTTAGCTCATTATTTGCACACAAAAGGCGTAAAACCAGAAGTTTTAGTAGGTATTTGTGTCGAACGTTCCCTAGAGATGGTAGTGGGACTATTGGGGATTCTGAAAGCCGGGGGAGCTTACGTACCAGTAGATCCAGCCTATCCAACTGAGCGTTTAGAAGTGATTTTGGCTGACTCTCAGGTATCAGTGCTGCTTACCCAGCAAAATTTGCTGGCAAAATTACCTGAAAATACAGCTAATGTAGTGATATTAGATACAGATAAGGCTGCTATTTCCCTGGAGAGTCAGAAAAATTTCATCAGTCAAATAAATTCTCGCAATTCGGCTTATGTTATTTATACTTCCGGTTCAACAGGCAAACCCAAAGGCGTAGTTATCGAGCATCATAGCCCGATGACGCTGGTATATTGGGCAAAAGAAGTCTTTAGCAGCGAAGAACTGGCGGGTGTTTTAGCTTCAACCTCTATCTGTTTTGATTTATCAGTCTTTGAGCTATTTGTACCCTTGGCTTGGGGAGGTAAGGTAATTATTGCGGAGAACGCCTTAGATTTACCAAATGTCAAAGCGGCTGAAGAGGTGACATTAATTAATACTGTACCAAGTGCGATCGCTCAACTTCTACAAATTCAGGGTATACCTCAGAGTGTGCGGACAATTAACCTCGCAGGTGAACCTTTATCAAATCAACTCGCACAGCAGCTTTACCAGCAGCAAAACATTGAACGAGTCTACAATCTCTATGGGCCCTCAGAAGATACAACCTACTCAACATTTAGTTTGGTGCAAAAAGGCGCAACCAAGCAACCGAGTATCGGTAGACCAATTGCTAATACCCAAACCTACATTCTCAACCAATATCTCCAACCTGTCCCCATCTTTACAGTCGGAGAGTTATACATTGGTGGTGCAGGTTTAGCTCGATGCTACCTTAACCAACCCGAATTAACCGCCCAAAAATTCATTTCTCATCCCTTTGGGGATGGCAAATTGTATAAAACTGGAGATTTGGCTCGATATTTACCCGATGGCAAGATTGAATTTCTCGGTCGAAGCGATAATCAAGTTAAATTGCGTGGTTTCCGCATTGAATTAGGAGAAATTGAATTAGTTATAGAGACTTATCCTCAAATCAAACAAGTAGTAGTGATTCTGCGGGAAGATACCCCCGATCATAAACGGCTCGTAGCTTATTTAGTCAGCAAAAACCAGACAAATATAAGTGAGTTGCGGCATTTCTTAGAGCAGAAATTGCCAGATTACATGATTCCTTCAGCTTTTGTGTTCTTAGAAACTCTACCATTAACTCCTAATGGGAAGATAGACCGCAAAATGTTACCAATACCAGAAGTAGAACTGACACGAGAAAAAGAGTTTGTCCCGCCACAGACACCTGTTGAGCAGATTTTAGCCACTATTTGGCAAGATGTTTTAGGATTTAAACAAATCAGTAGCAACGATAAATTCTTTGAAATCGGTGGGGACTCCATTCTCAGCATTCAAGTAGTCGCCCGCGCTCGTCAAGCAGGAATTAAAATTACCCCTAGACAGATATTTCAATATCCCACCCTTAGCGAACTAGCTGCTGTCGCTGATAGTGTCACATCTATATTGGCTCAACAGGGTTTAGTTACAGGAATTGTACCTCTAACTCCGATTCAACATTGGTTCTTCGAGCAAAATCGATCGCAACCGCACCATTTTAACCAATCGGTAATGCTACAAGTTCCTTCTAAGCTGAAACCAGAGTTATTATCGCAAGCGATTAGCAAATTGCTAGAACATCACGATGCTTTACGTCTGCGGTTTGTCTTTGATAAAGGGAAATGGCAGCAAATAAACGATCGCATTTCTGATCCAGTACCTTTTCAAGTTATCGACTTATCCCCAATTCCAGCATCGCAACAGATGCAAACCTTAGAGGAAATCTCCAATTCTCAACAGGCTAGCCTAAATCTGTCAGCAGGGCCGTTGATGAGAGTTGTGTTGTTTGAATTAGGCAATAACTACGATAGATTACTGATCGTCATCCACCATCTAGCTATTGATGGAGTCTCCTGGCGGATTTTAGTAGAAGATTTGTTCACAGCTTACCAGCAGCTAGAACAACAAAAAACGATCCAATTACCACCCAAAACCCTAGCTTTTCAAGATTGGGCTATTCTTTTGCAAGAATATGGAAAAACCGATAAACTGCGATCGCAATTAGATTATTGGTTAAAGCTGCCTTGGTCTGAGGTAAATTCCCTACCAGTAGACAATACTACAGGAAAACAAAACAACACAGTCGCCAGTGCTACCGATATATTTCTGACTCTCAGTGAAGAATCAACTCGTGCCCTCTTACAAAAGGTTCCTTCGGCGTACAATACCCAAATCAACGATGTACTGTTGACAGCTTTGGTGCAAACTTTGGCAGAATGGACAGGAAAATCAACAATATTAATTGACTTAGAAGGACATGGCCGGGAAGATTTATTTACAGATGTGGATTTATCTAGAACAGTAGGCTGGTTTACTAGCATATTTCCGGTAGTATTGCAACTACAAGCTCCAAATCATCCGGGAGAAGCTCTCAAATCAATTAAAGAACAGTTGCGAGCCATTCCTCAACGAGGCCTTGGCTATGGAATTTTGGGTTATTTGAGTCAAGAGCCAGAAATTCGTTCACAAATAGCCGCACTCCCTCCCAGAGAAGTCAGTTTTAACTACTTGGGTCAATTCGACCAGGGACAATTGCTAGGATTTGATGGCAAATTGGCTACTGAGTCTAAAGGAGCAAATCATAGCTTAGAGAGCGATCGCACTCATCTCTTAGATATTACTGCCAGAGTGGTCGAAGGGCAGTTACAAATAAACTGGAGCTACAGTCGTCATCTGCATCTGAGTTCTACAGTAGAATCACTAGCTCAGAAGTATCTCGAAGCTTTGCTAAAACTGATTGACCATTGTCTGTCTCCTGAAGTTGGAGGCTACACTCCCTCTGATTTTCCAGTGGCGAACTTAAATCAACAGGAACTAGACGAAATTCTGGCGGAAATTGACTAAGGAGGATAGAAGGGCAATGGTAGTTGAAAAATCTCAAAAAAGCAAAAATTTAGAGTCAATTTATCCTCTTTCCCCAATGCAACAGGGAATGCTTTTTCATAGCATTTATGCTCCCGACTCAGGAGTTTATTGCACTCAAACGCTGATTTCTATCTCTACCCCCATCAACATTGTTGCTTTTAAACGGGCTTGGGAAAAAGTGTTAGAGCGGTATTCAGTGTTGCGGACTCTTTTTCTCTGGGAGAAGCGTCAACAGCCTCTACAAGTAGTGCAGAAGCAGGTAGATTTGCCTTGGAACTATCAAGATTGGCGTAACCTCTCCTCTACAGAGCAACAAGCGCGTCTAGATTCATTGTTGCAAACAGAACGCCAAAAAGGGTTTCAACTCAACCAAGCGCCTTTGATGCGCTGTCATTTAATTCAACTATCCGATCAAAGCTATAAATTTCTTTGGAATCGGCATCACATCATATTAGATGGTTGGAGCCTACCGATAATTTACCAAGAAGTCTTAACCTTCTATACAGCTGAGAACCAAGGTCAAAGCTGTTATCTTCCTTCTCCTCGTCCCTACCAAGAGTACATTGTCTGGTTAAAGCAGCAAGATTTATCTGCTGCCACAATGTTTTGGCAGCAAACCCTGAAGGGTTTTACTGCTCCTACCCCAATGATGGTAGACCGACCACAGTTGCATGACTCTCAGGTACAACCAACTTATCAAGAACAAGAACTTCATTTATCTCGGGCAACCACTCAAGGGCTACAATCCTTGGGATTGCAGTTTGGTCTGACTTTATCAACTTTGATCCAAGCAGCTTGGTCTATCCTCCTGAGTCGCTACAGTGGAGAATCTGAAGTTTTATTTGGTGTGACAGTTTCCGGTCGTCCTGCTAGTTTATCGGCAGTAGAAAACATGGTGGGGCTGTTTATCAACACATTACCACTACGGGTATTAGTCCCCAAGTCAGAATTAATTTTACCTTGGCTACAGCAGTTACAGCAAAAGCAAGCAGAACTTCAGGAGTACTCTTACAGCCCTCTGGCGGAAGTACAAAAGCTCAGTGATGTACCGCAAGGAGTCCCCTTATTTGAAAGTCTGGTAGTGTTTGAGAACTATCCTATGGATAATTTGTCAGACGAACCAAATCAATTATTATCAGTCAGCAAGGTGGAGAATTTTGAAGAGACAAATTATCCCTTGACTCTGGCAGCAGTACCAAAACAAGAGTTACTTATAAAGTTTAGTTATGATATTAGTCGTTTTGCCAGCGACACAATTGTGCGGATGGCGGGTCATTTACAGACCTTATTGGAAGCTATTGTGGCTAATCCTCAGCAACAGGTGGGGCAATTACCACTTTTAACAGCAGCAGAACAGCATCAGTTATTGGTGGAGTGGAACGATACTCAGGCTGACTATCCCCAAAATAAATGTATCCATCAGCTATTTGAAGAGCAAGTGGAGCGCAACCCCGATGCAATAGCAGTAGTATTTGCCAATCAACAGTTAACCTATCGGGAACTAAACAGCAAAGCGAACCAGCTAGCACACTACCTGCAAAGCTTGGGGGTAGAACCAGAGGTACTTGTGGGTATCTGCGTAGAGCGTTCTCTGGAGATGGTAGTGGGACTATTAGGAATTTTAAAGGCGGGGGGAGCCTATGTACCCCTAGACCCAAGTTATCCAGTTGAGCGTTTAGCCGAGATGATCGCTGATGCCCAAGTATCGTTGTTGCTGACTCAGAAGCCCTTACTCAACTTATTACCCCCAAATGCAGCCAAAATCATTTGCTTGGATAGCGACTCACAGATCCTATTGAATGAAAGTAAGCAAAATCCCCAAAGTGGGGTCAAGCCGGAAAACTTGGTGTATCTAATTTACACATCAGGATCTACTGGCAAGCCCAAAGGGGTGATGATTGAACATCGATCTTTGGTAAATTTCGTCCAGGCTGAGAAAGTTCAATGGGAAATTAACAGTAGCGATCGCGTCTTGCAATTTGGCTCCATCAGTTTTGATATTCTAGAAAAAGATATATATCCTTGCTTGAGTGTTGGTGGAACTTTAGTATTACGCACCCAAGAAATGTTGAGTTCTATTTCAACATTTATGCAAAAATGCCGAGAGTGGGATCTGACAGTAATGAATCTGCCTACAGCATTTTGGCATCAATTAGTTAGTGAATTAAATAGAAAAAAAGAGACTTTGCCGCGATCGCTACGACTAATATTTACTGGGGGAGAACGGGCATTACCAGAAAAAATCGAACAATGGCAAGAGTATCTGCAAGAAATTTTGCAGTCTCAGAAGCTACTGACAGCGCCACAGTTAATTAATGCTTACGGCCCCACAGAAACAACTATAGTTGCAACATTTTGTAAGTTATCTACCTATAAAAGAGAAGATCGGCTTTCTGATGTGCCTATTGGTCGGCCAATGGCCAATACACAAATCTATATTCTCAATGCAGAGTTACAACCTGTAGCGATCGGAGTGAAGGGGGAAATATATATTGGCGGTGTAGGTCTTGCAAGAGGCTATCTCCGCCGTCCCGAATTAACCACAGAAAAATTTATTCAAAACCCCTTTAAAAAATCGCAACGCCTTTACAAAACAGGCGACTTAGCGCGTTACTTACCTGATGGTAATATTGAATATCTTGGTCGCATCGATAACCAAGTCAAAATTCGCGGCTTCCGCATCGAACTAGGAGAAATCGAATCGGCTCTAAATACCCATCCCCAACTAGAACAAGCAGTCGTCATTCTCAGAGAAGATACCCCAAATAACAAACTATTAATCGCTTATTTAGTAACTAAAAATCAGTCATTAAGTCCTAGTGAACTGCGTAGTTTCCTCAAACAAAAATTACCAGATTATACGATCCCTTCAGCCTTTGTCATATTATCAGAACTCCCGTTAACCAGCAATGGCAAAATAGATCGCAAAGCCTTACCTACGCCAGATGAAATATCATTTACTGATACGCAATATTTAGCCCCTCGTAATCATATTGAGGAAATCTTAGTAAATATTTGGCAACAATTACTCC
Source organism: Nostoc sp. KVJ3 (assembly GCF_026127265.1). Taxonomy (GTDB): domain Bacteria; phylum Cyanobacteriota; class Cyanobacteriia; order Cyanobacteriales; family Nostocaceae; genus Nostoc. The sequence goes on from NZ_WWFG01000001.1 coordinate 2,327,135, forward strand.
AAGTAGAAAAAATAGGAGTCCATGACAACTTTTTTGAGTTGGGAGGACACAGCCTAAAAGCAATTTCTCTAGTCAGTCAAATTCAAGAAAATCTCGGTCTTCATTTTAAATTAAAAGAAGTATTTTCGCACCCAACAATCGCAGAACAGGCAGAATTATTAATTGCTTGTCAACCTCTTCTTGTTCCCAAAATCCCCCATATATTTGAGCAAGAAACATATAAAACATCTCATGCCCAAAGACGCTTCTTTGTACTGCAACAGATGGATCCAAACAATGTGGCTTATCATATTGTTTCTGCACTTAAGCTAGAGGGAGATTTCGATCCTGCTGCTTTTGAAAAAGCAATGCAAGTTTTGATTGATCGCCATGAATCTCTACGGACATCCTTTGTATTAGTCAACGGTGAACCTAGACAAAGGATACTTGCAAATTGCTCTTTTCATATTGAATTTCAAGATTGGAGTAATGAACTTCATGCTGAGAACCATATCCTCGAAATTATTAAACAACAGAGAGAACCTTTTAATTTAGAAAATAGTCCACTGCTGCGTTCTAATATTTATCAAGTTGCGAAGGAGCAATATATTCTGTTTCTGGAAATCCATCATATTATTTGTGATGGCTGGTCGATGAATTTATTAGCTAAAGAGTGCTTAAAATATTACAATGATTTTGTCAAAGGCTTGCAACCAAATCTAGATAAATTGCCGATACAATATAAAGATTATGCAGCTTGGCAAGCCAATATTTTACAAAGTGAGGATAATAGAAAACACTTAGATTACTGGCAGCAAAAACTTGATAATGGGCAAATACCTCATGTTCACTTACCGACAGACTTTCAGCGACCTTCTTTAAAAACTTTTAATGGTTCTTATTTAAGCTGGACATTCAAACCAGAAATAATATCTGGATTGCAAAAGATTTGCCAAGAAACACAAAGCACCTTATTTATGGGACTGGTAGCAGCAGTAAAAGTATTACTGTATCGTTACAGTGGTCAACACGATATTTCTATCGGTACAGAAATTGCCACTCGCAACCATCCTCAACTACAATCTTTAATCGGTTTATTTCTCAATACACTTGTTATCCGTGACGAACTAGACCCAAAACAAGGGTATAAAAATCTGCTCGCAAAAGTTCGCCAAAGTGTTACCGAAGCATTTGAACATTCAGATTATCCTTTTGATATTTTGGTAGAAAAACTAGCAATTTCGCGAGAGATTAACCGCACACCATTGTTTGATGTGTTAGTGCTTCTGCAAAATTTTAGTCAATCTGTATTAGTAGACAAAGTCCAAATAAAATCCTTAGATTCTTTAACTCCTACCAGCAAATTCGATATTTCTTTTGTTTTTAGCGAGCAAAACAACGAACTCAGATTGGATTTGATTTACAACACAGACTTATTCCAAGCATATAGGATGCATAAAGCTCTGATTCATTTGGAGAAGTTGCTCAATGAAATGGTAGCAAATCCTAGTCAGCCAGTTTGTCAAATACCTCTTTTATCAGCAGCAGAAACGTCTTTGATCGAGAGTTTTGTTAAACCAATGACTCGATTAGAAACACGCACAGTAATTCATGATTTTATTGGACAAGTAAAAGCAACACCTGACAAAACAGCAATTATTTATCCTGAAGGAGAATTCACCTATCGGGAATTGGATACACTCACTAATTCTTGGGCGAATATCTTCAAAGATTTAGGAACTCAAAAAGATACTATTTGTGGGGTGATTCTAGAAGGCGATCGCCGTCAAGTGGTAGCAATGTTGGCTATATTCAAAGCTGGGGGAATTTATCTACCTCTGCGTTTAGATGAACCTGAAGAACGCTGGCAACGGATGCTCTTAAAAACATCTCCCGCCATTCTAGTGACAGCCGAAGAATATTTAGATGCCTTAAAACCCCGACTAGCAGCATTACCAAAACCTCCGCATATATTGGTAGTTAGTGCTAATGAACTGACGCACCGCTATCAGTGGGATGGGATAAATTATCAAGGCTTTTCTATAGTCGAAAGTGATAGTAACAAAGCTTTATCCATGCCTGCTGCTGATGATTCTAACTATATTATGTTCACTTCTGGCTCAACAGGTGAACCTAAAGCAATACTTGGTAGTCATGGCAGCTTGCGTCACTTCCTGAATTGGGAAAGAATCGAATTTGGTATCGATCGCAATTGCCGCTGTTTGCAAATTGCTCAAATTAACTTTGATGCTTATCTGCGGGAAACTCTTGTTACTTTATGTTCAGGAGGAACTCTTTATATTCCTGATAGTAAAGACCGCGAAGATTTGGAACGTTTATTAATACGTTTGGGAGAATGGCAGATTAACTTACTGCATACTGTACCTTCAGTGATGCGCCTATTTTTAAACATTGGTCGCAATTTAGCTAATGCTGACCAGTTACTGAAACATTTACAAGTTCTGGTATTAGGAGGAGAACCTTTATTCGTCAAAGAACTTTGTGAATGGCATCAAGTTTTTGGCAAACAAACAGAATTCGTAAATATTTATGGAGCCAGTGAAACAACTTTCGTAAAACATTTCTACCGGATTCCTAACCCAAATCAGATTTCTTCTGCGCGAGTTCCGGCGGGAAAAACATTGTCAGATGCTGCATTTGCGGTTATCGATGGGACTCGTCCCTGTGCGATCGGAGAAGTTGGAGAAATTTTTGTTAAATCGCCTTATTTGACTAAAGGTTATTTTCAGGATGAAAACTTAACTAATTTAGTTTTTGTGCCAAATCCTTTGAATAATGGCAGCGATTTAGTTTACCGCACAGGAGATTTAGGACGACTGCTACCGGATATGAATTTGGAGGTAATCGGACGCAGCGATAACCAAGTTAAATTAAATGGTGTACGCATTGAGTTGGGAGAAATTGAAGACGCACTTTTGGCTATTGGTGATGTAGAAAAGGTGCTGGTAGTCGCAGATAAAAAAGAAGAATTGGTGACAGTAATCGCATATTATCAAGGGAATGATACTGCAAGTCAGGAACACATTAGAAAAAAAATTAAGCAAGTTTTGCCGATTTACATGCAACCAACTTTCCTGATTCAGATAGAATATTTTCCTTTGTTACCAAATGGTAAAGTAAATCGCTTGGCACTACCAAAACCAGAAGATAATATTGCCAAAACAATTAATCACCTGACTGAATTCAATGAGCAAGAAGCTTTATTAGCTTCAGTTTGGGGTGAATTATTAGAAGTGGAAGTGAGTGATATTGAACAATCATTCTTTGAGTTAGGAGGTAATAGTTTAAAGGCTATGCGTCTAGTATCAAGTATCCGCAACCGCTTCGGGATATCACTGCGATTACGAGAAATTTTTACTCATAATACTTTAAAAGAACAAGCTATTTTAATTCAAGCGCGCCAAACAAAATGATAAATTCACAAAGATGGGATGTTATTAATCCAGTACTAGATAAAGAATATTACGAAGTCTCCCATGCTCAAAGACGGATGTGGATTCTGCATCACATAGATGAATATTCAAGTGCTTATAATATTAGGTTGGCAATGAGAATCAATGGCAGCTTAGATATTGTGGCATTTGAAGCAGCTTTTCAACAAATTGTTAGCCGCCACGAAATTTTACGAACTACTTTCACTAGCGTTGCTGGAAATATTCAGCAAGTTATTCATAAGCAAGTGCTTAAAGAACAGCTACTATCTTTTAGAGATTTAAGAGAACAAAATGATACTGAAGTAGTAGCTGATGCTTTGATTCAAGAATCAGCCAACTCACGCTTTGATTTAGAGAATTTGTCCCTGATGCGAGTTCTGTTGTTGCAGATAAAGTCAGATGAATTTTTGTTTTGCTTAACCATACACCATATTATTGGTGATGCGCGATCGCTGGATATTATCTTCCAAGAATTTGTTACTTTATATACTGCCCATACTCAGTATAAAAATGCCGCCCTACCTCAACCAAAATTACAGTATAAAGATTATTCGGCATGGCAGAATCAATGGTTAGAAAGTGAAGAGGTAATAGAACAACATAATTATTGGTGCGATCGCTTTACTGGACAACCCCCCATACTCAACTTACCAACTGACTTTCCCCGACCGAAATTCAAATCTTCTCAAGCCGCTTTATATACTTATCGTTTCAGTCAAAGTCTGAGCGAACAATTACGCGCTTTAGCAGCAAAAAATCATACAACTCTATTCATCACTCTCCTAACTTTATTTAAAATATTACTCTACCGTTATACCGAACAGCGCGATTTAGTCATTGGCGTACCTATTTCTGGACGCAATCATCCAGACTTGGAAAACCAAATTGGATTTTATGTTAATACCTTAGCTTTAAGAACTTTGCTTCCAGAAGAGGGAACTTTTAAACAAGCACTGGTAGAAGTGACAAATACTTGTCTTGATGCTTATGAATATAGCGATTATCCTTTTGATAAATTAGTATCTGCACTCGATTTAGAACGTGATTTATCAAGAAATCCGTTGTTTGATGTGATGTTTTCATTGCTCAGTCAAGAAAGCAAAGCAGCAATGAAAATTCCCGGACTTGAGCATCAAGAATATCCCCTTGCACCACGAACAGCTCAATTTGATTTGAGTTGGAGTTTTTTTGAAGATGCTAACCATCTAAGATTAGTCATAGAATACGAACCGGACATTTTTCGAGACGAGGCGATCGCTAGAATGAGCGGTCACTTTTTACAAATAGTTCAGGCGCTGGTCAACGATCCGAATTGCAAATTGTCACAAATTAACTTATTAACTCCTGAAGAACGTTATCAGTTATTAATCGAATGGAATAACACAGCAGTTACATATCCTCAAGATAAATGCATCCATCAATTATTTGAAGAACAAGTAAAACTTACCCCCGATGCAGTTGCAGTAATATTTGAAGGTCAATTTTTGACTTTTCAAGAGTTAAATGAACGAGCTAATCAGTTAGCTCATTATTTACGAGAAAAAGGTGTAGATATAGAAGTATTGGTGGGAATTTTTGTCGCGCGTTCCCTAGAGATGGTAATAGGAATATTAGGAATTTTAAAGGCAGGAGGAGCTTATGTACCTTTAGACTATAGTTATCCGGTAGACCGCTTGGCTTATATGCTCTCGGATGCGGCGGTGTCCATATTACTTACCCAGCAGTCCTTAGTAGACTCTTTACCAGAAAATCAGGCCGAGGTAGTGTGTTTAGATCGTGATTGGCAGATAATTACTAACTATAGCCAGCAGAATCCTGACAGCCAGGTGACATCAGAAAATTTAGCTTATGTCATTTATACCTCTGGTTCTACAGGTAAGCCAAAAGGAGTGATGAATATTCATCGAGGTATTTGCAATAATTTATTGCGAACAATTGATTCTTACCCACTCACACCAAAAGATCGCATCCTGCAAATAACTCCCTTTAGTTTTGACGTTTCAGTGTGGGAAATATTCTGGTCTTTAACATCTGGCGCTACTCTAATTGTGGCTAAACCTGAAGGTCATAAAAATATTGCTTACTTGATTAATTTAATTGCCCAAGAACAAGTAACTCAAATCAATTTTGTCCCCTCAATGTTGCGAGCTTTTATTCAAGAAGTAAACTCAGAGGATTGCCATTGCTTGCAGCGAGTGTTTTGTGGTGGAGAAGCACTATCTTATGAACTAACTCAACGATTTTTTGAGCATTTTAATTGTGAATTATACAATTTTTATGGGCCAACAGAAACAGCCGTTGATGCTACTTTCTGGCAGTGTACCCTACAATCTAATTATCAAATAATTCCTATTGGTCGCCCCATTGCCAATACCCAAATTTACATCCTCGACCATCATCTCCAACCAGTTCCTATTGGCATTGCTGGAGAACTTCATATTGGGGGTATTCCGTTAGCCAGAGGCTACCTCAACCGACCAGAATTAACTGCCCAAAAATTCATTGATAACCCTTTTAGCAATGGCAAATTGTATAAAACTGGCGATTTAGCTCGTTATTTACCAGATGGTAATATTGAATTTCTTGGTCGCATTGATAACCAAGTCAAGCTGCGAGGCTTACGGATCGAATTAGGAGAAATTGAATCGGTTCTAGATACTCATCCACAGATAGAACAAACGGCTGTCATTTTAAGAGAAGATATTGCTGACAGCCAGCGTTTAGTAGCCTATATAGTCAGTAAAAACCATTCATTTACTCCTGGTGACTTCCGTCGGTTTCTACAACATAAATTGCCTGGTTACATGATACCTTCAGCTTTTGTGATGTTGTCAGATTTGCCATTAAACCCTAATGGGAAGATAGACCACAAACAATTACCGAAACCCGATGAAATATCGATAGTAGAATCACTATATTTAGCTCCACGTAATCAAACGGAAAGCATCTTAGTAAATATTTGGCAAAAAGTTTTGCAAATATCAAAGCTAGGAGTGAATGACAATTTCTTTGATTTAGGTGGTCATTCATTACAAGCGATGAATCTCATGGCACTAATTTATCAAGAGCTTGAGATTGAAATCCCTTTATCAATAATTTATGAAAAATCTACTGTAGCAGAATTGAGTAAGTATATCATTTATGCTAAAGAGATGAATATCCAACCCAAGGAACGTCCTTATGTAGTTTTTAATCAAGAGCGAGAGAAAGCAGTTTTTATATTTCCTCCTGCCCTTGGTTTTGCCGCCGCTTACGCGAATTTAGCTGATTATTTAAAAGATTATACTATTTATACTTTTAGATATATTGCCGATGAAACAACTTTAGAAAAATATGCAGAATTAATAGATGATTTAGCACCCAATCAAGATATAAAATTGATGGGACATTCAGCCGGTGGTTTTTTGGCAATGTTGATGGCTCAAAAATTAGAAAGTCGCGATCGCGTGGTTTCTGATGTAATTTTATTAGATACTTATCGAGGAGGTCGTGAAGTTAATCAAGCTGATATGTCGGAAATTAAAGAAGGTGTTGATGGTTTTTTGCTAAATCCTAAACGTCAGGAATTGAGACGTTATTTTCTGGAGAATCAAAAGTTGCGCGATCGCACCTACAATCAAGTTTGGGAATACTTTAATTTTCTCTGGCATTCAGATATCAAAAATGTGCAAATTAATGGGACTATTCATCTCATCCGGGCTGAGGAAAATTATCATCTTGAAGATGATTGGATACAGGCTACAACAAGTCAACGAATCAATCATTATGCTCATGGTGCCCATCGTGAGATGATCGATCCGCCCTATCTCAGCCAAAATGCCACTATTATTAATGCAATTCTTAGTCAAGAAAATAGATCTGTTGCCAAAACTGGCAACAGACTGGCTGATAAATTTAGCAGTGATTTGATCAACCCTTCTTACCTATTTTAATAAACTGGCTACGACCAAAAGAAGGAACTTCCCTATGGCTTATCATACCTACAAATCTCCCCACCTATGGTTAGCATCTATAGCCACAGATAGCCGAGTGAGTGTTGGAGAATATACTTGCTTTGACGACACTATTACCTTTGCATTGTGGTTTCATGATGAGAAAATTGACATTGGCAAGTTTTGTTCTCTAGCAAGAAATATTACCATCTTCGGTGGTGGAGAGCATCACATTACTAGGGCGACAACTTATGCATTTCGCCTGTTCTTTCCTCGCGAACAAACAGAGTTTGCAGAACGGCATGGCGAGGTACGTCACAAGGGTACTACTTCCATTGGGAATGATGTTTGGATTGGCTACGGTGCAACTATCTTGTCAGGAGTTAGGATTGGCAACGGAGCCGTCATCGGAGCTAAGGCAGTTGTTGCTAATGATATCCCTGATTATGCGATTGCTGTAGGCAACCCAGCTAAAGTTATCCGCTCTCGATTCAGACCTGAAACAGTTGAACGTTTGCTGGAACTGCACTGGTGGGACTGGGATACCAAGAAAATTATTGCGAACTTAGAATGGCTCTACCAAAATCCTGATGATTGGCCAGAAAATATCCAGTTTAATGAACCTACAGAAGGGTTGCCAGATTTTCCCGCACCTGAACTTCTATAGGCAGACTTTAAACCTGATGCTATCCAAACTAAGCTTGTGAATACAAGTTTTATGCGTGTAGCCTGTTTTTTACTACTACGTTTTTTTACTTACTTAAGAATACGGCTGGTATATTTTGAAAAATGTCTCCTATTATTGAACCTTTTGTGAAATAAAGAAGTCTAAAACTATAGATTTCTCGTTCAATCAAAGGTATATCTTTATGAACATGAAAAGAATTCTTTCATCTTGTTTGTTAGGGGTTTTGCTAACTTCCAGTGTTTTAGCTGAAAGTGCATCTGCTCAAGTACGAGTAATTTTTGGAGACAGTGACCGACATGAGTGGCGCGATCGAGAACAATCGAGGTTAGTATGGATACGGAGAGAGCGTGAAGAACGTGAGCGTCGGGAATGGCGACGTAGAGAACATGAGAGACGTGAATGGCGTGAGAGACATGATGAAAGGGGTGAGTATCGTTATCGCTAATTAGGTCGTCATTGCGAAGGTTATGAAATTAAAAGAAGCGATCGCAAAATATATACTTTGGCGATCGCTTCTCTTTACTACGCAACGCTATATTTTATTACGCTTCCAATGACAGCTTATGTTTTTATACATTTGGATGCTTGCTAAATTTCTATCTCCTGCCTTCGTCAGGTAATTAGTAATGTAAACCAGAAAGTTGCCCCTGCATCCAATGCACTGTTTACGCCAATTTCGCCACCATGAGCATTGATGATTTGCTTACATAAATACAAGCCTAATCCCAAACTTACAGAATTGCGGATACTTGCACCCCGAAAGTAAAGGTCAAAAAGCCGAGCGCTTTGTTGTTGACTAATTCCCACGCCATTATCACTGACTGTACAATAAATTTTGTCATCCTTACGGGTAGCATTGATTGTCAAGAGCAATCCAGGGGGATTATGTTTCAGAGCATTAACAATCAAGTTAGAAAAAACTCGCCATAGTTGTGTCGGATCGGCATTCACTAATGGCAAATCAGCAGATACTAGATTTGTCAAGGTTGCTTGATTTTGTTCTAGCAATGGCTCTAAATCTACGATCGCAGCTTCCACTACTTTCAGTAATTGTACAGGTTGACGCTGCAAAACAACACCTTGTACTTCGCCAACATGAGCTTCCATCAAGGAATTAATTAAGCTCAGTTGGCGATCGCTACTTTGAATCATCCGCTCTAAAATTGAGCGGGAAATGGAAATATTTTCCTCTGGATGTGCAAGCAAATTTTTCAGTACCATTAAAGTACCCAGCACTGGGTTGCGTAAGTCGTGAGAAACTGCATGGAAAAATACTCGTAATTCTTCTTCAGTTTGTTTCCGCTGGGTAATATCTTCAATCAAACCTTCGTAGTAAAGCAGTTTTCCCTTTTCATCACGGACTGCGTAGGCTTTTTCCGAAATCCAGACAATACTCCCGTCTCGGCGATAAATTTGGGATTCAAACTCGGAAATGCTGCCATACTTTTCCATTAGGCGCACAAATTCGGCGCGACGGTTCGGATCGACATACAATTTTTCAATATTAGTGGAATTTGCTGTCACTTCCTCCGCTAAGGAGTAGCCATAAATCCGTGCTAAAGCAGGATTTGCCGTAATGTAACGTCCATCGGGACTGCTTTGAAAAATCCCTTCCACAGCGTTTTCAAAAATGGTGCGATATTTAGCTTCTGCAACCTTGAGTTTGTGGTAAGCAGATTCTAGTTCTTGACGGGCGTAAAACTCAGAGCGTTGTAGGCGATCGTACAGATAAACACCGATATCACATATAACACAAAACCAAAAAATGTATAAAATAAACGTTACATTATATATTTCTGGGTGTTCGGGGATTGGTGTTTTTAGCCCAAGTGCCGTATTTACACCAAAATAGTAAATTAGCACACTTACTTGAGTCAGCAAGTGAATAATCCAGCATACTGGCATTAACACAGCTTGACTCAAGAATAGCAGTGACCAGCCGATGCTATCGGGTAGTGCAAAACCACTAAGAGTTGCAAACAACTGCGATGCTAAACTAATTGACCAAGAAGATCCTAAAAATAATAAATCTGGACGCTGACGACCTAATTTTGTTTTATGTAAGGCAAAGCAGATCAATATACTCAGAAGCATTGCAATATTAATTACAAGGTGTTGATCTCTGAGTCCTTCTGGCTGCTGCTGCAACTCTTTAAATGGGAAAAATAAGCCGTAAATGTCTCGCAAAGTGAAAGACAACAGACAAATCAAGGCCAGCCATAACCATAAACGCAATCTCTGCCACAAAAAACGGTTACGCCAAGCTGTGTAAAGAGTAGTGGTTTCATCGCTTGCTGGTGCATCAAAGGTTTGTCTCCACCACCTTTGCACTGTTGTAAATTGAGTAGCCATTAGCATCCGAGCAACTTTGCCCATACCTTGAGGGTGTTTTCCTTACTCAATATTGCTATAAATAACACCCTCTCATTTTTTGGTAATTTATGGGCGATTTGTTGCGGATGAAGTGAAGAGAGGTAATGTAAACCAGAAAGTTAATCCGCGCTTGCGGTTACTGATAACACCGATTTCGCCGCCATGTGACTCAATAGCTTTGCGACAAAGATACATTTTTAAGCCAATGCTTGTAGAACAACAGTCTTGGGGATCGCGGACATGGAGATCGAAAAGGCGATCGCATTCTACTTTACTCATTACCACACCATCATCTTGAATCTGAGTGCGAAGCATTCCGCCCTCAACGGTGGTACTCAGAATTAAATTTAATCCTGGTGGATTATTTTGCAAGCTATATGTTATTAAATTTATCAAAACTTTTTGTAACAGAGTCCCATCTGTCATTACCAAGGGTAAATCTGCGGGAACCAAGTTCTTCAGAGTCACTTGATTTTGTGTCAGCATGGGTTCCAACTGGGTGAATATTCCTCTCAGTAGGATGTTAAATTGCATAGGTTCAGGTTTTATGTGCATACCCTGTTTTTCCGAGGAATTCATTTCTAGCAATGAGTTAATCATTGCCAATTGGCGATCGTTGCCTTGAATCATCCGCTCGATTATTGAGCGAGATACTGGAATTGGGGATTGGGAAGAGGCAGAGGGGCGGGGTGCAGGGGGCAGAGGGGAAAACTTTTCTCCCTGCTCCCTACTCCCCACTTTCTGATTTAACAAATTTTTTAATACCATCAAGTTACCCATGACTGAAGTGCGTAAATCATGGGCAACTGTGTGTAAAACAACATCTTTAATGCGATGCAATGTTTCAACTTCTTGCATTTTTTGCTGCAACTGTGCTGTCCGTTCTTCTACTTGGTGTTCTAAATTAGTGTTGAGTTCTGCGAGTTTTTGGTATATCTGACTTTGCTGAATGGCGATCGCAACTTGTTCTGACATCTGCTGTAACAAATCAATTTCTATTGGCTGCCAATGACGCGAACCTGAGCATTGATTGGCAATTAAAGCACCAAATAATTCGTTGTCTAGCATAATTGGTACAGCCAAGCTGGCCTGCGTTTGAAATTTTCGACAGTGTGCTTGGACTTTGGGAGATACTGACATTTGTGTGATGTCTTCAACGACACGCACAAGATTATCTTTTAGTAAGTTTCGCACTTCTTGGAGATAAGCTTCATCATTCGTAGACCAACCTAAGACTGATGGATACTTGGGATCTACTGATTCGGCAAGAGTTCTGACTCCTAAATTGGTATTATTTAAACCAATAAAAACTCGATCTGTTTGCAGAAATTGTCTGACTTCCGTTACAGTGGTTTGCAGAATTTCTTCTAAATTCAGCGAAGATCGAATTCTTACTAAGGTTTCTGCCAATAAGCGATCGCGTTGTGCTGCTAGGCGGAACTGCGCTTCTACCTGTTTGCGTTCTGTAATGTCGTGATGGACTGCTAAAATGGAAGGAATACCATCCAAATCAATGACTTCGGCTGAAAGCAGTGTTGTAATTGTCTTGCCAAACTTTTGCCGAAATTCAACTTCCAAGTTGCGAACAACTCCTGTGGCTTGCAACTCCTGTACCAACTTTAAGCGATCGTCATCGTCTACCCAAAGATTTAACTCAAAGGAAGTTTTACCAATCGCCTCATCTCGCTGATAACCTGAGAGTTCTACAAAACTGTCGTTAACTTCGATGAAGCGTCCTGTTTGCAGTGTACTAATGGTAATTGAATCGGGGCTGCAACTAAAAGCTTTGGCAAATTTCTGAGCCAGGTTTTGTAAAGCTACTTCTGCTTGTTTGCGTTCTGTGATATCTCGGACAATTGCTAGGACTTCGTCTGCGCCACTCACTACCAACCGCGCCTCATAATCTCTGACTCCTAAAGGCGTTGCTAGCTGATATTCACAGGTTTGTAAAGTTCCCGAATCTAAAGTTTTAGCGATCGCTTCCAAGCTAATAGCTGCGACATCACTAGGCAATAATTCCTTGACGTGTTTCCCAACTATTTCTTCTCTCGAAAGAGTGACATTTGCTCCTTCACTTTTCAAATCTAGATACTCACCATCGCGGCTAATGCGAAACATCAAATCAGGAATAGCATCTAAAATTGCTTGATACCGCGCCTCACTTTCTTGCAATTTTGCTTCTACTTGTTTACGGTCTGTAATATCTATAATTAAGCCATCCCAAAGCAAATCGCCTTCTTTTTGTGGTTGCGGTTGGGAAGTACCTTGAATCCACTTCAGTTTGCCACTAGGCGTAATGATGCGACCTTCCCAATGCCAAGGTGTAAGAGTATTACTACAAACAGCAATAGATTCTGTAAAAGCTTTTATATCTTGTGGATGAATCAATTTATATAGCACCTGGAAGTCTGCCTGTACAGCCTCTGGTTGTAATTCATACAAATATTCACAACCAGAACTAATATAAGGGATAAATATAGATCCATCCTGCCGTTGCCGAATTTGGAAAATCATCCCCGGTAAATTGGCAGCAACTGTTTCCAACAGAGTGATTTTGTCTGTTGGGAAATCTAGTTTATACGGTGATTTTACAATTTCATCCACTCTTAGACCCTTTGATATATAAGCAATTGGCATAATACTCAAGGTAATCATAGCCATTGTGAGAGTTTTCTGACTGTTAGCGCGATCGCTAACTACAGAAAAAGTGGCTCTACTTTCAGAGTAGTTCTGGATGCTGCGATCGCATTCACCCAATCGGGTGAACCATTTGCCAAGGGGAGAATCAGTTTAGAGTGTTCCAAAAAATAAATGATCCAAAACCCGTCGTTGCGAGCGAAGCGAAGCAATCCCAAGGGCTGCGATTGCTATGGTACAAAATTATGATAATTTAATCTCACTAATAGCCCAAATAAGTAATTCTAAAAATTCTTTGAGAACTATCTCATCATTCAGTTCCCGGTTTCATCGAACGGTGAACACCCGTTTAGCAAGTTGGTAAGTAGGTAGGCGTAATTAAATATAAGATCAAACCTCACCCTCAATCCCTCTCCTTAGTAAGGCTACGGTGTACACACAAGTTATCGAATCACTACCAGTCCTCGAATTACCCCACCCTAACCCTCCCCTTATAAAGGCTACGGTGTACACACAAGTCTTTGAGAGTGGCCTCATAGGCTTTTGATCCCCCCAACCCCCCGATAAATTGGGGGGCAAAAGTCTCTTAAAGTCCCCCAATTTATCGGGGGATTTAGGGGGATCTCCAACGATTTTGGGTTTTTACAGAGATGTGTGTACACCGTAGCCTTATAAAGGGGAGGGAACTGGATTTTCCGGTTTCCCCCCAATATATCGGGGGGATTAAGGGGGGTAATTAGACTTGTGTGTACACCGCAGCCTTAGTAAGGAGAGGGAAGCCGGAGGCAGGGTGAGGTTTTATATTTAATTTGATCCACTTACATTGATCGCAACAATCAGATAGAAAGCAGTTTATCGATACATTTAATCTAGTTTTACTTAAAGGCAAAAACTAATAACAGGCACTCCAAAGTAGGGATATTTTGCAATACATCCAAGGAGGCATGAATGGAATTACAACAGACACAATTTTTGGAAGAAATTCTTTGGCAAGCAGTTCTCAATCGAGACTCGACTTTTGAGGGTAAGTTTTTCTATGGTGTTTGCTCTACAGGCGTTTATTGCCGACCTATTTGCCCTAGTCGCAGACCAAATCGCAATCAAGTTTGTTTCTTCCAGTCGGCACAAGAGGCTCAAAACGCAGGTTTTCGACCTTGTAAGCGCTGTCAACCACAATCTGAAACAGTTCCAAATCCAGCTAAAGCAAAAGTTTTAGAAGTATGCCGATATATTAAAACACACGTTGACTACATCCCAACCCTCTCGGAATTATCCTCTCAGGTGGAAATGAGTCCCAGTTATTTGCAAAGGATATTTAAGCAAATTATTGGCGTATCCCCTTTTCAATATGCAGATGCGCTGCGTAGCCAACGATTGAAACAGCGTCTTCAGTTAGGAGAAGAAATTGCTGATGCAGTTTACGACACGGGTTATGGTTCAAGTAGTCAACTGTATGAGAAAGCACCTAAACAACTGGGAATGACACCAAAGACTTACCAACAAGCTGGAAAAACCCTCAGCATTGTTTATGCGATCGCTCCATGTTCGCTAGGATATTTACTGGTAGCAACAACAGATAAGGGTATCTGCGCCGTTAAACTAGGTGATGAAGCAGACAAGCTGGAACACATTTTAATCCAGGAATTTCACCAAGCGTACATCATCCGTGACGATCGCACACACAAAGATTGGATACAAGCAATCCTCGACTTGATTGCGGGAGATGAAACACATCTCGATTTACCCCTTGATGTTCGTGGGACAGCATTTCAGAAACAAGTTTGGCAAGCATTACAAAAAATTCCCTATAGCGAAACTCGTACATATACTGATATCGCTCGTGATATTGCCAAACCAAAGGCAGTCCGGGCGGTGGGAAATGCTTGTGGGGCTAACCCGATCGCAATTATAGTACCGTGTCATCGGGTGCTGCGGAGTGATGGTAGTATTGGTGGTTATCGCTGGGGACTTGAACGCAAACAAAAACTGCTTTTACAAGAATCGAAATTGCTCAAAGATGACTCAAACACCTGAACTAGAATCGTTGACTGAAGAAAGTCTTAGCCGTGGTTTAATGGTGCTTGCCAATCTCGATCGCGATTTGGCTCGGATTTTAGAAACACTGGGGTCTCCACCAATATGGTCAAGAGAACCAGGTTTTGCAACGCTGTTGTGCATAATTCTGGAACAGCAAGTTTCCTTAGCGGCTGCAAGGGCTGTATTTAACCGTTTATCCGGGGTTCTTGTACCGCTAACGCCAGAAAACTTTTTAACATTAGATGATGCTCAATTAAAAGGGATTGGATTCAGTCGGCAAAAAATTCTATACTGTCGTGGATTGGCGAATACGATCGCAACTGGCCAGCTTGACCTGAGCAAGCTAGAAACAATGGACGAAGTTACGATCAGAACTGAGTTAAAGCGGCTCAAAGGGATCGGAGACTGGACAGTTGATATTTATTTGCTGATGGCGTTACAACGTCCTGATGTCTTTCCTAAAGGCGATTTAGCGATCGCGATCGCTTTCCAAAAACTCAAAAACTTGGCAACCCGTCCAACACCCGTACAACTAGAAGCGATGACACAGCACTGGCGACCGTGGCGGGCTATTGGTGCAAGACTTTTATGGCACTACTACTTGAGTAATGCCAATGGTAAGTCGGTTACAGTTTACCCGTGAATACCTTCTGCGCCGGGCCTGTCATGTAAACCCGTTGGTCTACTTCTGACCATTCAATTTGTAAGGGGCCACCTGGTAATTCGATAGTGGCGGTGCGATCGCATTTCCCAGTTAACACTCCAGCCACCAAAGAAGCACAAGCACCAGTCCCACAAGCTAATGTAATCCCAGCACCCCGTTCCCACACCCGCATTTTCAAATAGTCACGACCCACCACTTGAATAAATTCGGTATTTATGCGTTGGGGAAAAGCTGGGTCATACTCAAATTTAGGGCCGATTCTTTCTAGCTCAATTGCTGCGACATCTTCCACAAAGGTAATGCAGTGAGGATTTCCCATACTGACACAAGTGACTTCCCAAGTTTGCCCCGCCACCTCCAACGACAGAGAAATTACTTTTTCTTCAGCAGGTGCAAGAATGGTAGGAATTTCGCCAGCCAGTAATCTGGGTAAACCCATATCCACCTTTACTTGACCATTAGGCAAGATTTGGGGAATCATCACACCAGCTAGGGTATGAATGCGATATGAGTCTTTATTGCGGGATTCACCTTCTAACTCTGCTAAAAAGCCAGCTAAACAGCGAATGCCATTGCCACACATTTCGGGTTCCGAACCATCGGAATTAAAAATCCGCATGGTGTAGTCTGTGCCATTTTCCCCAGGTAGGGCAAAAATTACACCATCAGCACCGATACCAAAATGGCGATCGCACAACTTGATGGCTTGCTCTGGGGTCAATACAGGCTCAGATGACGAGCGATTGTCAATGAGAATAAAATCGTTGCCCAGACCATGATACTTAGTAAATTCGATTGCCATTTTCCCAAGGATGAATTATCAAGGATTAGTTACTCTTTATTTTGCCTTGTAGGTTCATCTTTACTAAAAATGCTTACTGAATTTGACACCACTTTACCCAGTATTAGACAAGTCCAAAACCTGATTAAACAAACAACGCCAGTAGAGTTAAAGCTACTGACTCAAGATGTACTCACCGGAAAGGTTTTATGGCAAGACCCACAGTGTATCTGTATTGCTGATGAAAACAGTCAGCAAACCACTATTTGGAAACATGCGATTGCATACATCAAACCGAAAACAACTTAGGAGTTAGGCAGCCGAGGTAGGAGGCGCAATTGCTACTTTTGGCCTAACTATGAGGGATGAACCGGATATTGGAGCTATGGAAACGATTATCAAATATTCTAGGCAAGATTGGTCTCTATGCGAGTGTGGCGATCTTGAAGAGCCTTTAAGCACTTTCCTGTATGACCTGCCGAACTTAACTGTTTGCAATGTTTTTCCACCGCTTCACATTCTCAATATTCTTCTTCTCAAGGGTTGGGTTGGTGGCAGTATGAGTCCCAACTTTATCTGGAAACCTTTTGAGATATCTGAGCAAGAGTATCAAGAGATTTTACCCAAACTTCTCGATCCTAATTGGGCAGTACTATGCAAAAAGCTTTGGCGCATCAGGCTGCCTATGAAACTCGATCCAGAGTTTGATGGTATTAACGATCGCTATACATGGATAGAATCGGTTAGCGAAAAATATGCAGTAAAATCACTCGAATAGGCAAAGAAAGAAATATAGCAGTTCAAAAAGGAGGATTCTGACGTTATTGATCCCATTAGGGAACAGGTTACAGGTTACAGGAAAAAACTTGTGTAATTAATTCTGTCTCAATACAGTTCAGTTAGTACCAAAAACCTTAAAATCTGTAGGTTGGGTTTCACTATCTTCAACCCAACCTACATTTATTTTTATTTCCACAGAGTGACAAAAGAGGATTAATTACCCCTACACATTAAATCGGAACAACATTACATCCCCTTCTTGCACAACATACTCTTTCCCTTCACTACGAACCAACCCTTTTTCCTTCGCCGCATTCATCGAACCAGTTGTTACCAAATCTTTATAAGCGACAGTTTCAGCGCGAATAAATCCCCGCTCAAAATCGCTGTGGATTACACCAGCCGCTTGAGGTGCAGACATTCCGGCATTAATTGTCCAAGCGCGGGTTTCTTTGGGGCCGCAGGTAAAATATGTCCGCAAGCCTAGAAGCATATAAGTTGCCCGAATCAATGATTTCAAACCACCTTCTTCTACACCCAAAGATTCAAGAAAATCAGCCTTATCTGACTCTGGTAATTCTACTAACTCAGCTTCAACCTGGGCAGAAACTATCACAACTTGGGCGTTTTCTGTAGATGCAATTTGCCGTACTGTTTCCACAAAATGATTACCAGTTGCCAACTCATCCTCAGATACATTGGCGGCGTAAATAATCGGTTTATAAGTGAGCAGTTCCAACCCTTTAATAATTACAGCTTCTTCTTCATTCAAGCTTACCTGACGCACCGATTTTCCTTCATTTAAAGCCGCAGCTAATTTTTCTAAAACTGTGATTTCAAACTGTGCATCCTTGCTAGTACGAGCTTGTTTGCGAGTCCGGTCAATTCGCCGCTCAATTTGTGATAAATCTGATAAACCCAGTTCTATATTAATGATTTCAATATCTCGTGCTGGGTCAACAGAACCAGCAACGTGGATAATATCGTCATTTTCAAAACAACGTACCACATGGACGATCGCATCAACTTCCCGGATGTGGGACAGGAATTGATTGCCTAGTCCCTCACCCTGACTTGCACCTTTAACTAAACCGGCAATATCTACAAATTCCACCCGCGCCGGGATAGTTTGTACCGAACTGGCAATCTTAGCAAGAACATTTAACCGTTCATCCGGTACTGCGACAACGCCGACATTCGGTTCAATCGTGCAAAAAGGGAAGTTAGCTGCTTCTGCCTTGGCATTAGCAACTACAGCATTAAACAAAGTAGATTTTCCGACGTTGGGAAGTCCGACAATTCCGGCTCTTAGCATTTTGGATTTTAGATTTTGGATTTTAGATTACATTACCAGGGTAATTTAAACAGGCTCCGGTATGGTTTGGGGAATCGTCCCTGGAACAGTTTGAGGAATCGTCCCTGGTACTAGTTCTGGTACAGGCCCCGGTAATGGTTGGGGTATAGCTGGCCCCGGTACAGGTTCAGGACTCGGTAGTGGATTCGGTTCAGGATTGGGACTAGGTAACGGGTTCGGGCTAGGATTGGGAATTTGTGGTTCTGGTATAGAAATTGCAGTGGGATTAATCATGGTAAGTCTAAATTAAATTATTCAACCTTTCTAAACTAGATGACAACCTCATCAGTTGACATCTTCCCAAATAGCTACACCCACGAACACTTCCTTTAATAATTTACCTTTTTTAAAGGCTCCAAGTGGCAAAGTAAACGCAAAAGTACGCAGAGTCTTGCCAAATTTAATTCGTAGCAAATCGATTAAAACAAACTTTGCGCTCCTCTACGCTTAAATTTCACCCCTCATTCGGCTCTCTTACCTTTTCTACCACCTCTGGCACTGGATCGTAACCACCTGGATGAAACGGATGACAGCGCAAAATCCGCCGAGTTGCCATCCAGCTACCACGCAACACTCCAAATCGTTCAATGGCTTCAATAGCATACATTGAGCAAGTTGGTTGAAAGCGACAAGTCGGGAGAAACAACGGCGATATAAACATTCGGTAGCCCCGAATCAGCCAAATAAATAATAGTTTCATTGCAGTTACCTAAATCTTATAAATTAGTAACAGAGGTAAAATTTTTCATTTTGTTACATCTTTGTTAACTACATTTTCTGACTTCACCTCAATTCCGGTTTTATGGCTGCAAATTGCGATTACTGCAATTTGGGTATTACTCATCCTCGTGATTGCATGGTTGGTAAACCGCTTCACCGACGAGCCAGAAATTGTGCGGAAGATAGTTCATATTGGCACTGGTAACGTGATTTTACTTGCTTGGTGGCTAGATATTCCCGCCAGTGTAGGGATTACAGCTTCCATTTTAGCGAGTGCAATCACCTTATTATCCTACCGATTGCCTATTCTTCCTGGTATTAATAGCGTTGGACGGCAAAGTTTGGGAACATTTTTTTACTCTATCAGTTTTGGTATTTTAGTTGCTTCTTTTTGGTACTTACAACAACCCCAATACGCAGCACTAGGAATTTTGATCATGACTTGGGGAGATGGACTAGCAGCCTTAATTGGGCAACGTTTTGGTACACACAAGTATAAAGTCTTTGGTACACAAAAAAGTTGGGAAGGTTCCCTAACTATGATGCTCGTTAGCTATCTCATCAGTATTTTGATTTTAGTTGGAACTCAAGGAAACAGTTGGCAAACTTGGGTAATATCACTCGCGGTTGCATTTATCGCTACTGGTTTAGAGGCTTTTTCGTTTTTGGGTATTGACAATTTGACAGTGCCTTTAGGTAGTGCAGCCCTTGCCTTCTTTTTAAGTCAATTAGTCTTGAATTACTAATTGCCTTGAGTGCTATTTATTTACCATATATAGGAATCATATTTGATTGCATGAAAAAATAGAAGTACTGTAGGGTGTGTTATTGGCGAGAGTACGGCATCTAAAATCCGAAGTGGTGCGTTAGCCTTTGGCATAACGCACCCTACGTATATTTCAAAAATAAAACCTGATTCCTATATGCTCATTTACTCGATAAAATTAACTAACCTAGAAATAACACTCTCAAATACTGGATAAAGTCATGGTTCAGCAAGTTCTAATCAATGATGATGATTACTATGTGCCAGATGCCAACCAGCTAGTAACTGAAGATGATACACCTGTGGATAATTTTGCATCTGCCAAACAACAACGCCTTTTAATCGGGTCTCTTTACAGTTCTCTACAAAACCAAACTTTTTTAGCTGAAGCTAATATAGGTATTTACTACACAGACCTTCAGCCTCCCATTGTACCTGATATTTTTCTTAGCTTAGATGTTCAAGTACCTGAAAATTGGTGGGAAAAACAAAATCGTTGTTATATGGTTTGGCGTTTTGGCAAACCTCCCGAAGTTGTCCTCGAAATTGTCTCTAACAAAGAAGGTGATGAACTGGGCAAAAAACTGCGAATTTATGAACACATGCGGGCTAGTTACTACATCGTATATGATCCAAATCAGCAATTAGCAGAAAAAATACTGCATATTTATGAACTTAGGGGAACACGCTACTTTGAAACTTCAGAAACTTGGTTAGAACAAGTTGGTTTAGGTATAACTTTGTGGAAAGGTAAATTTGAAGATAGGCAGGATATTTGGTTACGCTGGTGCTACCAAGATGGTACTGCTTTGCTAACTGGAGATGAACGCGCAGAACAGGAACGACAACGCGCAGAAGAAGCTGAACAACGCACCCAAATTTTAGCAGAACGGCTACGAGCTATGGGCATCGATCCCGAAACTCTTTAGGACACTCATGTAAAAACGCGAAAATTTTGCGTCTTTACATGAGTAACAAATCTCACTAATTAGCACAATTTGTAAACTCATTTATTCTGTGCCAAACCTTCTCTAATAATTCGGGATCATTCGCATCAAACCATTCAATTTTGGGATATGCTCGAAACCAAGTGCGTTGTCGCTTGGCAAATTGTCGTGTATGCAAAACTGTTAATTCTTTTGCTTCATCCAAGGAAATATCCCCAGCCAAATATTGCTTTATTTCTTGATAGCCCAAAGTATTCAATAAAGACAAATCAGAGCCATATTTTTGACAAAGATATTCCACCTCAGCAACTAAACCATCTGCTATCATTTGCTCAGTACGCTGTTTAATCCTATTCCCCAACTTTTCAACATCGCAATCTAAACCAATTTGCAAAATTGGATAATTCGGTGGATTCTCCCCTTGCTGTTGCGAAATCGGATGTCCAGTAACATAATATACCTCTAATGCTCTTAAAGTTCGGACTGAATCATTAGCATGAATCTTTTGTGCTGCAACGGGGTCAACTTGTTGTAACATGGCGTAGAGTTGTGGTTGACCGAGAAATTCAAGTTGCGATCGCAATTCAGTTTGTGGTGCAACTCTCGGAATTTTCATACCTTGGACAATGGAACGGATATATAAACCAGTGCCACCAACTAGCAAAAGTGGTGTAACATCAACAGAAGCAATTAAGGCTTGTGTTTGTTCCTGATAGTCTGCTACTGTCATCGTGTCTGTGGGATCGCAGATATCTATTAAGTAGTGCGGTACTAATTTTTGTTGTGCCAGAGTTGGTTTTGCTGTCCCAATATCCAACTCACGGTAAACTTGACGAGAATCGGCACTAAGAATTACAAAACCCAACCGCATCGCCAAAGCTAAAGCCAAACCCGACTTACCTGTAGCCGTCGCCCCACAAATCACAATTAATTTAGTCATTTCTTCCCCATCTCCCTCATCCCCCTCATCTTCCTCATCTCGCCCGGTAGTGCAACCCTAGTATAAACTTCTCTTGAAAATGCCCTACAGACGCTAGCAAGGCTTTTGTGCTACAATTTTGGAGTGTTTTTGCTTTTAATTAATTTTAGGCGAGTTTAACCCCACGCATCAGGAGAGTTTACATGACGAGCAGTTACAGTGCCGATCAGATTCAAGTTCTGGAAGGTCTGGAAGCCGTCCGCAAAAGACCAGGAATGTACATCGGTACCACTGGGCCGCGAGGACTCCACCATTTAGTTTACGAGGTGGTGGACAATTCAATCGATGAGGCTTTGGCGGGTCATTGCACTCATATAGAAGTGGATATCAACGCTGATGGTTCTGTGACTGTAACAGATGATGGTCGCGGTATTCCCGTTGATACTCACTCGCGCACCGGGAAATCAGCTTTGGAAACCGTGATGACTGTACTACACGCTGGTGGTAAGTTTGGCGGCGGTGGCTACAAAGTTTCTGGAGGATTACACGGGGTTGGTATTTCTGTTGTTAATGCCTTATCTGAGGTTGTAGAAGTTACAGTTTGGCGAGATAAAAAGGTTTATCTCCAACGCTATGAACGCGGTATCCCAGTTAGCGAACTGCAAGCAAAGCCTTACAAAGAAGCTAGAACTGGAACTTCTGTCACCTTCAAGCCAGATACCCAAATCTTTACAACTAGCATTGAGTTTGATTACATCACTTTATCAGGTCGCCTACGGGAGTTGGCGTATCTAAATGCAGGTGTCAAAATTACCTTTACTGACCACCGTCTAGAACTACTAAAAAGCGATACACCCAAGGTAGAATCGTACAATTATAAGGGTGGTATTAAAGAATATATCGCGTACATGAACCGCGAGAAGCAACCACTGCATGAAGAAATTATCTATGTGCAAGGGGAACGCAATAACGTACAAGTGGAAGTTTCTTTGCAATGGTGTACTGATGCTTATACGGATAATGTACTAGGTTTTGCTAACAATATTCGCACTGTGGATGGTGGTACGCACTTAGAAGGGTTGAAGGCGGTTTTAACTCGGACATTAAATGCGATCGCTCGTAAGCGCAATAAAATTAAAGAGAATGAAACTAACCTCAGTGGCGAACACGTCCGCGAAGGTTTGACTGCGGTAATTTCCGTTAAAGTCCCAGATCCAGAATTTGAAGGACAAACCAAAACTAAACTCGGTAATACTGAAGTGCGGGGGATTGTCGATTCTTTGGTGGGAGAAGTCCTCACCGAATATCTAGAATTTCATCCGGCGATCGCAGATTCAATTTTAGATAAAGCTATCCAAGCTTTCAAAGCCGCAGAAGCAGCCCGTCATGCACGGGAATTAGTTCGGCGCAAATCTGTACTAGAATCTTCACCATTACCCGGTAAATTGGCAGATTGTAGTTCTCGCGATCCTAGCGAATCTGAGATATTCATCGTCGAAGGCGACTCAGCAGGGGGAAGTGCGAAACAAGGACGAGATCGCCGCACTCAAGCTATCTTGCCTCTACGTGGTAAAATTCTCAACATTGAAAAAACCGATGACGCTAAAATTTATAAAAATAACGAAGTTCAATCGTTAATTACAGCCCTCGGTTTAGGTGTCAAAGGTGATGAATTCGATTCTACCCAACTGCGCTATCACCGCATAGTTATTATGACGGATGCTGACGTAGATGGAGCGCACATCCGTACTTTGTTGTTAACATTCTTCTATCGATATCAGCGAGCGCTCATTGAACAAGGCTTTATTTATATTGCTTGTCCCCCACTGTTTAAAGTAGAACGGGGACGTAATCATGAGTACTGCTATAGCGATCGCGAAAAAAATCAAGCGATCGCCAAATTCCCCGCTAACGCCAACTATACCATCCAACGCTTCAAAGGTTTGGGTGAAATGATGCCGCAACAACTCTGGGACACCACAATGAACCCAGAAACCCGCAAAATGAAGCAAGTCGAAATTGAGGATGCTGCTGAAGCCGATCGCATCTTCACAATTTTAATGGGCGATCGCGTCGCACCTAGACGAGAATTTATCGAAACTTATGGTTCTAAACTCAACTTCACTGATTTAGATATCTAGCATCAATTCCCTGAAACTACTCCAATAATTTACAGCATTGGTAATGAGTGATACATTTTCACCCATTACCTTTTTTATATCCAAAATTTTTCTCTAAAATATTTCTTTTGGCTGATGACAAACCAAGATTTTATAAATCAAAACGGTTCGGTTAAACCCTGAAACCTTTGTAGAGACGTTGCAACGTCTCTACATCCCTAAAATCAACACCAAAAATCCTTAGCCAAAACGTATTTTTTTATCCACTTACGCCTCCGACAAGCCGCTCCCCGTCTATGTTATTCCGTAACTCTTACGTAAATTATTAAATTAATGAACAATCATATAATTTGCTTATTGTCAATATCTGACAAAAATTGAATCTTTTAGCGTTAGCAAGACTACCAACTTTGTTGGAAATTTAGTTAGAACAATAATTTTTGCAATTACATAGCGAATTAATTTTGTCTACCAACTAGAAACACATTTGTTATCCTTTAAGAAAATAACTGAATATCAATCTATCAACCAGCAATTAATAAGTATCTTGAGGATTTCTCATCATAAGATGACAGAAACTTACCGAAATAAAAGTATTTAAATTTACAACTAAGTTACGCAATCCAGCTTTGTAACTAAAATCATCAGGTAATGTTCTGGATTCTCTTGGCTTGAGGTAATGGCTACTGGAAACACACAACATCTGGCGAAAAACTTGTTAATATCTTCATGTAGTGTCGTGGCGATCGCGATTGTATCGTATGTATCTAATGAAGTTTTGCCTGAAATAAGACTATACTGGCGAGTTCACAGGACAAATTGTTTTTGAATTGATTAAAATATCCTTGTATACAATAAGAAGAGTTTGTCAAGTTTCATAGGGCTTAAATCGCCACAGTGCGCTAACGTGTGAATAAGGCCGAATTAGTTAAACTTAAATTGATCTGCCATCAGATCGATCTGCTACAGCCTCAACTCCTCAGTTAAGGTAATTAGTAAGCAGAAGGTTAACTGCTTTAAGGCAAGCACTACCACCCTGGTTGTATTTACCCAATCAAAGACTAGCTTTAATCTCAGGAATGCGTAATTTATGAAGGAAATGTAAAAATGACTAGATTAAGACTTGTCGTCTGAGTTAACATCCAATCCACTCTTTCTAAGTAATTAATGTTGTGTAAAATACATGAAATCGAGCAGGAGCAAGCGTACTTACTTTGTAATGTAATAAGAGTGTCGCTGCAATTCCGAAAAGTAGAGAAAAAATTTAAGGGTATAACTCCCGTTTTTAATGTCTTTTTGGTGAAAGTGGCTAACAGTTGCTTAATGAATTCATGATTAATACACAAAAAGAGTGCAATTTCTGTGAAACAGGCTACAATCGGAAGAGTCTTTATAGGAAAATATGCCAGCATTCTGAACTCATTAGTATAGAGTGGCAATTTTTTTAAGAGAGACGAGTATTTTTTTTGACCAGTTAGTTGAAAGCAGTATGTGATAGCAACACATATAACATTTACTAAGGTGAGCAAATCACTTTTAGACATGGCTTAAACTAAACTAAACAAGCCTCCTATTGGAGGTGAGAAACGTCCGAAAATATTTCTGGCAAATCTGCCAAAAAACTTATTTTCGGTTGACCATTGGCTCGTTTAAAAGAGCAGTAAACACATCTTGAGTAATTGATTCTGCAAGGAGCATGAGGAACGCGGCATGAACCAGGCTAACAACGTACTCGAAAGCATATATCAGCCTGACCTAGAAATAATGAATCAGCCTGAGCTCGAGTTAGAAGAACTCTTAATAGATGATGAAGAGGACTTGCTTATCATCGATGAAGGTGACGATGAATTTTTAGAGCCTCAGACTGATGAGGACGACGCAAAGTCTGGAAAAGCCGCTAAATCGCGTCGTCGGACACAAAGCAAGAAAAAGCATTACACAGAAGATTCGATTCGGCTTTACTTGCAAGAAATTGGTAGAATTCGGCTGTTGCGGGCAGACGAAGAAATCGAATTGGCGCGGAAAATCGCCGATTTGCTGGAATTAGAGAGGGTGCGGGAAAGACTCTCAGAACAGTTAGATCGCGATCCTAAAGATAGTGAATGGGCAGAAGCAGTACAACTACCTTTGCCAGCTTTTCGTTATCGGCTCCATGTTGGTCGCAGGGCGAAAGACAAGATGGTACAATCTAACCTCCGTCTTGTAGTTTCAATTGCTAAGAAGTACATGAATCGTGGTTTGTCGTTCCAAGACTTAATTCAGGAAGGCAGTCTCGGTTTGATTCGTGCCGCTGAAAAGTTTGACCACGAAAAAGGTTATAAGTTCTCCACTTATGCTACATGGTGGATTCGTCAAGCAATTACCCGTGCGATCGCAGACCAATCCCGCACAATTCGTCTTCCAGTTCACCTTTACGAAACCATCTCTCGGATTAAGAAAACTACCAAGTTACTATCTCAAGAAATGGGTCGTAAACCTACCGAGGAAGAAATCGCTACTCGGATGGAAATGACCATTGAGAAGTTGCGGTTTATTGCTAAATCCGCCCAGTTGCCTATTTCATTAGAAACACCTATTGGTAAAGAGGAAGATTCTCGATTAGGCGATTTTATTGAATCCGATGGTGAAACACCAGAAGACCAAGTTTCCAAAAATCTTCTGCGCGAAGACTTGGAAAAAGTTCTTGACAGTCTTAGCCCTCGCGAACGCGATGTCCTCAGACTACGTTATGGCTTGGATGATGGTCGAATGAAGACCCTTGAGGAAATCGGACAGATTTTCAACGTTACCCGCGAACGGATTCGTCAAATTGAGGCGAAGGCACTTCGTAAGTTACGCCACCCCAATCGTAACAGCGTTCTCAAGGAATATATTCGGTAGTTATTAATTATTAGTCATTTGTTTAAAGCGAATGACTAATCGCAAACAAATAAAAAACCTGGTAGTGAATTAGCACTCCAGGTTTTTTTATTTATAGGTCATCTTAGATATTAAAACTTACAGGATGCCCCAAAAATGTAGAAAACCTTGACCAGAAAAAACTTCAACCAAAATGGCTGCTGAAAAGCCAATCATTGCCAAGCGACCGTTCCAAATTTCTGCTTGTGGGGTAAAGCCCCAGCGCCAAGCATTACGATCTTCAATTACGGGAGTGGTGACTTTTGTTGTGCTTGCGTTTGTCATGGTTCGGACTCCAAACTTAATATTTAAGGTTTATTGCCTTATGTAAACTAATATAACAAACATTTTTAGAAAGGCAACATTTTTTATACTTTTGTTTCCATACCTTGACATAAATAGAAATGCCTATTTATACATATTAAAATATCAGCCTTCAGTGAGATTTACTGAGGTGGAAGAAATGTTATGTAGACTTTTACCATCATAGACAACATTTTACTTATTGATATAAATTATCAAATAATTTGTTTAGAACGCTAGATTTTCCATAGAGTTTGTTATTTAAGACTTGAAGTCTATTGATAATTTGTGGAGATATAGTGAGGTGTAAGGGCACAGCAGTGCCCATTGGTGTCAAGTTAAGCAAAAAGCCTGAAGGGGTGACAAAGGGGCTAAAGGTGAGGAAATAGAAGAGTGTGACCGTTTTGAGGTAAAAAAAAGATAGGTCAGGTATTCTCAACAAGACCTATCAAATGATAATGTTACCTAAATTCTACCAAAACTGCTTTCAAAATCTACTGACACCCACACAGTGCAAGATGCTGGAAATCTTGCACTGTGCTGTTGCAATTTCATAAAACTGTGACGATTGAGAAGCTGGCGACAGTATTTCCACAACCAATAAAATTTGAAAGTCGGCGAGGGAGTATTCAAAGATTTTTATTGCTACCCCAGTTATCAATTCAATACCTGTGGTTTCCATTAGAGTGTTCCAAAAAATAAATGATCCAAAACCCGTCGTTGCGAGCGAAGCGAAGCAATCCCAAGAGCTGCGATTGCTTCGCTTCGCTCGCAATGACAATTGGGCATTTTTTTACTTGGAGTACTCTTAATCAAACGATGGGTAAAAAACAGCCGAAAATCTCAGGATAAACAACTGATTTTTGCTATTGATAGAACACAGTGGCGTTATGAAAATGTCTTCG
This sequence comes from Nostoc sp. KVJ3, assembly GCF_026127265.1. GTDB lineage: Bacteria > Cyanobacteriota > Cyanobacteriia > Cyanobacteriales > Nostocaceae > Nostoc. The sequence goes on from NZ_WWFG01000001.1 coordinate 2,355,393, forward strand.
TCATCAGTTTGATTGAACAAAAAAGAGCAATACTTGTTTATTGGCTATTGTTACCAAAAAGAGGATATAGCAATTTAAGGTTAATTCGTCCATCTGCTTTGTAGCCTCTTTGTCACCCCTTCAGAATGCAAAATTAAATATACATTTGTCATTGCGAATGGAGCAAAGCGGAATGAAGCATAAGTCCTTCGGACACGCTTCGCGAACGCAAGATCTTGGGATTGCAACTCTTGGAGACGCTGTTCGCGTTCACTGTTGGGCTTTGTTTGTATGGCTTCCTCCCTACTATCTTTAAATGCAACTCAGTATTAGTTCTATGTTCACTATCTTCCTGATACTGTCTTCACACTTGTCTTTATTACCCCTCAAGGCATTCATTCTTCTTGTTTTCTCAGAATAAGCGAACGTACAGTTAATACTCCCATTGCAAACCATCCCTGAAGTTTTAATTTTCAATGAAGATGTATTGAAAATAACTATGATTTTAAGGAAATAGGTCAGAATGAGATAACCAAATCTTAAAGTCAGTGCCCTTTCATACAAACATTGTAAGATCGCGGCATATCTTCTTGTGAGATTAATCTTTAAATATAGCTTAAAAGCTAAAAAAAATACTAAGTTCCTAAATAAAAATACTAATGGTTAAACATATAAAAGCTTTAACATCCCTGCGTGGTGTTGCAGCTATATTAATTGTCATACATCATTATGTTGGTTGCGTCATACCTAATTTCGATAAGAGTATAGCTTTATATAGTAAATTTTTCTTTAATGGATATTTATGTGTTGACTTTTTCTTTATCTTGAGCGGTTTTATTTTGACTCATATTTATGCTAACAATTTTGTAACAAAAGTTAGTATTCATAATTATAGGCAATTTTTATATTCAAGATTTACTAGAATTTATCCTTTGCATATATTTATGATTCTGTTGTTTTTAGGAGTTGAATTTTTAAAGTTAGGATTTTTCTTATTTAAAAGTAAATCTATTTTTGACCCGACAAACCAATCTTTTCTTCCATTTACAGATACTCAAAAGATTGTTGCCCTTTTTAATAACATTTTTATGATTCAAGTCTTAGACTTAAAGTCTCCGCAATTATTTGGTGATAATACATCTTGGAATGAGCCTACATGGTCAATCAGTGCAGAGTGGATTGCATACTTGCTATTACCTTTATTATTATTTTTCTTAGTGAAACTTCCGAGAATATATGATTTAGTGATTTATCTAACTTTATTAATGTGCTTATTTTTATTAATAAAATTCACTTATGGACATCTTAACTTTCTAGGTATACCTGCAATAAGTAGATGTACTCTAGAAGCGATAATTGGGATTATTACTTATAAAGTCTACTATATTGGTAATTTTCGGAAATATCTAGGTCATAACTTTACTGTTTTCTTATCATTATTATGCATATTCTTTATTATGCATTATGACTATCAGGATATACTAATAGTCGCAGCCTTTTCTATTTTAATTTTATCTGTTTCTATAAACACGAAAAATAACAGTATTATCTTAAATGCACTAAAATACTCATTAGTGATTTATCTCGGAACAATTAAGTTTGTTGAGTTAAGAATGCAGCATTACTTAAAAACTACACGGTTTGCGAAAAAATACATTTTTTACGGTAATTAAATAAACATGAAACCAATAACTAATTCATTCGATCAAAATAAAAACATTTTGTTGGCAAATTATCCTCAAGCCTTACCATTAGAAAATAACATAAAACGAGATAATTTAACATTACCGATCTTGAAAAAATCTGAAAAAGACTTACTGATAGACTGGAATCAGACTCAAACTGATTATCCTCGGCAAGCGTGTATTCATCAGTTGTTTGAAGCGCAGGTTGAGAAAACACCCGATGCTGTAGCATTAATCTTTAATGATCAGCATCTCACCTATAGAGATTTGAATAGTCGTGCTAATCAACTAGGAGAATATCTCCAAACACTAGGGGTAGGAACAGAAACTCTTGTAGGCATCTGCATAGAGCGCTCCTTAGAAATGGTTGTAGCACTTTTAGCTATTCTCAAAGCAGGTGGAGCTTATGTACCACTAGATCCAGGGTATCCACAAGAACGTTTAGCTTTCATGCTATCAGATACCCAGGTATCGGTACTATTAACTCAAAAAAAACTAATTGCTAAATTACCTACTCATACAGCATTTGTAGTTTGTCTAGATGCAGATTGGAATACAATCGCCCAAAATAAAAAAGAAAACTTAAGCAGTAACGCCACTGCTGATAACTTAGCTTATGTCATGTATACTTCAGGTTCTACAGGTACACCAAAAGGTGTTAGCGTTATCCATCGCGGTGTAGTTAGGTTAGTTAAAGAAACTAATTATGTTCACCTCACCGATGAAGAGATAATTCTCCAACTTGCTCCTATTTCCTTTGACGCTTCAACTTTTGAAATTTGGGGTTGCTTACTTAACGGTGGGCGATTAGTAATTTGTCCTCCCAATACACCATCTTTAGAAGAATTGGGGCAGATTATTCAACAATATCAAGTTACTACTCTTTGGCTCACAGCCGGTTTATTCCATCTGATAGTGGATGAAAAAATTGATGCTTTAAAATCCTTGCGTCAACTTTTAGCGGGTGGCGATGTTTTATCTGTTCCCCATGTAAAAAAGTTTCTCCAAACAGTAGAACAATGTCAGCTAATTAATGGTTATGGCCCAACTGAGAATACAACTTTTACCTGTTGCCATCTGATAACAGCACCACTAAAACCAGGTGTCTCTATTCCTATTGGTCGTCCAATTGCTAATACCCAAGTTTATATATTAGATAACAACCTCGAACCGGTAGCAATTGGAGAAGCTGGCGAATTATACATTGGTGGTGATGGATTAGCTAGAGGCTATTTGAACCGCTCCGACTTGACTGCTGAAAAATTCATTTCTCACTCATTTGATAGCAATTTAGCAACGCGGCTTTACAAGACTGGAGATTTAGCTCGTTATCTTCCAGATGGCAATATCGAGTTTTTAGGTCGGATTGACAATCAGGTAAAAATTCGCGGTTTCCGAATTGAGCTAGGTGAAATTGAGCGCGAGATTGCACAACATCCTGATGTTCGGGAAATTGTCGTTTTAGCCCGTCAAGATGAAGCAGGTGAAAAACAGTTGACAGCTTATGTTGTTCCTCAATATAACAGTAGATACACACATAATAAATTGCGTAATTTCTTACAGCAGAGAATACCTAATTATATGTTGCCATCGGCCTTTGTGATGTTAGAATCACTGCCTTTGACTGCAAATGGAAAAGTAGATAGACATAAATTGCCAGCACCAAGTAGAGAACGTCCGCAATTGGAACAAGCTTATATTGCTCCCCAAACCGAGTTAGAGCGGCTGCTTGCAGGTATTTTATCTGAACTGCTCAAAATCGATCGCGTCGGGATTGATGACAATTTCTTTGATTTGGGAGGAACTTCAATCTCAATTCTGCAAGTTGCTGTACGAGTAAAACAGGAACTTGGTATTGAGTTACCGACAGTGAAGCTATTTCAGTATTCAACGATTGGCTCTTTAGCAAAATATTTGCATTCAAACCAGAACAGCCAACCGTCTCATGACAAGCTGCAAAATCGCGCCCAACGCCAACAAGCAGCTCAAGCTCGTCGCCGTAATCATCAACAAGGTGTTTAATATGCAAACCTCAGATAACCAAAATCCTATTGATGGTGTTGCCATTATTGGCATGGTAGGAAGATTTCCAGGCGCTGGGAATGTTGATGAGTTTTGGCGGAATCTGTGTGAAGGACTAGAGTCAACAACTTTTTTTCAAGATGAGGAACTAGACCCCAGCATTGACCCGAACCTTTGCAAAGATCCTAGCTACGTAAAAGCTAGAGGGATCATTCCTGGGGGAGAAACCTTTGATGCTGCTTTCTTTGGCATCAATCCACTGGAAGCTGTGGTTATGGACCCACAAGCCAGAGTTTTTCTAGAGTTGGTTTATGAAGCTTTGGAAAATGCTGGTTATGAATCAGAGTCTTTTGAAGGTTTGATTGGTTTATACGCTGGTTGTGGTCAAAATACTTATTTTGCTAACCACATTGCTGGACGTATGGAAATTGTCGATCGCATCGGCGAGTTCCAGACCATGCTAGCAAATGAAAAAGACTTTTTAACAACCCGTGCTGCTTACAAACTCAACCTCAAAGGCCCGGCTGTCAGTGTTAATACGGCTTGCTCCACTTCTTTAGTAGCAATTATTCAAGCTTGCCAAGCCTTAAGCAGTTATCAGTGCGACATGGCTTTAGCGGGTGGTGTATCTATGACTACACCCCAAAATAGCGGTTATATAGCTCAAGAAGGCAGTATGCTGTCTGGGGATGGGCATTGTCGTCCCTTTGATGCCAGCGCTCAAGGCACAATGTTTAACAATGGCGCAGGGGTGGTTGTCCTCAAGCGTTTAGAAGACGCGCTTAATGAAGGCGATCGCATTTATGCCGTAATTCGCGGTTCTGGGATCAATAATGACGGGTCTGATAAAGTTAGCTTTACGGCTCCCAGTGTAGACGGACAAGCCGAAGCTGTTGCAATGGCCCAAGCTTATGCCAACTTCCACCCAGAAACCATCTCTTATATTGAAGCTCACGGTACAGCTACACCTTTAGGCGATCCCATTGAAATTGAAGCGTTGACGCAAGCATTTCGGGTACATACAGATGCTAAACAATTTTGTGCGATTGGCTCTCTGAAAAGCAATGTCGGACATTTAGTTGCGGCGGCGGGGGTCGCAGGATTAATTAAAACCGTTTTGGCTTTGCATTATAAAAAGATTCCACCTAGCTTAAATTTTGAGACTCCCAATCCCAAGATTGACTTTGCCAATAGCCCTTTTTATGTCAATACCAAACTAGCTGAATGGTCAGAAGGTGAAACTCCGCGACGAGCCGGTGTAAGTTCTTTTGGTGTCGGCGGGACTAATGCTCATATTGTGCTGGAAGAAGCGCCACAAATTCAAAGTTCAGGATCTTCTCGCCCACAGCAGCTATTGTTGCTCTCGGCAAAAACTAGCAAAGCCTTAGAAACTGCAACGGCAAATTTGCAGCAACATTTACAATACAATGCTGAAATTAACTTAGCGGATGTAGCTTATACCCTACAGCGAGGGCGCAAAGCCTTAAATTATCGACGTAGTATAGTTTGTCACGATATAAAAGATGCGATCGCAGCGTTGCAATCTTTAGATCCAAATCAAGTAAATACCCGCCATACAGAAATCCGTAATCCAGCCGTTGTCTTCATGTTCCCCGGACAAGGATCGCAATATGTGGACATGGGACTGAATCTCTACAATTGCGAACCTGTATTTCAGGAGGTAGTAGATGAATGTGCGGAAATCCTTAAACCTTTACTGGGTAAGGATTTACGAGAGATTATGTATCCCGCACCGAGCGATGCCTACGGCGGGCTACGCCTACGCGAAACTGCGGCTATCTCCCTACGGCAAACCTGCTTTACCCAACCAGCATTATTTGTTATTGAATACGCCCTAGCACAACTGTGGCAAAGTTGGGGAGTCAAGCCTCAAGCCATGATTGGCCACAGTATTGGCGAATTTGTCGCTGCTTGTATAGCGGGTGTATTTAGCTTAGAAGATGCGCTGATATTGGTTGCAAATCGTGGTCGCTTCATGTGGGAGTTACCAGAAGGGGCTATGCTCTCAGTGCGCCTACCAGCTAAAGAGGTAGAGCCGCGATTGAGTGCAGAATTAGCGATCGCCGCAATTAACGCCCCTTCTCTTTGTGTAGTTTCTGGGCCAACAGAAGCGATCGCGGCTCTGCAAAAACAACTAGAAAGCGAAGAAGTTGTTTGTCGCAGTTTACACACTTCCCATGCTTTCCATTCCCCAATGATGGATAGCATCATAGCCCCCTTTGCTGAGGTAGTTGGGAAAGTTAAATTATCGCCTCCCCAAATTCCCTTCGTTTCCACAGTTACCGCCGACTGGATTACAGTCCAGCAAGCAACCGATCCGATGTATTGGGCTACACATCTACGTCAGACTGTGCGATTTGCCGAAGGTGTAAAAACCATCTGGCAACAGCCAGAACGCCTACTTTTAGAAGTAGGGCCACGAATTACAACTACAACCCTAGCCCGCCAACAAGCAAAAGATATTAAACAACAGATAGCCATATCTTCTCTCAGTGATAACGCTGAGAATGAAGCCGAATGGACGGCATTACTCAAGGCAGTAGGACAACTGTGGCTAGCAGGAGTATCTATTGACTGGAGCAACTTCTATCAAAGGGAAACACGCCAACGGATTTCTCTGCCTACCTATCCCTTTGAACGCCAACGCTTCTGGATTGATCCTCCACCTCATCCCAATCGTGCAACAACTCCTAAACCTCCAAATCGCCAGTTTTTAGAAAAGACCCAAACTATGAAAACATACCCTCAGCAAAAGCTCATTCCTCTGCTAAAAGAAATTATCGAAGAAACTTCAGGATTGGAAATTGCTAGTGTTGACGATTCGACAACATTTTTAGAAATGGGATTAGATTCTTTATCCCTAACGCAAGTCGGGCTAGCGTTAAAGAAAAAATTTCAAGTCAAGGTAACACTTAGGCAGTTACTAGAAATTTACCCCAATTTAGGAACACTGGCTGACTTTATCAATCCAGCTTTGTCTCCCGAAACTTTGTCAGCATTAGGATTAATAGAAACCGTTGCAGAACCAACTCCAGAAGTAAAATTGCCAGCACCTGCAACCACATCACCCACTTTGGTGATGCATGAAGTTCATACAAACGGTTCTGCACCTCAGATTTCTCCCCAACCTGCTGCATCCAGTTTCCTCGAAAATGTGATTAATCAGCAGCTACAAATCATGAGTCAGCAATTGGCACTATTGGCTAACAACAGTCAACCTGTAACAATCCCAGTTGCACCTGCGGCGACACCTCAAAATAATGGTGTCAAACCACAAAATGCTGTATCTGTCCCAGCTATTCAAACCAGCAAAGAATCACTTCCATCGGTAGAAACTGATACCAATGGCGCTAAAAAGGCATTTGGTGCGGCTGCTCGAATTGAAAAAACCCAGACTAAAACTCTGACAACGCAACAACGCACTCATCTAGACAAAATTATCCAAAGATATACCCAACGGACTCAAAAATCCAAAGAATATACTCAATCTCATCGCCCTTATCTGGCAGATCCAAGAACCGTTTCTGGGTTTAACCCGATGATGAAAGAGATGGTTTACCCCATCGTCGCGGCTCGTTCATCGGGTTCTAAACTTTGGGACGTTGATGGCAATGAATATGTCGATTTAAGCAATGGTTTCGGTTTGAATTTGTTTGGTTGGTCGCCACCTTTCATTACCGAAGCAATTGAAGCACAACTTAAACTCGGTATGGAAATTGGGCCACAAACTCCCTTAGTTGGAGAAGTGGCACGGCTAATGTGTGAGTTAACTAACTTTGACCGAGCAGCCTTTTGCAACACAGGTTCCGAGGCGGTTTTGGGAGCCATGCGGATGGCACGCACAATTACAGGGCGTAACTTAATCGCCATCTTTTCTGGAGCTTATCACGGTATTTTGGATGAAGTAATTGTTCGGGGGACAAAAAAACTCCGGTCAATTCCGGCTGCTCCCGGTATTCCACCGGAAATGGTAGAGAACATCTTGGTACTAGACTATGATTCGCCTGAGTCTCTAGAAATCCTCAAAAATCGGGCTGATGAGTTAGCAGCAGTGATGGTTGAATCTGTGCAAAGCCGTCGTCCTGAATACCAACCCAAGGAATTCTTGCACCAATTACGTGATTTTACAGAACAAGCTGGTATTGCCCTAATTTTTGATGAAATCGTTACCGGATTTAGAATTCATCCAGGTGGCGCTCAAGCGCATTTTGGGATCAAAGCTGATATCGCAACCTATGGCAAGATTGTGGGCGGTGGACTGCCGATTGGAGTCATTGCTGGCAAATCGCAATATATGGATGCTTTAGATGGTGGATTTTGGCAGTTTGGGGATGACTCAGTTCCAGAGGTTGGCGTGACTTACTTTGCTGGTACTTTTGTCCGCCATCCTTTAGCACTAGCAGCCGCTAAAGCAGTACTTCAACATTTAAAACAGAGTGGCCCCAGCTTGCAGCAAAATCTCAATGCAAGAACTGATAAATTTGTAGCGGAACTTATGGGCTATTTTCAGCAAGTTCAGGCTCCGTTTACAGCTTATAATTTCGGCTCTCTGTTCATGGTGAAATCGGCACCAGAGTTTGCTTATGGAGACTTGCTATTTTACTTGCTGCGGGATAAGGGAGTACATACTTGGGATCACCGTCCTTGCTTCTTAACAACAGCCCATTCCGAAGCCGATCTAGCTTTTGTAATGGCAGCCTTTAAAGAAAGTATTGCCGAAATGCAGTCTGCTGGCTTCTTGACTGCACCGCCTATAGAAGTAACAAACCGCGAAGTTACCAATAACAGCTTACGCAATCGCCCTCCGCAGCCTAATGCCAAATTAGGTCGAGATCCCCAAGGCAACCCAGCCTGGTATATTCCCGATATTGAGCGACCTGGGAAATATTTACAAGTTGCAAGTGTTTCCTGAGTGCTTTAAAAAATTGGCGTTGCTGATTGAAAGTATGAAGTCATATCGAAAAATGTCAATTCCTACTCCAATTCAGCAACACCAAAAATTAATCGTGTTTGCAAATAGTAAATACTCATCGATCAAGGTTTTGTATGTCAGCTGATAATCTACTTAAGCCTGGTTCAATTAAGTCCGATCTGAAGCTTTCTAAACAAATTATTCAAAGTGAGGCTTCAACTTTACAAGAAAACTTCAACTGTTCTCACTTCGAATTTTCTCATAATCTTGCGGGACACCCTTTGTTTGAGATCCCCCGCCTAGTTGATTTGGCAAATACTATCCTAAGTCAGGGAAGAACGGACAAAATTCAGTCTTATACTAGCCGAGTCCCTATTCAGCAAAAGTGGAATCATCGACCTGGAATCAACGAAATCACGGAAGCGATCGCACATATTGAAGAATCCGATTCTTGGGTGATGCTTGAAGATGTTCAAGTAGATCCAGAATACGCCGCCTTACTCAACCAGATCATAACTGAACTCGAAGACCTTACAGGTAAACCCCTCCGTCAGAAGATGACATGGCTAGGTGCTTATATTTTTATAGCTTCTCCAAACTCTATCACACCTTACCACATCGATAGTGAGTTGAATTTCCTATTTCAGATTCAGGGCAAAAAAGATATGAGCCTCTTCAATCAAAATGATCGTTCCATATTGAGCGAGGAGGAAATTGAAAAATTTTACATAGGCGATCTGAATGTAGCAAATTATAGAGAGAAGGCTAAACCAGGTTATCAAAAAAATCTCAATTTTCTCAAATGGTTAATTATGAATTCTCAAATTTTTAATACTGAATCAGGGTTGTACGTAGAAATTAAAAGCTAAACTCTTGACAGATTTGATATAGAAAAATGATTTTTATTAATAGGTGGGTATTGCCCACCAAAACCATAATCTAGTGAACAATGGTTTAGCCTACTTGTATTTCAAAAATACCATGAAACTATAAACATTATCCTAAAAATATCTAACTGTTTGTATTCTTGAGATAATTAAATGCCAAAAATATCAATGTATAACCAAATCAATTCACTCACTTCTCTGCGCGGTATTGCAGCTTTGGTTGTTGTTGTACATCATTTCTCATATTACACTTTACCTAAAACTGGTTCAACTTTATCAGCATATAGCGATTTTTTTCGGAATGGATATTTGTGGGTTGATTTTTTCTTCATTCTGAGTGGTTTTATCATGACCCACGTTTATATTGGAGATTTTTCATTCAGAGTTAATTCATCTAACTATCGCTCATATTTATTCTCGCGTTTTGCCAGAATTTATCCTCTGCATATATTTGTTTTATCTCTATTTATTGGATTAGAAATTGCAAAAATATTCTTACTAAATAATTCTGCTTTTACTGGTAAATTTAACTTAACTGCTCTTTTTGCTAATATTTTCCTTCTCCAAGCATTTGACTTAAATTGCCCGCCTTTGTTTTGGTGTGATACTTATTGGAATGAGCCAGCTTGGTCAATTAGTGTAGAGTTTGTTATTTACTGCATATTTCCATTTCTCTTGTTTTTTTTATTAGGGAAGAACGAAAAAAATGATTTGATTATTTATATCTCTGTTCTCCTCAGTATATTACTACTAATTACCTTTACCCGTGGAAATTTAGATAGTATTATTGGCATACCTTCCATAGCTAGATGCGGGCTAGAGTGCATACTCGGGATTATAACTTACAAAGTCTATCGCAGAGGTAATTATAAAAAATATTTTAATCTTAATTTACTAGCAATTATAGCTATAACTTGGATAATTCTAATCATGAATTACTACTGGACTTATTGGCGTAGTCTTCATGATTGGCTAATCCTACCAGCTTTTTCTCTACTAATTTTAGCTGTATCGATCAATAATAGTGGCGTAATATCAAAATTTTTAAATTCACGGTTAATGCTGTACTTCGGGACTATATCTTACTCGATTTACATGGTTCATTGGTTTGTTCAAGAATTGTTAAAAACATTATGGATTTATAAATTTCACCATACTTTTGGCAAAAGATTCACAGAATATGAAGCCTTGACATCTCTAGGAGTATTTCTTATGATTATCATATTGGCTGCATCATTGACATATAGATTTGTAGAAGTTCCTATGCGTAATTATTTAAAATCCACAATCTTGGCTAAACAATGAATTGAATACCAATACTTTGTCAAGAAAGATTTAAATTTAACTTTGAATAAACTGAGTAAATAATAGAGTTTTATGAGCTTATTGCCTGTAGATTACCAATCCAGATTAACTGCGGTTGATTTTGATCCATTTGCAAATGGAGAATTACTTTTAACCGCCCCTGCCACAGAATCACAAAAAGAAATTTGGGCTTCTGTGCAAATGGGGGATGCTGCCAATTGTGCTTATAATGAGTCCCAATCTCTGCGACTAAAAGGCGAACTTGATGTCAAAGTTTTCCAGTCTGCGGTGGAAAAATTAGTACAACGTCATGAAGCACTACGGACAACTTTTAGCACGGATGGCAATACACTCTGCATTGTTGCTTCTCGGCAAATTGAAATCCCTATTATTGATCTTTCTAACCTGGAACCACAGGAACAACAGGAAAAATTAGCTAGTATCTTGCGACAAGAGGTAGAGCAACCTTTTGATTTGGAACATGGCCCCCTATTTCGGGCAAAAATTGTCAAATTGCAGTCGCAGGAGCATCTAGCCACTTTGACAGCCCATCATATTATTTGTGATGGTTGGTCTTGGGCAGTGCTGATGCCAGATCTGGGTAAACTTTATTCTGGCTTGCAACAGGGTATTGTTCCTGAATTGGAAGAACCAGACAATTTAAGTGAATATGCGATTTTGCAGGAAGAAGAGGCGGATAGTCCAGAAGCGATCGCCACAGAACAATACTGGTTACAACAATTCGCTGACTCTGTACCTGTACTAGATTTCCCCTGCGATCGCCCCCGTCCACCACTTAGAACCTTTAACGCTGCCCGTGAAGATTGGCATTTAAATCCTGAATTAGTTGCCAACCTCAAACAACTAGGGACAAAACTCGGTTGTAGCTTTATGACTACTATCCTGGGAGGATTTGAAGTTTGGCTGCACCGTCTGACAGGACAAAACGACTTGGTTGTTGGTATTCCAGCCGCCGGACAAGCTGCTTTGGGTCAATATAATCTCGTAGGTCACTGTGTAAATTTACTACCTTTGCGTAGCCAAATTAATGGCGAAAAATCTTTCAGCGACTACTTGCGATCGCGGCGATCGGCTGTATTAGATGCTTACGATCATCAACAATTTACCTTTGGTAGTCTGGTCAAAAAATTAGTTCTGGCACGGGATTCTAGCCGGATTCCTTTAGTTCCCATTACATTTAATATCGATCAGGGTTTAGATAATGATAAACTCCGCTTCACTGGGTTGGAAGTAGAATTTTTCTCTAACCCCCGTGCCTTCGAGAACTTTGAACTGTTCATCAATGCTACGGAATTACGTGGTCAGATGACCCTGGAATGTCAGTACAACAGTAACTTATTTGACGCTGACACTATTCGCCACCGGATGGCAGAGTTTGAAACTTTGTTATTGGGTATAGTTGCTAACCCCAATCAAAGTATTGCTAAATTGCCAATTTTACCAGCAGTTGAGCAACAGTTATTAGCAACATGGAACGAGACACAAACAGACTATCCCCAAGATAAATCTATTCATCAGTTATTTGAGGAGCAGGTAGAGCGTACCCCCGATGCTGTGGCGTTGGTATTTCAAGAACAGCAACTCACTTATCGAGAGTTAAATATTCGCGCGAACCAATTAGCGCAATACCTGCAAACACTGGGAGTAGGTGCAGATGTTCTTGTGGGAATCTGCGTCGATCGCTCCCTAGAAATGGTAGTAGGTCTTTTAGGGATTCTGAAAACAGGTGGAGCTTATGTCCCCCTAGATCCGGGGTATCCGCAAGAACGTTTAGCTTTCATGCTTTCAGACACCCAGATCAAATTACTGTTGACCCAAAAACAGCTAATTGACAAACTACCTGTTCACAAAGCAAGTGTAATTTGTCTAGATACCGACTGGGATACTATCAACCAAACAACACCAGAGAATTTAATTAGTAATGTCAAGGCTGACAATTTGGCTTATGTAATGTATACATCTGGTTCTACAGGTCAGCCCAAGGGTGTTAGTGTTATCCATCAAGGTGTAGTTAGATTAGTTAAAGAAACTAACTATGTAAGCCTTACTGCCAAAGAAGTATTTTTACAAATTAGTCCCGTCTCCTTTGACGCTTCAACCTTTGAAATTTGGGGTTGTTTGCTTAACGGTGCAAAACTAATAATCTTTCCTCCCCATACCCCATCTTTAGACGAACTAGGGCAAATAATTCAGCAATATCAGGTGACAACCTTATGGCTAACGGCAGGTTTATTCCATCTAATAGTCGATGAAAAAATTGATGCTTTAAAACCCTTACGTCAACTATTAGCAGGTGGTGATGTTTTATCCGTTACCCACGTCCAGAAATTTCTTAACACAGTAGACAACTGTAAATTAATTAATGGTTACGGGCCGACAGAAAGTACAACTTTTACCTGCTGTTATGACATTGCAGCACCACTAAAGCCAGGGGCTTCTATTCCTATTGGCCGCCCCATTGCTAATACCCAAGTTTATATCTTGGACTCCCATTTACAACCCGTCCCAATTGGAATCACAGGTGAGTTGTATATTGGTGGCGATGGTTTAGCACGAGAATATTTTAATCGCCCGGATCTGACTACTGAAAGATTTATTGCCAATCCCTTTAGCCCAAATCCTCAATCACGCTTATATAAAAGTGGAGACTTAGCTCGCTATTTGCCAGATGGAAAGATTGAATACCTGGGTCGGATTGACAATCAGGTAAAAGTAAGCGGTTTCCGCATAGAATTGGGTGAAATTGAAATCGCACTTTTGCAATATCCGGTAATAAAAGAAGCGGTAGTAATTGTTCGAGAAGACGCTCCTGGTGAGAAAGTGCTGGTTGGTTATTTTGTGGCAGAAACTAGTCAAGATAACCCGCAAATAATCTCAGAATTACGGCGATTCTTGAAACAACAGCTTCCTGAATATATGGTGCCAAAGATTTTTGTGGCACTGGAAGCCTTGCCGCTAAATGCTAATGGCAAAGTTGATCGTCAGGCACTACCAAAGCCTGATTCTTTCCGTCCAGAACTGGAAGCAAATTATGTAGCGCCTCGTACTCCCATTGAGCAGCAGATTGCAGATATCTGGACACAGGTTTTAAATGTCAGGCAGGTTGGGATTTACGACAACTTTTTTGAATTGGGTGGATATTCTCTACTAGGAATTCAAGTGGTTTCTCGACTGCGCCAAGCCTTGCAAGTAGAAATCCTCATGTCCAATTTGTTTGAACTACCAACCATAGCAGATTTAGCTGAACGAGTGGAAACTCTGCGTTGGGCAACCCAAGGCGTTCAGGCTTCTGATAGTGAAACAGCTGATGATTACGAGGAAGGTGAGCTATGAAAACTTTAGATGAACTACTATCTGAGTTACGTCAGCGCGATGTCAAACTTTGGCTAGAGGGCGAACGCTTACGCTATCGAGCAGCGAAAGATAGTCTCACGCCGGAATTGCTCACCGAGTTAAAAATTCAAAAAGCCGAAATCATTAACTTTCTAAGACAAATTACTACAGCTGCCAATTCACAGATTCCCCCAATTGTCGCTTGTGAACGGAATGGCAACTTGCCACTTTCCTTTGGTCAGCAACGGTTATGGTTCCTTCATCAGTTTGAACCTGATAGTTCCTCAAATAATATGCCGGTTGTGGTGCGTTTTACAGGGAATCTCAATGTTGCTGTCCTAGAGGAAAGTTTGAGAGAAGTCGTCCGTCGCCATGAAGTTCTGCGGACAACTTTTCCAGCAGTGAATGGAAAGCCGACTCAAGTTATCGCCACCGATGTTTCCTTGACGCTGCCTATAATTGACTTGCGGCAAGTACCAGATGAAAAACGGGAGGCTGAAGCTCTCCTACTGGCAACTAAAGAAGCTCATCAACCCTTTGATCTCGCCAATGGGCCGATTTTGCGGTTGCTGCTGCTGCGATTGAGCGATCGCGAGCATCTGCTAATCTGGAATATGCACTGCATAGTTTGTGATGGAGCTTCTTCTGATGTATTCTATCAAGACTTCACTATCATCTATAAAGCATTGTCGGCTGGGAAAGCTTCTCCCTTAACTCCCTTACCAGTGCAGTATGCTGATTTTACCAATTGGCAATATCAATGGCTCCAGGGAGAGGTTTTAGAGTCACAGGTAAACTACTGGAAGCAAAAGCTAGAAGGCAATTTACCAATCATTAAGTTACCTTACGATCATCCCCGTCCTCAAGGTGTGCAAACTTACCGAGGCGATCGCGCCGCTCTGCTGCTATCAAAGACGCTGAACCATGCCCTGACAGACCTGAGTCAAAAATGGGGTGTTACCCTGTTCATGACTCTACTGACAGTGTTTGAGCTATTGCTATACCGTTATTCTGGACAAGAAGACCTACTGATTAGCTTTGCAAGTGCAAGTCGGGGACAAGTAGAAACCGAGCGGCTGATTGGATTTTTCTCTAATACTCTTGTAATGCGGGGTAACTTAGCAGGAAATCCAACTTTCCGACAATTGTTAGACCGAGTGCGTAAGGATTGCTTAGAGGCTTATAGCCATCAAGACTTACCATTTGAGAGACTAATTGAAGAACTTAGACCAGAACAACAAAGTCGGAACAGTTCGCCTTTATTTCAAGTAAAGTTCTCCCTCAATCCTCCTTGGTCAAATGGTCGTGGTATGGGAGCAGTGCAACTACCTGATTTGACTATCACTTCTCTATTTGGTTACATCTATCATGGTAAAACCAAATACGATCTGACATTAGTCTTGCGGGAACAGGATAATGGTCTGGGTATGGTATTTGATTACAATGCCGAGATGTTTGATGCCAGTACCATAAAGCGGATGTTGGGACACTTCAAAACTTTACTCGAAGGTATTGTTGCTAATCCCGATCAGCCGATTGCCGAATTACCCCTGTTGACAGCATCTGAACAACATCAATTATTGGTTGATTGGTATGGCAAACAGGCTGATTATCCCCAGAATACTTGTATCCATCAGTGGTTTGAGGCTCAAGCTAAACGAACTCCAAATAATATTGCAGCAAGTTTTGAAAATCAGCAACTAACCTATCAAGAACTCAACCAGCGTGCAAATCAGCTAGCCCACTATTTGCAAACTCTAGGGGTAAAATCGGGGGTACTCGTCGGTCTTAATGTAGAGCCTTCCTTAGAGATGATTGTGGGACTGTTGGGTATTTTGAAAGCAGGGGGAACTTACGTATCTATAGCTCCGACATCAGGGCAAGATAGTCTAGCTTTCATTTTAGAAGATGCCCAAATATCTTTAGTGTTAACCGAAAGCTCATTGGTTGAGAAACTCTCTGAGCATCAGGCACAACTTATCTGTTTGGATGATGATTGGGAAGAGATCGCCGTACACGCAAATGAAAATCCAGGATATTACATCACTGATCAGACTCTCGCCTGTGTGATGTATGTGTCCGGCGGCAATGGAAAACCCAATGGTATAGGCATTACCCACCATAATCTCGTCACCCACAGCCTAGCAATTAGTGACACTTGGGAGTTGACCCAGAGCGATCGCCTCCTCCTACTACCTAGTATCAGTTGCGATTCTTTCATTGAATCACTTTTCCCTAGTTGGATTACTGGTGCTAGCGCAATTATCCAGTCTCAAAAGCTACCAAACTCGACGGCGCAGTTTTTCCCATTCATTTCTCAACAAGAGATTACCGTTATTAATCTACCTACTTCTTTTTGGTATGAGTTAGTTAACGAGCCATCTGTATCTTCACAAACCTTGCCAGTCAGCTTGCGCTTAGTTATGGTTGGTGGTGAAAAAGTCTCACGCAATGCTTATTTAACTTGGGTAGAAAAAGTTGGCAAGCAAGTACGCTGGCTGAATGCCTACGGATCGCTAGAAACAACTTTAACCGCCACGGTTTACGATCCGGAAACTGCTACTGAAGCCAGTAACACTCGGTCAGAAATTCCCATAGGGAGAGCGGTCGCCAATACAAAAATCTACATTCTCGATCAGCGATCGCAACCCCTACCAGTTGGCGTTACTGGCGAAATCTACATCAGTGGTATTGGTGTTGTACAAGGCTACTTTAACCGTCCCGAATTAACATCTAAGAAATTTATCCCTAATCCCTTTAGCAGCGAATCCGGGTCATACCTTTACAGAAGTGGCGACTTTGGACGCTACTTAAGTGACGGCAATATTGAGTTTATTGGCCGCCGAGATAATCAGGCTAAAATTCGCGGTTTTCGGATTGAGTTGACAGAAATTGAGACGATTTTGGATCAATATCCAGGCGTGCAGAACGCTGTGGTGATTGCTATAGAAGATGTTTCTGGGGACAAACATTTAGTTGCTTATCTTGTTCCCAAACAAGACGAGACAATTGGGAGTGAGCAACTACTGAGTTTTCTCCAGCAAAAGCTACCTGAGCATTTGTTGCCTACCTTTGTCATAGTTGATTCTCTGCCGTTGAATGCTAATGGTCAAGTTGATCGTCAAGCCTTACTTGCTCTTAATCCAACTAATACTGAAAGAGAAAAAATATTTGCTACAGCAGAAAATCCATTACAACTTCAATTAACAGAAATCTGGGAAAATGTTTTAGGAATTCATCCGATTGGAATAACAGATAACTTTTTTGATTTGGGTGGACACTCACTGCTGGCGGTACGTCTGTTTTCTCAGATTGAAAAGATAGTAGGCAAAAATCTAGCTCTATCTATCCTTTTACAAGCCCCAACTATTGAGCAGTTAGCTAATATTGTTGAGCGAGAAATATGCTCAAAACCTGGGATTGCGGCGGTGCCAACAGCTGATGTCAAATCTGAAACATCGATTCCTTGGTCATCTTTAGTAGCTATTCAACCCAACGGTTCTAAGCCTCCTTTCTTCTGTGTACATGGCTTGGGTGGAGAAGTTCTACGTTTCCGTGAATTGGCTGTGCATTTAGGATCAGATCAACCATTTTATGGACTACAACCACAAGGGTTAGATGGAAAACAGCTTCCTTATACCCGAATTGAAGACATGGCAGCGCACTACATTCAACAAATCCAGACTATTCAGCCCCATGAGCCTTATTTAATCGGTGGATACTCCTCTGGGGGTTTAATTGCTTACGAGATGGCTCGGCAATTGGCCATACAAGGTAAGAAAGTAGCTTTGCTGGTTCTATTTGATACTTATGGATCAAAAAACACTGAATCTCTATCATTGCAAAAGCCAGCCTCTCGTGATTGGAAGAGTCTTTTAGCAATTGCATCTAACTATCTTATTGAGCAGGTAAAAGGAAATACAGAACGGTTTAAGTATCAAATCAAAGAGATACTCTGGCGGTTTGTCTTTCACTTTCACCTGATTCTTGGTCGCCCCCTACCTTACTCCAACCGGAAATACATGGTGGAAAATGCCACTATACAAGCGCTAAGAAAATATGCTTTACAAGTTTACTC
This sequence comes from Nostoc sp. KVJ3, assembly GCF_026127265.1. Lineage (GTDB taxonomy): Bacteria > Cyanobacteriota > Cyanobacteriia > Cyanobacteriales > Nostocaceae > Nostoc. The sequence continues at coordinate 2,373,636 of NZ_WWFG01000001.1, forward strand.
AGGTAAAGCAACCGTATTCCGAACAGAAGATGGTCTTGTAGTTGAACAACGAGAAGCTGATTCCAAAATGGGTTGGGGTAAATTGGCATTAGGGGGAGTGGATATTTATGATATTTCTGGGATTCATAATTCCATTTTTAAAGAACCCTATGTACGATCTGTGTCTGAAAAAATGAAATCTTGCATAGATCAAATTATTGCAGAAACCTGAATCTTTCTAAACTTATAGGAAATATGTAACTAAGTGAGTTACAGAACTTAAGTCTATAAGCCAGATATAAAGCCTATTTTGCTTCTGACTCTTTGAATTTCGTTACCAGCTTAAAGTTATTTCTAAATTGTGCTTTAGTGATAGCTTTCCAACTTCATCTCGCTTGCGGGATGGGGTTGTTTTATTTGCGGGTAATAACTTCCACTGGCGGCTTGATATATTTGTAAATGCGATCACTAATGAAGCCTTTGCATAAACCATAAGTTGGACTTCGCTCAGTCTATTTACTGAGATATTACCCTGATTTACACAATTAATTTGAAGATTTAGCCAATGGTGGTAATAAAAATTACAACGATCTGATTGTGCAGGTAAGTTTTAGTGTCACTATTACTTAGTATAAAAGACGAGTAATTACTTAGTAAAATAAAACAACCTCACCCTGTAACTGGGATGAGGTTGTTTTATGCATAGTGATTAGATGGACTCGCTATTAATTAAACTAGTGAATTTACTGAAGGCAGTTATTGTCTTTCCTTCATAAATTTAATAGTTGATTCCTCTAGGGTGACAAAAAATCTTCACCTTTACTTTTCCAGTTAATTTTTATTAAATTAAGCTAACAAAAAAGTGATGGAGAATTCTTTCATAATCAGGTATGGGTTCTGTTTAACGAGGAAAGCTCCTGTCTTTCGCCATTAGTGATATTGTCAATCCCTATATTCAAGAATTAGTAAAAAATAATTCAGAAATTTAAAGTTTGTTTTATTACATAATTCTTAACTAGGGTATTTACTTAGGAAAGCATCTGTGATATTTTGATGTTGATTATCATAAATTAAAATATGCAAGGCTAAATTTAACAGCCATGTTTATGTGTATTGGTTTGATGAGTATCCATCTTGCCTATTTACGATGCTTAAATATTGATTTTAATTTTGTATAAATTATGTGGCGTTAACCAAGTGATAACTTGTCCTCGATCTATTTACACTATGCTTTGTTTTGAACTAGACATAACAGTTGTAAGCGGATGAGATGAATGTCGGTCTGCAATTAGACGAACCGACTCTCTGTGTTTTTATATATTTAGACACACTGAATGTCATAGAAATCTTACTGCTGCTGGCATAAAAACCAACACTACCACTGTTAGTAACAGATACTCACTAATATTTTTGGCTGTATTCGTCAATTTTACCTTCGACTCGTTTGATATGACTTATATTAAGAACACTTTTTCCGAATTTCTCACTACCTTAGAGGGGTTTGAGCAGTTACCAGATGGGGCGATCGCTAATCTATCAGAACAACTGCAAGCCTGGCGCTATCGCATCGGTCAGAAAATCATCGGTAAAGAAAGTCTCCCGGAGCGGATCACGATCATTTATGAAGGACAAGTGCGCCTATTGGGATACGATCCCCAGACGCAAATGCCAATTACCCTAAAATTGCTGCAACCGGGTGAAATTATCGGCGAAATTGGTTTATTACGCAATGTCGCCTGTGAAACTGCGATCGCCTCCACCGAAGTAGTATGTTTAACCTTGAGTGCATCAGCATATTTTAACTTTCTCGCTTCCTACCCAGCTTTTGCCGAAGCCCGCAAGAACCGCAGTTATTTGATGGAAGTTTTCGAGATTCTCAGTTCCTATTGGCAAAAGCAAGCGATCGCTACTTTAAATCTGAGAGAACTCACAGAAAACGCCTTACCAAAGGCGAAAATCCATTACCTACCACCAGGAAAAACTACATTCAACCAACTGGATAGCGAAAGCGTCTGGTTTGTGAGTGGTGGTGGTACAGTCACAAATTTATCACCTGGCGATCGCCTAGAATCAGACAGCGACAGAGACAAGATTCAGGTTATAGGTCAAAACCCCGCCCGGTTGGTTGGTATACATCCGTCAGATTTGATATTAGAAGATAGTCATCAGATAGTACTTGCGGTAAATGACACCCAATTAGATAGCCAAGATGAGGATACATTAGATATCCCCTACGCATCAGACGAAATAGTTCCCCAGACAGCCCCCGACACCTCAAAGAGTTCATCAAAACAAAAATACCCGTTTTTTAGTGGTAAGGGAGAATTAAATACAGCCTTCGCCTGTTTCCAAATGATCGCGAAGCACCTAGAAATGCCGTTTCGTCGAGAAGTAGTTCGCCGCATCTTAACTGAACAAGTCAAGCGTCAAGGTACTATATCGTTTCAAGTTACCGCTTACTTGGCAGAGTCAATCGGACTGAAAGCGCAGTTGGTAGATATACCAATCGCCTCAATTACGCGCATTCCTACACCAGCATTGATTCGCTATGGTGATAATTTTGCAGTTTTGTATGCAGCAGATGCAAATACCGTAGTTGTTGGTGTCCCATCCAAAGGAATTGTGCGTTGTAAACCGGCTCAATTGGTTGAACAATTAGATGTCGATCCAACTAACTTTCCACCCCAAGCTAGAGTCTTACTGCTCAGTGCTACCAGCGAAACCCCCCAAGAACGCTTTAGTTTACGGTGGTTTCTGCCCTACTTGTCGAAGCACCGTCGAGTATTGATAGAGGTCTTTATCGCTTCCTTCTTCGTACAGTTGGCAGCGTTGGCAAATCCTCTAGTCGTGCAGTTAATTATCGACAAAGTTATCACTCAAAATAGCATTGGAACCCTACATATTTTAGGGATTTTGCTATTAGTAGTCGGTATATTTGAAGCAGTATTGACTACTTTAAGAACCTACTTGTTTGTTGATACCACAAACCGGATTGATATGGGTTTAGGGTCGCAAATTATCGACCACTTACTACGCCTACCCCTGCGCTACTTTGAACGCCGACCGGTGGGCGAACTTTCCACTCGCATCAACGAATTAGAAAATATCCGGCAATTCCTGACTGGTACGGCCTTAACGGTGGGGTTAGATGCTCTGTTTTCGGTGGTTTATATCGGTGTGATGCTGATTTACAGTTGGCAACTTACCTTAGTAGCCCTAAGCACGATTCCCGTGTTTATCATTGTCATCTTAATTGCTTCTCCCACCATTAGCCGCCAGTTACGTGCCAAAGCCGAACGCAACGCCGAAACTCAATCTTATTTAGTGGAGGTGATGTCAGGAATTCAAACCGTAAAAGCGCAAAATATCGAATTGCGATCGCGCTTTTCCTGGCAAGAGCGTTACGCTCGGTTTGTCGCTGCTGGTTTTAAAACCGTTGTGACTTCCACCCTCGCTAATTCTACCAGTAACTTTCTCAACAAACTCAGCAGCTTACTCGTGTTGTGGGTAGGAGCTTATTTAGTACTGCAACAACAATTAACTTTAGGCGAATTAATCGCCTTTAGAATTATATCGGGTTACGTTACCAGCCCAATCTTGCGCTTGGCTCAACTCTGGCAAAGCTTCCAAGAAACAGCCTTATCTCTAGAACGTTTAAGCGATATTGTCGATACACCTCAAGAAGCAGAAACCGATCGCTACAATATTCCCTTACCGACCATTAAGGGAGCAGTCAAATACGAAAATGTTTCCTTCCGTTTTGGAACCACTGGGCCTCTACAACTTTCTAATGTCAACCTCGAATTTGCCCCAGGTCAATTTATTGGCATTGTCGGACAAAGTGGATCTGGTAAAAGTACAATGATGAAATTACTGCTGAGACTTTATGAAACCGAGTCCGGCAGAATTTTGATTGATGGTTATGATATTGCCAAAGTAGAACTTTATTCACTGCGACGACAAATAGGCGTAGTTCCCCAAGAAACATTATTGTTTGATGGGAACGTTCAGGAAAATATTGCCCTGACTAATCCTGATGCTACAACCGAAGAAATTATTGAAGCGGCTCAGGTTGCGTGCGCCCACGAGTTTATCATGAACTTACCCAACGGTTACAACACACGGGTAGGAGAACGGGGTTCTGCACTTTCAGGTGGACAAAGACAAAGAATTGCGATCGCCCGTTCTGTTTTACAACGACCAAAATTATTAGTTTTAGATGAAGCGACTAGTGCCCTAGATTACCCCACAGAACGGCAAATCTGTCTCAATTTAGCTAAAGCATTTAAGGGTGATACAGTATTTTTTATTACCCATCGATTAAACACTGTCAGTAATGCAGACATGATCGTTGTGATGGATAATAGCAGGGTTATAGAACAAGGTAGCCATCAAGAATTAATGGCTACGAAAGGTCATTATTATTACCTGTATCAGCAGCAAGATGTGAACTTGTAGTGAGTTATTGTTGGGGCATAGCATCAAATAATTTGAACAGTGCCCACCCAACAAAAAATCCAAAATCTAAAATCCAAAATCCAAAATCGTTATGACTCAACTTAATGGGAATCACCTCAACGGCAATCAGAAAAATGGAGTCAAGCAAGATTCATCCGTACTTACAAAACAACAGAAAGCGGCTCAAGCGTCTTTAATTAACTCAAGCGCTCAGGAATTTGAGCAATCAGTTGTCTTGCGCCAATCTCCAGTTTGGTCGCGGACAATCATGATTACTCTCATGGGGCTAGCCTGTTTTGGAATTGCTTGGGCTTATTTTGCCAAAATTGAGCAAGTAGTGCCAGCAACAGGGCAATTAAAGCCAGAAGGAACAGTCAAAGATGTTCAGGCTCCTGTTAGTGGAGTGGTGAAAACAGTTAATGTTAAAGATGGACAAGAAGTTAAACCAGGAGATTTGTTGCTAACTTTTGATTCCATCGCTTCCGTTGCCGAATTAAATTCTTTAAATAAAATTCGCGTTGCATTAATTAAAGAAAACCAGATTTATCGCCGATTGATGAGTGTAAGTAACGCCACAGGAACGGAACTGTTATATTTGCGCGGTAATTTACCACAAGAAACTGCTTTTCTGCTGAAAAGTCGGGCAGCCTTAGTAGCAGAAAATGACTTATTACGGACTCAATTAAGAAATTCTGGACAAGATTCTACACTCGGAATTGATGAGCAACAACGTCTCCAGGTTGCCAAAAAAGAATTAGATTCTCGGTCTGCTGCGGCAGAATTAGAAGTAGAAAAAACTAAGAAACAACTTAGTCAAAATCAATTTAAACTGGAAGATAGTAAATCAAGTTTAGCTATTCAAGAGGGGATTTTAGCTAAACTGAAGATATTATCAGAAGAAGGTGGTATTTCTCAACTTCAGTATCTCAACCAGCAACAAGAAGTACAAAACCGCACTGCGGAAGTAGCACAACTAGGTGAGGAACAAAAACGTCTAGAATTTGATATCCAAAAAGGGCAACAAGAGTTAAGCAATACGGTAGCTGTTTCTGATAAAAACATTTTGGATAAAATAGCTGATAACAAACAACGTATTGCCACAATTGATAGCCAATTCATGAAAGTTATCCTAGATAACGAACAGCGTTTGGCAGATGTCAATAGTAAAATCTCCCAATCACAATTAAACGTTAAATACCAAGAACTTCGTGCGCCTGTAGCTGGAACAGTTTTCGATTTACAAGCTAAAAATCCTGGGTTTGTAGCGACTCCAACGACAAAATTGCTGCAAATCGTCCCGAATGAAAAGTATATTGCTGAAGTTTTTATCACTAACAAAGATATCGGTTTTGTCCGCAAAGGGATGAAAGCGGATATCAGAATTGACTCCTTTCCTTACAGCGAGTTTGGCGATATCAAAGGAGAAGTTATTGGCATAGGGTCAGACGCATTACCGCCAGATCAAACACATCAGTTTTATAGGTTTCCGGCAAAACTCCGTCTAGATAAACAATCCTTAGTAATTAAGGGTAAAACCGTCAATTTGCAATCAGGTATGTCAATCAGTGGCAATATCAAAGTACGCGAAGAACGGACTGTGTTGAGTTTATTCACTGAGTTGTTTACCAAGCAAGTTGATACTCTCAAAGAGGTACGTTGAAATAATTCGTAATAACGCTCTCTATGGGGACATGATGTGATGGAGCGATCGCTATCTGGAGAATAATCTTCTTCAGAGGGCGATCGCTAAACATCCAATCTAGTCGCCCGATATTTGCTCTACGCTAATGCGGCTACCTTCTCTAACAAGCCCTGAAACAACCTCAAGCCATCACTATTCCCCAGTATGGCATCAGATGCCCTTTCTGGATGCGGCATCATCCCCAACACATTGCCCTGACGATTACAAATCCCAGCAATATTGTTCAGTGAACCGTTAGGATTCTCCCCTTCATAACGAAACACGACTTGCCCGTTATCTTCAATTTCTGTGAGAGTAGCTTCATCAGCATAGAATCGCCCCTCTCCGTGAGCAATGGGCAAAGTGATAACTTCACTACTGGTATAAGCTTGCGTCCATAAGAGATTGGTACGCTCAACTTTCAAGGGGACGCGATCGCAAATAAAATGCAAATCCCGATTTCTGGTTAATACCCCCGGCAAAAGTCCAGCTTCAGTTAATACCTGAAAACCATTACAAATACCGAGGACAAACTTACCTTTTTGGGCGTGTTCTACAACCTGTTGGATCACGGGTGAAAAACGTGCGATCGCACCGCAGCGCAGATAATCTCCGTAACTAAAGCCACCAGGGATAATCACGACATCCAAATCAGCAATGTCTGTTTCTTGATGCCAAACCATGCGAGTTGGTTGTAAAAGCAAATCTCTGGTTACATAAGCAACATCGCGATCGCAATTAGAACCGGGAAAAACAACAACACCGAATTTAGTCATTAGTCAAGGGGAGTGGGGAGGCAGGGGAGGCAGGGGAAGCAGGGGAAGCAGGGGAAGCAGGGGAAGCAGGGGAAGCAGGGGAAGCAGGGGAAGCAGGGGAAGCAGGGGAAGCAGGGGAAGCAGGGGAAGCAGGGGAAGCAGGGGAAGCAGGGGAAGCAGGGGAAGAAGTACTATTGATGCCCAATGCCCAATGCCCAATCCCTAAAATACCCCAGTTTGAGTTTCGACCTCAATTAATTCAAAGCGGTAATTTTCAATTACGGGATTTGATAGCATTTGGTCACAAATGCGATCGAGGTCTTGACGAGCCTTCTTCTCCTCAGTCGAGGTGATGGTGAGTTCAATGTACTTGCCAATCCGCACCTGTTCAACGTTATCGTATCCCAGTTGCTGAAGACCGGATTGTACAGCCACACCAGCAGGGTCTAAGACTGAAGGACGAAGCGTAACAAAAATTTTGGCTAGATACTTGGTTTGCACGGCTTTTGCTGAATGCTGCGATCGCTATACTATAACTTTCTGTTCCAACTGAGTGAAAATAAGATTACGAAGCAGTTAAAGTTAATTGATCAATTAACCCATCTAACAGCTTCAACTACAGTGGCATATTTAAATAATTGTCTATGAGAGCCATACGCACCCGCAGTCAAGAGCGTATTTTCAACCTACTGAAAACCATCAAAAAAGGCATTTCCGCCCAGGATATTTACGTAGAACTACGTAACACTAATCAGAGTATGGGTTTAGCAACAGTTTACCGCTCTTTAGAAGCCTTAAAACTCGAAGGCATGGTACAAGTGCGGAATTTGGCTAACGGTGAAGCCCTCTACAGCCTAGCCCAGCAAGATAAACATCACCTTACTTGCTTGCAATGCGGTGTCTCAATTCCGATTCATCAATGCCCCGTCCATGACTTAGAAGACCAGTTAGAATCCAGCCATAAGTTTAAAGTTTTTTACCACACCCTGGAGTTTTTTGGGTTGTGCAGCCAATGCCAGGTAAATCAAACTAATGAGATTGGTCAATAGTTATACCAATTCTATGTGAGGAATAAAGCGTGTTTTACTTCTGAATTCTGAATTTTGCTGTAATAAATGCTTTATTCAAACAAAATTCAACCAACTAAATACGTCTCCAACTGTTAATTGCCAATTTTCCAAAACACTCAAAACAGGTAAGATATCTTGATTTTCTTTTAATTCTGGTAATTTATTTGGTTCAAAAATCATGATTGACTCATCAACAGAATCAAGCAACCAACCTAGCTTTGCTCCATTTTGAATAGAAAAAGTAATTTTGCTAATAACTCGGTTAGGTGATTGTTCCGGTGAGAGAATTTCGATTATCCAATCTGGAGGAATCTCAAATTTATTTGTAATTTTTCCATTAGGAAGCAATGGAATTCTTTGCCATTCAAAAACTGCAATATCTGGTACTATTGAGCGACCTTCAAATGTACAGCGTAATTCAGGAAAGGCATAAGCTAATTTTTGTTGTTTTGCAACTTGATTTATGGCAGAAGCTAATTCAATTTGTAAAGTACTGTGTTCTCCTTGTGGCATAGGTTTTTGGTATATTTGCCCGTTAAAATACTCGCTTGCTGGTTTTGTTTCTGGTAGTTTTAAGAACTCTTCTACATTTATTACTGTGGTTGGCTGAATAGATAATGTCATAATTTTTAACTTATCAAAACTTGATTATTTCATTATGAGAAGAATGGGACGAGTCGTGCATAGGCGTAGCCCGTTGTAGACATCGCTTAAAATTTATTCCCCATCTTCCACTGCGCCTAATGCTTTGAGTGTGGCGATTTCTGCTGAGGTTAAACCTTTAACGCCTGTGATGTTCATACTTGCATAAAGTCTATTGTCTAGTGTTGTTAGACACTTACCAGACTGAAAATCCCAAAACTTAATTGTTTCATCTCTACCGCCACTGACTATAGTTTGACCATCAGGGCTAAAAATAACAGTATTTACCCAACTACTGTGTCCCGACAAAGTTCTAATACATTCGCCAGTATGGATATCCCAAATGATTATTTGTGCATCATTGCTAGCACTGCTTAAAAATTTACCATCTGGACTAAATGCTACTGCATTTACCCAATCCATGTGTCCATGCAAAGTTTTTAAGCATTCGCCATTATGGATATTCCAAAGCTTTACCGTTTTATCACCACTTGCACTAGCAATTATGCGATTATCGGGACTGATTGCCAATGCAGTTACCATCAAACTATGACCTTGGATTATATTTAAGCATTCTCCAGTATGGACATCCCATAATCTCATAGTTTTATCATAACTGCTACTGACTAAGATTTTATTATCAGGACTGATTACTACAAACCATACCCAGTCGGTATGCCCTTGCAAAGTTTTAATGCAATTTCCTGTACTAACATCCCATATATTGATTTTGTCATCACCACTACCACTTATGAGGGTTATACCATCAGGAGCAAAAGCTACTGAATTGACTCCTTCAGTATGAACAAATAGAGTTTTCAAACATTTTCCAGTACTGATATTCCATAACTTAATTGTTCGGTCATAACTACTACTGGCTAAAATACTACCATCAGGGCTAATCGCAACTGAATTGACTCTACTTCTATGTCCTTGCAAAGTTTTCAAGCATTTTCCTGTAGTGATATTCCACAGTTTTACGGTTGTGTCCTCACTGCAACTGGCTAAATTTTTACCATTAGGACTAATAGCAACTGAAAGTACACAACTGGTAGAACCCCGCAAAATATTCAAACACTTTCCGGTATTGATGTTCCATTTTCTGACAGTTTGATCATCACTACCGCTAATTAAATTCGTGCCATCAGGACTAATGGCTATTGAGGTTATCCAACTAGTATGTTCTTGTAAATTATTTAAGCATTCTCCTGTTTTCAAATTCCATAGCTTCACAGTTTTATCATTACTGCTACTTGCCAATATCTGACATTCAGTGTTAGTAATAAGTGAACGTACCGTATCCGTATGTCCTTCAAAGGTTTTTAAGCATTCTCCAGTGGCAATATCCCACATTTTTATCGTTTTATCTCTACTACCACTTATTAGAGTTGAACCATCTAAATCAAAGATAACCGACATTATGGAATCGGTATGTCCTTCAAAGTTTTTTAACCATTTGCCAGTAAAAATATCCCATGTTTTGACAGTTTTATCTTTTCCTCCAGTTGCAATAGTTTTACCGTCAGGGCTGAAAACTACTGAATGTATACTGCTTATATTTTCTAAAGTTTTCAGACATTCTCCAGTGGTAGTATTCCAAAGCTTTATCGTTCTATCTCGACTTCCACTTGCTAATATTTTACCGTCTGGACTAAATGCTACCGAATTTACCCTATCGCTATGTTCTTCTAGAATTTTTATACATACTCCAGTGGCAGTATCCCACAGCCTTGCAGTATGGTCATAGCTAGCACTTGCCAAAATTTGAGCATCAGGACTAAAGACTACTGAGCGTGTCCAGTTATTATGCCCTTTACATTTCAAAATTTGCTGATCGTTTCCAGCGAGCCATATACTAATTTCACAATTGCCGTCAGCTACTGCAAATAGCTCACCATTAGGACTATATGCAACTGAAAAAACTGCACCGAAGACCTTTGGGAAAACTGATTCGGTTAGGTTGGCTCCTATAAAATGAGTGTGGCGTAAGCTTGCATCGGAAAAATCTGCTCCCTTAACTACCACTTGGCTTAAATTTCTCCCCTCCAAAGCCGCTCTATCTAACTTCACCGCCAGCGTCGCCGCATTCCCGCCAATATAACCTACCTCATCTTCAGTTTTTCCCCGCGTCGCCTCAATCAGATTAATAATGTAAGCTTGAGCATCTACATTAATCATCGGTAAAACCAAATCCATTACCGCTTTTGTTAAAGGTGCTTTGCCAAAAGTCTCCCTCAAGTTCTCAAAAGACTCACTTGTAAATGCTTTTAGTGGTGCGATGGGCAAAGCCCTACCGAAGGTATTCGCATCATCTAATTGACGTGAAAAATAACCAGACCAATTATAGTCAACAGATGTTAGACTTCTATCCAAACCTGAGTGTGCTTGGGCTAATTCAGTAAAATCGCTAGATAACGCTCCCAACTCGGCTGCAAATTTATACGCGACAAAAAACTCTAACAAAGACCGATGCGCTGGAGTATAATCACCGTCAGCATTGCGGATGAGCATTGTTTGCCCCATCATGTCGTAATGCCAGTGGTCTAAATCCTTCTCTTCTTGCACCACAGAACCAAATAACCGCCGAATTCTGTCAGGAAAAAGCCGATAATTGAGGCTCATTTCGTCTGTAGACAGCATTTCCCAAGAAAGTTCGCACAAAAAGTATAACTTTTCTGCCAAAGAAGTAAAGGTGCGATCGCTCTTAATATCCCGTTCCATTTTCCGCCGCACCGCGTACAAGTAAACCCGCGACATATCCACAGGTTTACCCGCCTCAATATCTGGCAAAGCTTCCAAAATTAACTCTGTCATCACCGGACGACGGGCTAAATCCAATAATTGCGGATTTCCCATTACTTGCTCAACCGTTGCAGTTTCCGTTTGATGCGACAACACCAGCCGAATTTGCTCGTCGTTAAATTTCTCCAGTTCCAGCACTTCAAACTGCGGTGTTTCTCCTGTCAGTTGCTTGGTAGAAGCTTGTAACTCGGCATTGAGTAGGGCGCGTCCTTCCTTGGCTTCGGGAAAATGTTCGGTGCGACAAGTCAGCACAACCTTGGCACCAGGAACCACCACTTTCGCCAGTTCCCAAAAGTTATTAATCATCTGCTGACGGTCAACTTTTGCTGCCATTTCGTCAAAACCATCAAAAATTAGCAGCAATTTACCCATACCGTTTAACTGGTCAAATACTTCGCTCGTTAAACGGATATTATGTTGTGTAAAAAAGAACCCGGCTAAAACGTTCTCGACATTTATTGCTTTGGCAAAATCTCGTAGCGTAATTACCAAAGGCAAACGAGGACGCTCAACACCGCGCTTTTGAGCATCTCGGTAACGTTGCAATGCCACCCAAGCATAGTGGAAAGCAAACCAAGTTTTTCCCGTACCAAATTCTCCTAGTATAGAAATATGCTCTTTGGCAGGATCGTCCAACCACATATCAATATAACCATCAATCCAACCATCGCGATCGCTATAATGACTGATGCCGATACGCTGTTTAGTATCGGGGTCAATTTCCTCTTTTGTGCAAGCTAAAGGCACGTATTTTGTATCTATTTGCCGCCGGGTAATTTCTGCTTCCAACCAATCAAGATAATCGGTAAAATCAGCATCTTGATCAATGAGTTCGTCAAAGGTGTAACAACCTAAGTGGCGATTTTCCTCCTTTTCTACCTCATTTCGCGCCGCGCGTGCAATCCTTCTTGCTGTTACTAACCAACCTTCATCAGTTCTCTGCTGTTCCACAGAAGAACGCAAAACTGCTACATCCTTGAGTCCCACTTCGCCCTCAACTCCCCGGATTAGGATGCGGTCATATCGGTTACGCCGTGTGGGAACATTGATAATCCACTCAAAATATGAATCGCCCCAAATTTCATACTTTTCAAAGCGGTAGCCCAAGGTTTCAAACCAACCGCGCATTTGTTGAGCCAAGGCGATCGCTCGACATTGGTTTTCGGTAGATGTTTCAGCCTCCAGCAGTGCAGGAGAATTCTGTGCAGCCAACCGCGCCATCTCTATACGAATACCTTCCAGCGTCGGCAACCTGTCAAGTAGTTCTTGGATATTTACAATGCGTTTTTGTAAAGAGCCAATTTGTTGACTCATCAGTGTATCTGCTGGGTTGCGAGTACGTTTAGCAACTTCCGCAAAAACAATATAAAACGCAGCAATTTCGCGTCTAATGTCAACTCCCAAACTTTTAATGTCATCACCCAATGAGTATGCATCAAGCCAAGAATCAACCTCAGAAAGCAAAATTGAGGGGTTGTTATGGTCAAATGCTTTGCGGAAAGCCTGTTTTATTGCTTCTTGGCGAAAAAGTTCTAAAACAGGCTTAGGTTTCCCAACACCATACTCTACCAGTGTGTATGCATAAACCCCACTAAAATCTGCTGGTGGATGCTCTGGATCGAGGTTAAACTTCTGAAGTAATTTAATTACAGTCTCATTGCGCCGAATTTTTTCCTTAATTAAAGGATTAGCGATCGCACTAATAGCGCTGATTACCTGTTCTGGGTTAATTATCATTAGTTATTGGGAATTGGGAATTGGGCATTGGAAATTGGGGAAGAAACTTGTTAAATAATTCCCCCTTGTCTCCCTCATCTCCTACAAAATAGGGCGGTTATTTTCTAACCCTGGTATTTGCTTAGAAAACAATTCGTTAGAATCAACCTGACCATTTGAGATAACGGAACGCATACCTTCAAAAGCAGCAGGAATAGTGCGCGGATCTATAAACAAAACCTTGCTGCTATCGCTTCTACCAATTGTCGCACCCATATCCAGATAGCCCAAGGCAAACAGGACTTCCACCGCTTTATTAGCATTGGGATTAGTCTGGAGTTTTTGGGCAATAATTTCTGCTGATTCTGCGATCGCTTGGGCTTTCAAAACCTGCTGCTGACGTTCGGCTTGAGCCTTCAAAACGATTGCCTTTTGTTCCGCTTCCGCTTGTAAAATTACCGATTTTTGACGGGCTTCAGCATCCAGAATTTGCGCGTCAGCTTTACCTCTAGCGCTATTGACAGCAGCTTCGCGATCGCCCTCTGAAGTTAAAATTGCTGCCCTTTTGCGTCGTTCTGCTGACATTTGCAATTCCATCGATTCACGCACCGCCTGAGACGGAATAATATCTCGCAGTTCTACCCGTGTCACTTTTACACCCCAAGGATCGGTAGCAACGTCTAAATCTCGTAACAAAAGTTCACTGATGTGGGAACGAGCAGTAAAGGTTTGATCTAACTCCAGTTGCCCCATTTCAGCGCGAATTTGAGTCAGCACCATATTTATCATTGCCGACTGGAGATTTTCTACCTTGTACCAGGCTTTTTCCATATCCACGATGCGCCAATAAAACACTGCATCTACCTCAATGCCAACATTGTCGCGGGTGATGCACTGTTGTGGAGGAATATCTAAGACTTTTTCGCGGATAGTTTCTTTGTAGACAATTCTATCTAGGAAAGGAATAACAAAGTTTAGTCCTGGTTCCAGTTTTTTGTTATAACTACCCAATCTTTCCACCAAAGCTTCATTACCCTGATTGACGACTTTCACAGATCCCGCTACGGCAGAACCACCAAGGGCTAAAAATACAAGTAAAAAAAACTGTTCCATTGTAAATCTCCTGATTTTTAAGTATTAAATGTCAAAGAAAAGGGGAGTGGCAGATGAGAGAAATGCGGGAGATGGGGAGATAAGGGGAATGCCCCATGCCCCATTCCCAATCCCCAATAACTAAGAATTCAACAAATTTTCTGGTATCACAATCAAAGTGGTACCTTCTCTCCTAACTACATAAACTCTTTGATGGGGTGGTACGGTGAATTTGTCATCGTCACATCGTGCTTGCCAAGAATTTCCCTCATACAACACCCGCCCTTTTTTCCCAGGCAGAATTTCTGTTAAGGTTTCAGCTATGACAGCATCCTGAATTTTCGATTTGCGTCGTCGTGGTTGCAAAAAGCGACGAGAAAGCACAATTAGGAATGTGGAAAATAATAACCAAACTAAAACTTGCAACCATACACTTCCCAAACCCAGTCCAGACAGTAGCGCCACGACAAAAGCGCTAATTCCCATCATGAGGGCGACAAACGCCGATGGTAAGAACAGTTCCATAAGACATAAAACTGCTCCTGCCAAAAGCCAGATTAAGGTCAAACTTGGCATAGCGTCATCCTAGACTCTACATTGACGTAAATGCATTTCTACGATTAGATACAGCCAGACGTAAGTTATTTGCAGAAAGCAAAACTTGGTCTTTTTACCAATAATTTTGATTACTTTCAGTAACCAAGTGTAGCTAGCAGTACACGAATCCAGTCTATTCTAGCCTTCAAATCATTGCCAGCTAAATGTAATCGAAATTCATGAGTTGATTGGTTTTTTAAATTTATACTTTTATGATTTCTACTCAACTGACAATTTATTGTATAAATCCAAGCTGTAATAGTCCCATTAATCCTATTGGAGATAAGGTTTGTGCCAGTTGCCAAACTCCCTTAGTTCACCGCTATCTTTGGGCTACTGGCTCATTGCCTCCTCAAATCACACTAGGTACAAAGGTAGCAGACAGGTATGGGGTAATTAGTCACCAGATTTGGCTGGATACTCAACCAGGACTCCCACCAGATGTCCCTGAAGAATTGCCAGAAGAAGTAATTCCTTATTTACGGTTATATCAAGAACGGTTACATCTGCCCCAGGCTTATGGGTTTGCTAGTGATGGTGAGGAAGAGACAACTGATATCCTCTTATTGGAAAATGTACCGATAGATGCAACAGGGAATATCTATCCAACTATTGTTGAGGCATGGGAAGAAGCAACGGCAGTACGACAAGTCTATTGGCTGTGGCAAATTCTCCAACTTTGGACACCTTTATCAGAATTAGGACTTAGCCGCAGTTTACTGGTAGTAGACAACTTGAGAGTCCAAGGTTGGTGTGTGCGACTATTGGAACTCTACCAAACACCAGATGAGAAGAAGCTGAGTTTACAAAATCTGGGAGAGTGTTGGCAGTTTTGGGTAGCATCTGCAAAGACACCAGTAGCCAAGGGGTTACAGAACATAGTTCAGCAGATGTGTGAAATGGAGGTTGAGCTAGGTGATATTGCGACTCAACTTAATGGTTTATTACTAGCATCTGCGGCAGAATTACCATTAGTGTTGAAGGTGGCAGGATCTACAGATATTGGCCCAATTATGGCGCAAAATGAAGATGCTTGCTACCCCGATACTTTGAGTTACTTAGATGAACCTTTATTACCCCAGTTGTCGATTGTTTGTGATGGCATTGGCGGACACGAAGGCGGTGAGGTTGCTAGTAAGTTAGCAGTCCAGTCTATAAAGTTGCAAATTCGCGCTTTACTAGCGGAGGTTATGGAACAAGCTGTACTTGTATCACCAGAGTTGTTGCAGGAACAACTAGAAGCAAGCTTACGGGTGGTAAATAATGTGATTTGTGCCCGCAATAACGAGCAAAAACGCCAAGGTAGAGAACGCATGGCTACAACCATTGTCATGGCGTTGCAAGTTCCCCAACGAGTACAGACAAGTACTGGATGGCAATCAAATAATACCCACGAACTTTACTTGGCTAATGTTGGCGATAGCCGTGCCTATTGGATTACTCATAATTATTGTCAGCTACTGACAGTAGATGATGATGTAGCAACACGGGAAGTCCGTTTTGCTAAAAGCTTGTATCGAAAAGCATTAATCAGAACAGATGCCACTGCCTTAACTCAAGCCTTGGGGACAAGAAATGCAGAATCTTTGCGTCTTAATATTCAGCGATTTATTGTAGAAGAAGATGGCATATTGCTACTGTGTTCTGATGGTTTAAGTGATAATAACCGGGTGGAGCAATATTGGCAAGATTATGCAATACCCGTGTTCAAAGGACAGATGACGGTTGAAGATGCTGTTCGCAACTGGATTAACTTGGCAAACGAAAAAAATAGGCGTGATAATACGTCAGTTGTTCTCACTTATTGCCGTGTCTCTCCAGAATACTTAGTACCTGTGACTCCGACATTGCCAGAAGAAATTATAGAAGCAGAAATACAAAAAGAACCAGAAGAAATAGAAGAACAAGACGAAGAAGAGGAGCAAGAGGAATTAATTTCCTTCACAGAAAGTTCCCAAACTTTGCTAGATTTGGATCTAAATTTGGATATTTCAGAGGAACCAGTTATAATCTCAGAAATTCCACCAACTTTGATTACAAAATCTAATCGGGGTAAACACTTGGTGATGCTAGGGGGAATGTTGGCGTTGCTTGTTGGCGGTACAAGTCTGGGATTATTTGCTTGGTGGCAAATTAATCCTCAAGGATTACAACAGATGTGTCGGCAACTTCCTCAAAGAGTGCAGCAGCTTTGTCCGCCTAGAAAGTAGGGAATAATGGAGTTAAGAAGCTAATGCCGTGGTTTGTCAAAATTGAAGAAGGTAAAGTCGATAAACCTACCTTTGACCAATATGTACCTGCCCACAAAGCCTATATTCAGGACTTGATTGCTAAAGGACACAAAGCCCGAACAGGCTATTGGGCAGAGCAAAGAGGTGGGATGTTACTGTTTGAGGCAGCCTCAAAGGAAGAAGCAGAAGCAATTGTCGCTGAGGATCCCTTGGTGCAACACGGCTGCGTCAACTATCAGCTTTACGAATGGCGAATTGTTATGGAATAACAATCACTTACTGGTTTTTCATGTTATGCTTTTAGAAGACCTGGATCTATGCGATCGCAACACCCAAATCTTGTCAGAACCGGAAGGTAGCAGCAACACGGGAGGCTTGTGGTAGGCGTAGTCTCCGGGTCGCCCTATTTTTAGGAGCGGTCAGCAACAATGGCTGGTTTTGGAGATATTGTTCAAAAAGCTTTTTACCTCGGTGTTGGATTAGCTTCTTACGCAGGTGAGAAAGCAGGGGGAAAATTAGCCCAAGTGCGATCGCAAGTCCAAAAACTGGCAGACGAAATGGTGGCCAAGGGCGAAATGAACACAGAAGAAGCCCGCCGCTTCGTCGAAGAGATGATGAAGCAAGCCCAACAGGTGCAACCATCTGGTGAAACCTCTGAAAAAACACCCCCTTCTGAACCTCGACGCATTGAAATTTTAGAGGAAGATGAAGAACCAACGGTGAAAGAGGGATCAAATGATGAGAATGTGGATAAATTACGCCAAGAAGTGCTAAACCTGCAAAACGAGTTAAAACGATTGCAACGCGATCGATAAGAATTAATTTTTGATGGAGACAATCATTAACAAGTGGCACTTTTGTATGGCACTTCATATAGAAACTTGATAAGATACATTGCCTAGTGTGTATTCCAGTGCTTCCAGCCAGGTAACACAAAGCGTCCTGTTTATAGCCTGCAAAGGTGTCAAGTTTATGGAACAGTGGCAAAAAGATTTAGCAGAAATCGTTGAAACAGTTGCTGATGAAGTAGAGCGTTTCTTCCTGGGAATGAGTGAAATGGTAGAGACTTTTTTTGAGTTAACGGAAGAAATTACTGAGCAAGTCCCTAATATTGTTACTGAATTCGATCAGTATTTCCAGGATTTAGCTGAGGAAGCTTACCGGGAACTGGAGGATATTGTAGGAGATGTAGATCCGGCTTTTCCTTATTCAGTTGAACCCACAGCCGAAAAAAATCCTGCCTGTATTGGTTGTAGTCATTACCACGGTCAAGTTTATGGTGGTAATTTATTAGTTTGTGCTATGCATCCCCACGGTTGTGAAGATGAGAATTGTCCAGACTGGGAGAAGGAAGAGTATTGAGGGAGAGACGCGATTAATCGCGTCTGTACAAGAGTTTGGAGTTAAGAAGCTACAAAATTAATCAAAGGACGTAAAAATAAGTAAAATAACCAATGATAAATTGACAAATGACAACCGATAAATTAGCTGAAGGTTTATCCCAGGCAAGCCAAGAAATGAAGTATGGCGAACGCGACATTGCGGAAGGTAAATTAATTACCTTTTCAAATCCGCGTGTAGGGAGGCGATATGACATTAATATTACTTTGCCAGAATTTACTTGTAAATGTCCGTTTTCTGGTTATCCTGACTTTGCGACAATTTACGTTACATATATCCCTGATGAACGGGTAGTAGAATTGAAAGCGCTTAAGCTTTACATTAACAGTTACCGCGATCGCTATATTTCTCACGAAGAATCTGCTAATCAAATTTTGGATGATTTTGTGGCTGCATGCGATCCCTTAGAAGCCACTGTGAAAGCAGATTTTACGCCTCGTGGCAATGTACATACTGTAGTTGAAGTGCGTCATCATAAATATCCATCATAAAAACTTTGGTTTGTAGTGTTAGCGTAGTGTCTCATGAATACACTACGCTAACAAAATCAGGACTGAAGTCCTCACTACGAAAATTTTTTACTCAGGTTGAGTATAGTGGTTCCAATACGGTTCAGTTAAGGTTTTTCGATGAAATATTAATTATTGTAGAGACGGCGATTCATCGCGTCTCTTGCCTTAACCGACCAGTTTAGATGCGGTACGAAATTACATCGCAAGGTGTAGGGGCACAGCAATCTTCATAAAAATAGGATTGATGTTTACAAAGGCTCGCGCTTTGCCAAATATTGGTACATTTGCCAACGTACATCTACCTCAGCTTGCGCTTGTTCTAACAAGTGCTTGGCTACTTCAGGTTTGCTTTTGGTGAGCATTTTGAAGCGATTTTCCTGATACATCGAATGTTCTACTGATTGCGTAGGCGATCGCATATCCAATTGCAATGGATTTTTACCCTGGTTAAGCAACTCTGGATTATGCCGATACAACAACCAACGACCTGATTCTACCAAAGTTTTCTGATGATTCATCCCGGTAGTCATATTAATGCCGTGGGCGATGCAATGGCTGTAAGCAATAATTATTGATGGGCCATCATAAGCTTCTGCTTCCAAAAATGCTTTGAGAGTATGTTCATCTCTAGCACCAAGGGCTACACTCGCTACGTAGACATTTCCGTAGGTCATGGCAATCATCCCTAAGTCTTTCTTTGGTGCAGGTTTACCACTAGCGGCATATTTAGCAACTGCGGCTCGTGGCGTAGCTTTAGAAGATTGACCACCTGTATTAGAATACACTTCTGTATCCATTACTAAGATGTTGACATTTCGACCACTGGCAATTACATGATCGATGCCGCCAAAATCAATATCATAAGCCCAACCGTCACCGCCAACAATCCAGACGCTTTTTCTTACCAAGTAATCGGCAAGGGATTTGAGATTTTGGATTTTAGATTTGAGGTTAGGATCGAAAGTGACAATTTCATCTAACTTCTGCTGCAACAGTTCTATTCTTTCGCGCTGTTCCCAAATGTCAGCCTCAGATTTTTGTTCAGCTTTCAGGATTGAGTAGACAAGGTTTTCATCTATTTCACTCCCCAACTGTTGCAACAATTCTGCCGCAAACTCAGCTTGTTTATCCAGGGAGAGGCGGAAGCCAAAACCGAATTCGGCGTTATCTTCAAATAAATTATTAGACCACGCCGGGCCGCGTCCTTGGGCGTTTGTTGTCCAAGGAGTGGTGGGGAGATTTCCACCATAGATTGAGGAACAACCTGTTGCATTGGCGATGACGGCGCGATCGCCAAACAGTTGTGTTAATAGTTTTAAATAAGGTGTCTCACCACAACCTGCACAAGCACCAGAGAATTCAAATAAAGGTTCTTGCAGTTGTTGTTGGCGAATCTGGTTCAATTTGAGCGATCGCCTATCAGGATTAGGTAAACTCAAGAAGAAATCCCAGTTTTTCCGCTCTTGTTCTTGTAATGGCAACTGCTGCGCCATGTTAATCGCTTTCCGCAATGGCTCAGATTTATTTTTAGCAGGGCAAATATCTACACAAATGGCGCATCCTGTGCAGTCTTCTGGGGCTATCTGAATGGTAAATTTTTGATTGGTAAAGTCTTTATCTTTTGCACCAGTTGATTTAAAGGTGACTGGGGCATTAACTAATTCATCGGCTTGATAAGCCTTAGCGCGAATGGCACTATGGGGACAAACCATGACGCACTTCCCACACTGAACGCAGACATCCGGCTCCCATACAGGTATCTCTTGGGCAACGTTACGCTTTTCCCACTTGGCAGTACCTACCGGAAAAGTGCCATCAACGGGTAGGGTGCTAACAGGTAAATCATCACCTTCCCACACCATGATTTTACCCAGAACTTCCCGCACAAATTCGGGAGCAGAGTTAAGTGGGGAGTTAGGAGTTAGGAGTGAGGAGTTAGTAGTTAGAGGTGTTTCTGGGACATCTACTTTATGTAAGTTGTCTAGAGTGTTGTCTACGGCTTGCAGGTTCATGCGGACAACTTCTGCGCCTTTTTTACCATAAGTCTTGTCAATCGCTTGTTTGATTTTAGCGATCGCTTCTTCTTGCGGCAAGACTCCGGCTAAAGCAAAGAAACATACCTGCATAATGGTGTTAATTCTGCCACCCATACCACTTTCACGGGCAACCTCACTAGCATTGATTACGTATAACTTCAAAT
Source organism: Nostoc sp. KVJ3 (assembly GCF_026127265.1). Taxonomy (GTDB): domain Bacteria; phylum Cyanobacteriota; class Cyanobacteriia; order Cyanobacteriales; family Nostocaceae; genus Nostoc. The sequence goes on from NZ_WWFG01000001.1 coordinate 2,394,772, forward strand.
GCTTATCGATAATTTGCTGCTGCACCTTCACGGGCAAATTTTCCCAGACACTATCTGCATTGTATGGACTATTAAGCAGCAAAGTTGCCCCAGGAATAGCAGCCTTCAAAATATTGATGCGTTCCAGAAATCCCCAATGATGACAACCAATAAAATTCGCTTGGTCAATTAGGTAAGTAGAGCGAATTGGCTCTTTTCCGAAGCGGAGGTGAGAGACAGTCATCGAACCAGATTTCTTGGAATCGTAGACAAAGTAGCCTTGGGCGTAATTGTCGGTTTCTTCACCAATAATCTTGATAGAGTTTTTATTAGCTCCAACAGTACCATCAGCGCCTAACCCATAAAACATTGCCCGAACAACATTATCCGATTCCGTGGAGAATGTGGGGTCAAACTTTAGAGAAGTGTAAGTAACATCGTCATTAATCCCAATAGTAAAATGATTCTTCGGTTTAGCTTCAGCAAGGTTATCAAAAATCCCCTTCACCATCGCCGGAGTAAATTCTTTAGAAGAAAGCCCGTAACGACCACCGATGATTTTAGGCAGAGGGGCAGGGGGCGGGGGGCAGGGGAGAAGATCCTCCCCCCTGCACCCTGCTCCCTGCTCCCCTGCTTCTTCTCCCCAAGCTTCATGGATAGCAGCCACAACATCCAAATACAAAGGCTCCCCGGCGCTACCGGCTTCTTTGGTACGGTCGAGAACTGCGATCGCTTTTACACTATTTGGCAATACTGCAACAAATCTTTGGACATCAAAGGGGCGGTAAAGTCGCACTTTCACTACACCAAGTTTTTCACCACGGGCGTTAAGATAATCGACTGTTTCATGGACGGTTTCACAGCCTGAACCCATAAGAACGATAACGCGATCGGCATCCTTGGCACCGTAATATTCATAGATTTTGTAATGTCTCCCCGTGAGTTCTCCAAATTCATCCATGATGCGCTGGACAATTTCTGGACAAGCGTTGTAGTAAGGGTTAGCGCCTTCACGTCCTTGAAAGTAGACATCGGGGTTTTGGGCAGTACCACGCAAAACTGGACGATCTGGGGTCAACGCTCGACTGCGATGGGCAAGTATGAAATGATCGTGGATAAGCGATCGCAAATCTTCATCTGACAGCAGTTTAACCTTCTGCACTTCATGGGAGGTACGGAAGCCGTCAAAGAAGTGCATAAAAGACACCCGCGCCTCTAGAGTCGCAGCATGGGCGATGAGAGCAAAATCTTGACTTTCCTGCACCGAAGCAGAACACAGCAAGGCAAAACCAGTAGCACGAGCTGCCATCACATCGCTATGATCGCCAAAAATGGATAAAGCATGGGTAGCTAGGGAACGAGCAGCAACGTGAACTACAGCGCTAGTAAGTTCACCAGCAATTTTGTAGAAATTGGGTATCATTAACAACAACCCTTGAGATGCCGTGAAGGTGGTACTCAGGGAACCCGTTTGTAATGCCCCATGCACAGCACCAGCCGCTCCCCCCTCGCTCTGCATCTGCACAACGCTGGGAACAGTACCCCAGAGGTTAGGACGACCTTCTGCTGACCAAGCATCCGCCCATTCACCCATCGCTGAAGAGGGGGTGATGGGATAAATAGCAATTACTTCATTTAATTTGTAAGCAACACGGGCAACAGCTTCATTCCCATCAATGGTTGCAAAGGTTTTGTTCATAATATAATTTTTGTCCCCGCTCTAAACTGGATTATCAGAACACGTAAATAGAAAATTGAAAAATAGCCAGAGTCAGGTAGGCTACACAGTAGGGGCACAGCAATGCTGTGCCCTTACAAAAGATGTGGTTCAAATACTTTAAATAAATACTGCATATATAAATATCTCATCCGAAATAGCGCATCTATTAATATGTCTTAATCATGTACTCAATAGCCAAAGTATTGATTAAATAAGACTTTGAGATAATTTATTCTTTTTTGTGGGGTATGGGTTCGGGAATCTTCTTGTTCGCTAAATCCATTTAGGATGAGAACAAAATACGGGTGTTATTTAATCTGCGATCGCTTTGATCCAGTTAAGGCTGCGACAGATGATTTAATCGGATAAAAGCGATGTTTCCGAGGGGCTGCCCTTACGCACTCAGGAGAAAGTATCGATCAATTTCTGCCATAAGTATTTCAAAGTCTACAGGTTTGGTCAAGTGGCATTTAAAACCAGCCTGAAGCGCAAGTTCCTTATCCTCCTGGCTACCGTAGCCGGTGAGGGCAATCAAAATTGAGCGAGTAAATTTTGAGTCTTTACTCAGTTCTTTTGCAACCGCAAATCCATCCATTTCGGGAAGTCCAATATCACAAATAATTACATGAGGCTCAAACTCTCTTGCAGTTTGTATCCCTAAAATTCCATTACTGGCAATGGAAACTTCATGCCCGTAGTATTCAAGCACTGCTTTTAATGATAAGGCTGAATCGTCGTTATCTTCGATGACTAAAATCTTCAGCGATTTTTCAGCCGCCTCTACAATCTCCGAATCGCTTTCTAAGATTGTAATCTCTTCGCATACAGGGAGAGTAACTTTGAATTCTGCTCCCAAATCGATCCCTCTACTTGAGGCTTCAACATTACCACCATGAAGTTCAACAAGACTTTTGACTACCGAAAGTCCCAAACCTAGCCCGCCCCTTGAACGGTCTAAGCTGCGATCGCCCTGGGTAAATGGCTCGAAGAGTTCTGGTAAAATTGTTGGCTCTATCCCTATCCCTGAATCTTTTACAGATAAAACTGCCACACTGCCTGAGCCATTCTCGCCTGGAATCAATGAGAGATCCACCCAGATCGTCCCATCTGGCTTTGAGAACTTGAAAGCATTATCAAGTAGGTTCCCAAAAATTTGAAAGAAGCGGGTAGAGTCAACATCAGCCCACACTGGTCTGTTTGGCAAATCTTGTACTACAGTAACGTTCGATCTTTCTATTGCTTGGGCATGGTCATTAATACTCTGGCGAACCAAATCTACCAGATTGAACTTCTCAAGATTTAATGAAATCTTCCCGTAAGTGATGGATGATATATCGAGTAGCTCATCGATCAATTTCGAGAGGTGCTTAATCTGGTGTTGCATCATTAAAACTGTTTCTCCCACTGCACCAGTCTCGCCCAACTTCAATTTGAGAAGCTGAACCCCATTCGAGATGGGCGCAACAGGATTCCTCAATTCGTGAGCTAGCATCGCAATAAATTTGTCTTTTAGGGCGTTTTGGTTCGTAAGTTTCTGAAAAAGTTGAACGTTTGCGATCGCCACTGCTGTAGTATCGGTCAAAATCTCAAGCAGTTCTATTTCTTCAGATGTGGCTAAGTGGGGTGTACTCCAGTAGGCTCCGATCGCACCTAGTGGATCGGCAATCCGTATCGGAACCATCACTAAACTCTTGACAAAAGTCACTTTATAAGCATCAATAGGAATTCGAGCATCCTGGTAAATATCCTCAATCACGGCTGCTTTTTTATTGAGCATTGCCCAACCGGAGATGCAAGACTTGAGCGGAAAACGCATACCTTTCCAAAGTGGCCCAATTGCGTTTTCATCAACATAGTGGCAACATTCACCATCCCGGAGGACAAAAGTGACTCCATCAGCATTAGTGAGATCGCGAGCAGCTAAACGCACAATTTCAATAATTTCCTCAATAGTCCGCACACAAGCCAAATCTTTCACAACCAAAAGCAACCGATTATAAGACGAAATACTATAGCTTTGATGTGAATCCTGTTCTTGAGAGATAGCGGTTTGTAATATATTTTTCATAAAGAACTCCAAACAAGAGTTACGTCTGGGTAAAATTCAGGTAGAGTGGGCAAGTTTCAGCAGACACCTAGTCTTAATCGTAATCTTAACTTTGATGTGTTTTGGTAGCTATGGGATGAGTTAAGTCATTAGTCAAGAAAATTATTTAGCAATGGACAGATAATACTCAAATTGCTGCCGGAGTTCTTCAACCGTCAAATTTTGAGTCCAATACTCGACTAGGGCGTGACCAAATGCCCAGGCGTTGCGATCGGGGGAAGCGGAGTTTTCCAGCAGTAACGGCCAGAGGGATAGCAATTCAAAGTTGAGCGGGTTAGGGTTAGTTGTATTCAAGAGCGAGAAAAGCTCATAAGCCATTTGGAGTTTGCCAATCACAATCGGCAACTGTTCCACAGGAATTTGCTCTGCCAGCATATAGGCTAGGGCTGGAGATCCCGTTGAGAGTGTAGAAACAAATTGGAGAATGGGACTTTTGAGCAATGCTGTTAGTCCCTGTGTTGTCGCCATTTGGAAGGTGTAGTGGTCAATAATTTTGGCAGCCGCGACGGTGCGGGCTTCGAGATTACGCAAAAAGCGGGCGAGACGCAGTTGCTTAGTAGGTGCGATCGCATCTATTAATCCCAGTGACAGGGCTTCTACTCCCCAAGCAACTCGACCCGTTTTGCTGTCACTTGTAACCACAGGTAGAACTAGATTACAAAAGCTTCCTAGCAGTTTAGCGCGATACTCAGTAGCTTCCCGAATAGCAATTTCTTTTGGGAGATTGCCCCATTCCCAATCATAAGGCGGTTGCCATTCGCGGATGGGACGCAGCCGATCTACTTGAGTAACGATCGCGATCGCTGGTAAATCTGGAACTTCTGCTTTGATATCTTGCAAAAAGTCCACATCCATTTGTAACGCCGGATCGAGGGCAGGGGTAACTAACAGCAGTAAATCTGAATTAATGGCATAATCAAGCACCAAATTTCGGAGATCGGCACGGTTGACTTGTTCATAGCCAGGTGTGTCCAAAAGCGTCAGAGTTTCCCCGCTTTGAGTATGCCATTGATAATTTTGAATGCGATCGGTACTGGGCAAAACATCAACGGCTGCGAGATCCGCCTGAAATAGTGTGTTAATCAGGCTACTTTTTCCCGATCCCGTGCGCCCCACCAGCAGAATATTCACGGGTTTTTGCTCAACCGCCTCGGCTGGTTGAGCTTGAGTCAAGATTTCTCGGAGTGTTTGGGTTTTTGCCTTGGGTAAAGTCGGTGTGGATACTACAGTTGCTGAAACTGGTAAGGTACTACGTCCGTAGAGAGCGATCGCTTGCCGACATAAGTTTCTTAGGGCAGCTTCCCGGAATAACTGACTCAAATTCCCCAATAATTGCTGAGTTGCCTGGTTACTAGAACCCTGACTAGCTTTTTTTGCTACCGCCGCCACCGGATTTAAAACCCACTGTGCCCAGTTCCAAGCTTTCCAAAATTTTCGAGCCGATGGTTCTAATTTCCGGTAGACTTCATATCCTTGGTATGCTTGTCCAACTGTTACCTGATTGAGGACAGGGGATAACTTTTGCATCCACTGATCCATATCATCCACCGTTCCCCGAATCAGCCCGTAAGCCTGGGGGACGTAAATATTCAGCAGCGGATATTGAATTTGAGGATTGTAGATATGAGCGATCGCTACAACTAAATCTTGGCATCGCGTCCAAAAAGTTTGCCAGTCTTCCCAAATCGGGCGATCGCTTTGTGCTGCTTGCAAAATCTCTTGAAGTGCTGTTTCTGCAAGCTTTGTGACATCACTTCCTACTGGTGGTCTTGCTGTATCCTCTACTGCCGATTCTAATTCTTCTTGGACTTGGGCTAATACAGCTTCCACTTGGTTAACAGCAGGTTGAGTCCATTTTACCAGTAGCCAACGCCAACCAACGAATAAAAGGGTGAACACACCCCAAATCCAACTAATACCCCAAGTGTGAATTTGTGAACCGGCGGATACTAGCAAGAAAATAACGATAAACGCGATCGGGATTGCTAAGACCACCCACTGCCAGAGTTTTAATCGCACCATTGCCCTATACCTGCCTTGGTTATACTGCTGATACTCCTATTATGAAGAGTGCTGAGTTCCGAGTGTGTGGCAATACTATTAGTAAGGTAGTATGTAGTGGCGATCGCAATTTACTCAGTCTAAAAGATAATTTTTCTTGCCCGATTATTACGGCTGAAGATTTTCTAAATGTTATTGTCTAAGAACCGCCAAGCCGCCTTCTCTGCGAGAGGCTCCGCCAACGCGTAGCGTCTCGTAGAGAAGAGCGCCAAGTATTCGTAGAGTGTGTGTAAGTCGTAGATGAGCCGAACTAGGAAAAGTCCGGCTGAATTGAATTAATCATCTATACGCAATAACTTGCGGTAAAACGGTTGTGAAAAATCGGTCACGCGATGACGTTTATAGTTGTCCATAAGTTCAATTAAAAAATTAATAAACTCGAAACTAGCCATCATCAGTTCATAACTCAAGTCAGCATTGCCATCAAACTGAATTCGGCAACGGGTTAAGTCTGAAGGTAAAGTACCAACATTCCAGGAGGCGACAAAGGGGATATGTTCACTACCTTCTATCTTCCGGTGTCCTTCCAAAACCCCTTTTTGATAAAGACTGATGGCATGGAGTAAGAAATTACGCTTAGTGCCCTGGACGTAAGGTAAATAAACACTCGCTTGTTGTTGAGTAGCAGGTTGGAGTTGCTCAATAGACATTATTAAATATTCCTCAAGTTAGTTGGCAACTAGGGATATTAGTGGATGTTAGTAGTGTTCCCAAAATATGTGTCTAAAGCACACTGTGGTCAGTGAAGAAGGGAATAGTGTACAGGTTACAGGTTATTCCCTGTCACCTAATTAGTCTGTCAATAAATAATTGATGGATAAATTCCCTGTAGAGACGGCGATTTATCGCGTCTCTCTAACCGTCAAAATGAATTTGACAGACTACTATCACCTGTCACCTCTCCTTAATTTCAATGCCCCATAGATGAAGTTACTGCTAAGAAATATTAAAATTTCGGTTACAATAAGGCTGCATTAACTTTTATCGAAGCTGGGCAAAACGACATAGCATGAAAAACCTCCACTGTAAAGTTGTGGATGCTATTATTGCTGTTTATCCCAAAAATAAGCTGCTGCTAGCTTAGTATCACTTTGCCCAAATCGGAGTTTTCATTGGAGAAAGCCCGACTCTACAAACTTCCTGCCCAAGTGGGTATTAAAGGAACAAAGCCGAATGGCTAAGAGTAGCAAACGTGGTTAATTCGAGGTAATTACCCAGGGTAGCAGTGACAACAAAAGTAGTCCCGGCGGCTTTTGGCTTAGGGATAGCGGGTATTGCAGTTTGCCCATTCCGATTAAAATCGGGAAAAGTAGCTTAGGGATATTTGTCCGTAAAATTACTAACTGTAGACAAATACTGGTTTTTGAATCAAGCAACCTAACCTATGCCAGCGAATTCCTGGCCCGAAGAAGATTCTTATCAAGAGCTTGATCCGCTCAACTCCTTGTTGTCTGACCTATCAGTAGATGAGGAGTTGGTGTTAGAGACAGATACTATGTCTCTACCATCCCGGTTTCAAGGTCGTAGACGTAAGGCGGCTCTAGTCTTGACTATCGTCTGGAGTGGCACGATCGCTCTACATTTAGTTTCTTGGGCTTCTATATTTATTCTAGGACTGACCACCATTCTAGGATTTCATGCCTTGGTGGTAGTGTTTACTAAATCCCGTCGCTATCCAAAAGAAATACAGGGAGATTTGCCCTTTGTATCTGTGTTAGTGGCTGCGAAAAATGAAGAAGCGGTAATTGCCAAATTAGTCAAAAACCTTTGTAATCTGGAATATCCAGGTGGAAAGTATGAAGTATGGATTATTGACGATAATAGCAGCGATCGCACGCCACATTTATTAGCAGAACTAGAACAGAAACACGATCAACTGAAAGTACTCAGGCGTTCAGCAGAAGCTAGTGGCGGCAAATCAGGGGCATTGAATCAGGTGTTGCCTCTGACAAAAGGCGAAATCATAGCAGTATTTGATGCTGATGCCCAAGTGACACCAGATTTGCTGCAACAGGTAATACCTTTATTTCAAAGAGAAAAGGTCGGGGCGGTGCAGGTGCGAAAAGCGATCGCCAACGCTAAACAAAACTTTTGGACTAAGGGGCAAATGGCCGAAATGGCTCTTGATACCTGGTTTCAGCAACAGCGTAGTGCCCTTGGTGGCATTGGCGAACTGCGGGGCAATGGTCAATTTGTCCGCCGTTCCGCCTTGGAAAACTGCGGTGGCTGGAATGAGGAAACCATTACCGATGATTTGGATTTGACAATCCGCTTACATTTGGATAAATGGGATATTGAGTGTGTTTTCCATCCAGCAGTGCAAGAAGAAGGTGTGACAAATGCGATCGCACTTTGGCATCAGCGCAACCGCTGGGCAGAAGGCGGTTATCAACGCTATCTAGATTACTGGGATTTAATTCTCAAAAACCGCATGGGATGGCGCAAAAGCTGGGATTTGCTGATTTTTATGCTGATTATGTATATCTTACCCACAGCAACAGTACCGGATTTGTTAATGGCGATCGCGCGTCATCGTCCACCAATGTTAAGTCCGATCACAGGCTTGTCTATTTCTATGTCGATGGTAGGGATGTTTACAGGTCTGAAGCGGGTACGTCAAGATCAAAAATTCCCACTTTCTACATATCTTACGATGCTGGTGCAAACCCTGCGTGGCAGTTTATATATGTTGCACTGGTTAGTCGTCATGAGCAGTACTACCGCACGGATGTCGGTAAGACCAAAGCGCCTGAAATGGGTGAAAACTTTGCATACGGGGAATGGGGAATAGCCCCTTTGGGGAATTAAAAATAACAGAGGCAGGAGATAGGAGGAATAATGCCCTCTGCCTCCTGCCTTTTTCACTGAAAAACTTCGCCACTGATAGTAACATTGTAGCGATGAAAGTATCCCACGTTCAGGTCAATTAAGTTGATACTACTGTGTAGTTTATACTGAGTAAATAAATAGGTTTGAGAGTGCTAAATCGTAAATTATAGTTAGTGCAAAGCCAAAAATCTTACAAGTGTAATCTCTCTTTTAAATGCTGACTTTCGTGCCTGAGGCTCAAAGATGAAAATGACCGAGGAACAATGGCGGCCACTTATGCAACAACACTGGTTAATGCTTAAGCAGCGATATCCCATTGGTTGTAAGTTTTGGGCAAAAGTAGGACAAATCAGACCCTTTGGCATAATTGTAGAAGTCGATGATTTTCCGAAGGATCGCTACAAGTATATAGGTACAATTGATGTTGGGCATACTATTCTCTACAAAGAGGGAAGTCAACAACTACCCCCAGATCCTGCTCACTGGCCCCAAGAGGGCACGTGTATTTATTGTATGGTTTGTTATTATCGAGAACACGATAACGATATTGGACAACTTGGCTTAAGTTGGCTGGGGCAAAGCAGTCAACCTCGACCTGAAGCATAGCGATTATCCCTCACTTTAGAAGCAACTATATGGGACTTCCAAAGAATAAATTAATCAACCAAAATCGGTTCTATCGCATATTTTTTTATGGTACAGACAAAGAACTAACGAATTAAACAAAATAAACTTAATACCAATTTAATGTGAAGTTGCACATATCTAGATCCCCCTAAATCCCCCTTAAAAAGGGGGACTTTGATTCTTTTCCCCCCCTTTTTTAAGGGGGTTAGGGGGGATCGAATTCTATGCAGCTTTATAAAGAATTGGTATAACTAGTAATAAAATTCCAAATCCCAGTTAGATATAGCTTTGTAGTATTTTATTGAAACTAAAATCATTAGTAAGATATAATTATTAACATCAGCTTTTATTATTTTTCCGCATCAAATAAGTTTTATTATCTTCCCAGTTTTTAATTAAATATAAGAGCATTATTCATCATCAACTTCTGCTTCTTCTACCCATTCTGGTGTAGTTATGGAATCGGAGAATTCTGGGAAATCATCTGCAAAACGGATAATTTGTCCGTTGAAAAATTCTGCTATACGTTGAGCGGCGATCGCTACTTCATCAACTTCCCAATCAGGTGCAGGTGTTCCCTGTGGCGGTGGAGGCAAAGTTTGCGCCCCATTTCCATTTACCCCATTTCTATTTACACCATTTCCATTTACCCCATTTCCATTTACACCGTTTCCGTTTATGCCATTTCCATTTTTTGCTGCTGTCGGTGCTGGTGGTGGATTAGTTGGCTGTGATGCTTGCGGTGGAGGGGAAATTTGCTGGTTGTAACTGGGAGTAGGTGGTTGCTGAGGGCGAGTAGAGTCTTTTGGGGGAGAATTTTTTTTGGCTGAGGTAGAGTTTGAAGAAATTCCTTTTTCTATATTTATCTGGATTTCACGCTGGAAAGTCTGCTGGAAAGCTGCCGTAATCATCGGTAGATAAGATTTTCCCTTGTCATACCATGCCTGTTTAATCGCAATTCGAGCCACAACCCCGTCGAACTCTATAAGATGGCTCATTTGACGCAGCATTTCTTGCCTTGATTTTGGCTGGAGGTTAGCAAGCACCTGTTGCCAAACCTGAGTTAAGTCATATTGTGCTTCCCCAACAACTTCTGAAGTTACTGGTTCAAGGTTCCCAGGTGACACGGGTACAGATACTGGTTCTGGGGTTGGTGGTGAAACTGAGTTAGCGGCAGAATTGTGATTTGTTTGCTGTTCAACTGGGGGAGATGAAATAACGGGCTGATTTTGGGCAGTCGCTAGATGATTGGGAGATGCAGAATTATGATTTGTTTGCGGTTCAGTTAGAGGTACAGAAGAGACTGGGTGATTTTGGACAACTGCTGGAGGATAGCTTGGAGATATAGCAGGTGTGTTAACTCGCGGCGGGACAGTTGCGACTTGTGGCTGAATAGTCGTCGCACTCGGTAACAATCCGAGTAATGTTACCTCCAACCACAAACGCGGCTGGGTGGTATTTTTAATTTGCACTTCAGCTTCTCGCAAGTGTTTTTGTCCCGCCAAAATCACGCTCATATCGAAGTATTGGGCAAATTCAACCAGCGCTGTCCAGGTTTGCTGAGTACAAGCAACCAAATCGTGACGATTGGGTGCTGTTTTCGCTATGAGTAAATCGCGGTAGAAGGCGGCAAGATTTTGGAGGAGAGTCAGAGGTTCTCGACCACGATCTAGGATGTAGTGAGTACAGTCTAGAACTGCTTCTGGTTTATCTTGAGCGATCGCATTTAAAAGCCCCAATAAGTCCTGTTCGCTTACCGTCCCCACCAAATCCCAAACTCGATCGGGTGTCACTTCACCCGCTAACAAACCCAATTGATCGAGCAAGCTTTCGGCATCTCGCAACCCTCCCTGAGAAAGTTGGGCTACCAGGGTTACAGCTTCGGGTGAAATATGTATGCTTTCATAAGATGCGATCGCACTTAAATGCTTCACCATCGCTTCTAACTGAATGCGTCTAAAATCAAACCTTTGACAGCGTGAAATAATCGTTGGTAAAACCCGTTGGGGGTCTGTTGTCGCCAATACAAAAACTACGTGTCTCGGTGGTTCTTCTAATGTCTTAAGTAGCGCGTTGAATGCCTGGGTACTGAGCATGTGGCATTCGTCGATGACATAAACCTTGTAACGACACTGCACAGGAGCAAACTGCGCTTTTTCAATCAACTCGCGGATATTATCGACACCAGTATTACTGGCGGCATCGATTTCAATTACATCTAAGGCATAACCCTTGGTGATTCCCTGACAAACCTCACACACGCCGCAGGGTTCAGCCGTGGGCTTGTCACTTTTGAGACAATTGAGGGATTTGGCCAGAATTCGGGCACTAGAAGTTTTCCCCGTACCTCTAGGCCCAGTAAATAAATAGGCGGGGGCAATTTTGGATGTGCCGATCGCGTTCGTGAGGGTGGTAGCGATCGCCTCTTGTCCCACTAGTTCAGCAAAACTTTTGGGGCGATATTTGTGGTGCAGGGGTTCGTAAGACATGGAAAAATAGACTTCAATGCCTTTCAACGTGAATTAGTAGCACCGAGTCGAGTTTAGGATTCAATTATTTTAAACTCTCGTACCTGCTTTGTTTATCGATGTTGCCATAACGCTTACACTCAACTAATGCCGTCAATTTTGGCACTCAGGAAAGCAAGCAACCAGATCATAATTTTTTACTATGATTTCAACATCAATGTATCGGAATTATAGCATAGCATTTAGTACATTTGTTCTATGAAAAGAGTTAGGAGTTATAAGAATTCTCCCCCAATGCCCAATGCCCAATGCCCAAGAGAAAAATACGTTTTATTGACTGAACTAACGCCATAGTCCAGTGCGATCGCTACAATTTTAGGATAAACAAAACTCGATGGTGCAGCAGATGCTCAAGCGGCTATTTCAATGGCTCAAAAAGCTTTTTCAGAGCTTGTTCGGTGAAAAACAGACTTCCTCAAGATTTAAAGGGAATATCCAAAAAGAACCAGCACCACCCCTAAGCGATACGGATCTGGAATTTCTCTTCACTGAGCTGTTGCAAGGAGTACATCAAGCACGAGGGGAAGCCTGGGCACAAAAGTGGCTGCATAATATTGAACATCGGATTACAACTCAAGAGTGGGTTGAGTGGTTAGGGCGCTTTGGCGAAAAATTGCTAGCATCACCGACACCTAACAATGAAATGGGGGCGCGGTTAGTACAACTGGGTGAGTTGAATATCGGAGAAATCGGAGATGTTGCCTATAGTATCGGGATGCAGTTATTGACACGCAATCAAGGTGAACCAATTTGGGAATATGAAGGGCCAGATGCTCTCAGCACGACTTTAGCATCTGAGTCAAGCGCAGCCATGTCAGAATCAGTAGATACGCCACAGAACCCCCCAGAGGGAGAATACCAAACTGTCACCCTAGAAGAATTGTTTGTGATGTTACAGGAGGATGAAAACTTACGTCAGCAGATTGCTCAACAGCTTGCCGTTGAGACAGACGATCCACAAGTGCTTGTCCAAGCGTTAATCAATCAGTTATATCCTGCCGGTCAATCGACTACAGAGCAAACAGAAAATTAGTCGAATCTAGGAATTGTAACGTTGTAATGCTTTACTCTTGAAGTTTTGTATATTTTTTGCTAACCTGCTACGGAAGCTCTGTCTAGAATCTAATGGATTTTTACGTAATTGATGATTTTTTTAACACAACGATGGCTACAATCTAGAAAAACAAAATCCAATAGTGTGGCAGATGCTCAGGCGGATATCGCAGTCGCTTAAAAGATTTTTAAAGCGCCTCATTGAAAGTAAGCAGGGTAGTTCTCTCAAGGGTGCGAGAGGACGCAATCTGGTGGAGGTACTACCAGAACTAACCAATGCCGATCTGGAACAATTGTTTATCCAATTGTTAGAAGGCGTGCATCAAGCACGAGGACGACAGTGGGCATTGAGGTTTCTGCAAAGGGTCGAAAATCGGATTCCGGCTGAACGCTGGATAGATTGGTTGGTGATGTTTGGCGAAAGCTTGCTAGCTTCACCTGCACCGAATCCTCTTTTAGCAACCCAGATGGTGCAATTGGGGGAACTTGGTGTTGGCAGAATTGGAGATGTAGCTTATGACATTGGCATCCGACTGATGCAAAACTTACCTACACAGATAGAGTATCAGGAGAATTATCCCGAAGAGGACTTAGAAATCACTCCTGAACAATATGGGGTAGAAATCACCCCTGGGGAAGAACTGATCCGCAATTTGGGCGAGCAGTTATGGCAATCCGATGAGCCAGATGTCGGAGAAATCACTCCTGGGCAAGAACTGATCCGCAATTTGGGCGAGCAGTTATGGCAATCCGATGAGCCAGATGTCGGAGAAATTAGCAGCAATGAAGAAATTATCCCAACATCGCCTGGGCAAGAACTGATCCGCAATTTAGGTGAGCAGTTATGGCAATCCGATGAGCCAGATGTTGAACCAATAACGTCAGCACCTGAAAATGCCTATTTTGAGGAAAGATTCACCGAGAATTTAGAGGAACTGGTATTGGACTATGAAAGGGAAGAAGCCCAAACCACAATCCCCGAAAATCTCCCTCTCCCCGCAGCAAAAGATTCCATCACCTCATTAGCCCAACTGAGGTTTGATGATGAAGAAGTTGTTCAAAGTACAACAGGAGCAAATCTCCTTTCTACTAGACAAAGAAGTGAATTAACAACTTCTCCCTCGGTGGAAACCTGGGATAACGCTTTGACAAATTTAGAGCCAGATGTGGCTAATACGTTAGATGAGTTGTGGGTGAGATTGGATCAGAGTACCAATTTAGTCCAGCAACTTGCTTCTAACTTGGCAGTTCAAAGCAGTAATTCCCCTGGTACTATTGAGCGACATAGCGATAATCCGATTACCCACGCTCAAGGGTGGTTTTACCAAGGTCTTCAGCAAGCGAAAACAGGTGATTTATTAGGCGCGATCGCATCTTACGATCAAGCTATTGAACTTGAACCTGAATTTTCCGAATATTGGTTTAATCGAGGTTTAACACTATTCCATTTAGAACGTTTTGAAGAAGCGATCGCATCTTACGAAACCGCCATAGAACTGAAACCCGACTTCTACAAAGCTTGGTACAACCGGGGCGGAACTCTCGGAGAACTAGGATATTTTGAAGAAGCGATCGCATCTTTTGACAAAGCCATAGAAGTCAAGCCAGACTATCAAGAAGCGTGGTCTAGCAAGGGTTTGGCACTGCTGAAATTAGGTTGGCTACCCGAAGCGATCGCTAGTTATGACCAAGCCTTGCATTTGGAACCAGAAGACCAGGAAAATTGGTATCACCGAGGCATAGCCTTAGCTGTAGGCGAACAATTTGCAGAGGCGATTATATCCTACGATAAGGCGCTAGAAATTGACCCAGAGTATCACGAAGTTTGGATAGATCGGGGTGTAGTGCTGTTTAATTTAGGTAGGTGGTCAGAAGCGATCGCTTCCTGGGATAAAGCCCTTTCAGTTCAAGCCGACTTCTACTTAGCTTGGTACAACCGAGGTATAGCCTTAGACAACTTAGGTCGTCGCCAAGAAGCGATCGCCTCCTATCGCCAAGCGATCGCTATTAAACCCGACTTCCATCTAGCTTGGTATAATCAGGCAGTAGCACTGTTTTATTTAGAACAATTTGCCGAAGCCATCGCCTGTTATGACAGCGCTTTGGAAATTAAACAAGATTATTGGGAAGCTTGGATTGGTCGAGGAACTGCGATCGGTAATTTAGTGGATACTGACGCATTGCGGAATTTGTCGAATAATATTACAGCGATAAATCCCGACTTACAACAGGTTGGCTACGAAGGAAAATTAGCCAGCTATGAAGAAGGGTTAAAGCATCTGCGGACAGATACCCATCCAGAAGGTTGGGGGAGATTGCATTTAGCGATCGCTAATACTTACTACGAACAAGGCAAAAAACATCCCAATCCCCGCGATTATTGGCGCAAAGCTGCATCTGAATACCATCAAGCGCTGTTAACTCTGACACTAGAATATTTTCCCCAGTTCCACCTAGAAGTTTTACAATCTCTAAGTAAAGTCCTGATGGGTTTGGGACAAACAACACAAGTTCAAGAATTGCTGCAACGGGGTACAGATTTATTGCGACAATTGCTGAGTGAAGAAACTCGCTCAGATGAAAGTAAAAAACAGCTAGCTTTAAAATTTGCCGGCTTCGATCAATTGGCAGTTGATTTAGCAGTAGAATCTGGTGATTTAGTAGAAGCTTGGGAAATTGCTGAACAAGGTAAAAATGCTTGTTTAAATTGGTTGATTTCTGGCTGGAATGATAATATTTACTCGCCCCATTATAGTGCAATTCAACAATTATTTAATCCCACAACAGCAATTATTTACTGGCATATTAGTCCAGTAGCCTTACATACTTTCATTCTCAAAGACCAAGCGCCATCACCGATTCTCCTGTTTACACCCATGCAAGATGTCGGCGGAATACCTTTAGGAGAAGACGCTATCCGTCTCAATGAATTACCGCTACCCGAAGCAGTGCAACGCCTAATTGAATTTGAAACTTGGCTAGAAGATTGGCATCAACAATACCAAGAATATCGCACCACAGCCCAAGACAAAGAAAGTAAAAGCCAGCATTCTTGGCGAGTTGATATGGAAGACAAGTTGATGCAGCTGTATAGCATCCTGAATATTTCCACAATTACCCAGGAACTCGAAGGCATCACCCAACTGGTTTTAATTCCTCACCGCGACTTGTATAGATTGCCCATTCATACCCTTTTCCATCTCTCTTCTCAATCTCAGGAAGAGTTGCCGAATGTGGAGTCAAATTTCACCGCGATCTATCTACCTAGTGCCCAAACAGGTTTATCAATCAGAACTGAAGATATTTGGCAGTGGCAAAATCAGTTATTGCTCAGTGTTGAACATCCTGAAAGTGTAGATTATCCTCCACTAAAATTTGGCAAACTGGAGTCTGAAGTTGTTAGCCAAATGTTCAATAATATCCAACGAATTCAGGGAGCAGAAGCTACAAAAGATATTGTTGAAAATGCCTTGTTTGATAGATATAACATCTTTAATTTTACGGGGCATGTCACTAATAATTTGGCTGAACCCAAAAAATCAGAATTAGCATTAGCAGGTGAAGATAAACTTACTCTAGATGAAATTTGCCAACAAAATCTATCAAGTTACAACCTGATTACTCTCTCTGATTGTGAAAATTTAAGTTCTAGCAACTACACTATCAGCAGCGAATATTTGAGTTTAGCCAGTGGTTTTGTGAATCAAGGCGTTCCTCATGTAGTGAGTACTCTTTGGAGTGTAGAATCTTCAGCTAGTGCCTTGGTAATGATAGAGTTTTACCGGAGATTACAGCCTGATAAATCAGCAGTTACTGCCTTAGCGGAAGCAACACGGTGGCTGAAAGAACTCACTGCTGGAGAACTGACAAAATGGTATCAAGATATCTTGAATAATCTGCATCCTGAAGAATTACGAATTCAAACTTATTTAGCCACACAACTATATAGAAATAGTAAAATGGCATCAGATAAAAATCTTTATAATCATCCTTACTACTGGGCAGCATTTACAATTACAGGAAAACCGAATTAATCATTTGAGGTAGGGGCAATTCATGAATTGCCCCTACCTCAAAATATTTACTTTTAGTTTATAAACCTTTTAATTAAGTTTAATCTAACTCCCTGCGTCCTTCTAATGCTCGTGCCAGGGTTATTTCATCAGCGTACTCCAAATCACCACCTACAGGTAAACCAAAGGCAATCCGCGTCACCTTAGTAAATGGTTTCAGTAGCTGACCGATATATAGTGTTGTTGTCTCTCCTTCTACACTTGGACTAATTGCTAGAATTACTTCTTGGGGTTTTTGCTGACTTACTCGCCGTTGCAAAGCCACTATAGTTAACTGTTCTGGCCCAATTCCATCAATTGGAGAAATCACCCCACCCAAAACGTGATATTTGCCTTTATACTCCCGGGTTTTTTCCAGCGCAATCACATCGCGGGGATCTGCTACAACACAAATAGTTTTGTTGTCCCGATTGGCATTCCGGCAGATTTCACAAACAGGTTCAGCAGATAAGTGAAAGCAAACAGAACACAAACCAATCTGTTTTTTTGCCTCAATTAAAGCTTGTGCTAAAGCCTCTACTTCTGCTTCTGGACGCTTCAAAATATGCAAAGCCAGTCGTTGGGCAGATTTAGGGCCAACTCCCGGCAGACGTTGCAATTGCTCAATTAACCGTGCTAAAGGGCGTGCGTAAACCGTTGTCTTGTCTCCACTGTCTTACTACCATAACTATGATGACATTCCTACAGAATTTTGGAGTAGTCATTTAATTTATGAGAAGTCAAGCAGGCTTTACACACCCCGTCTGCTAGGTTCTAAAACATGGGTATAAACAATCGATAAGCTCAACTGTTAGACCTGTCCTGCTTCTAGGAATTGATCTAAATTCCAATGATTAATAGGACTTACGCAAAACTAGACGCTGTAGGGGCAATTCATGAATTGCCCCTACCTTAAAAATCAGGGTTTCCGCTATTGTTTGCGTAAGTATTGATTAAGTATCCCTCTCTGAAGCTTCTCAGTTTTTTGGCTTTATAGTGTAACTACAAAAAATCACTTCATAAAAGTTCGTGCAGTTTATATATAGGGAATCATAAGCAAGACAGCCTGAAAAATCTCTGGCTACATAGTAAGCATTGAGAAGAGACATACTATGACTAAGAAGACCTATCAAGATAAAGACCGTGATCTAGATGCCTTGTTGAGAGATATTGAAACGTGGTTTAGTGGACAAGGCTATCAAATACAAACTAATAAAACAGACGGAACTTGGTTCTTGCAAGCTGCAAAAACTGAGATGTGGCGAAAAGCAATTGGTGCATCTAGAGCATTCAACGTTCTGATTCAAGGACAACCGAAAGATTTTTCCGTGGAACTCAGCACTGGAGAATGGGCATCGAATTTGACTGCTGGCGGTGTTGCAGCAGTATTGACAGGTGGTGCTACTCTGCTTGTTAGTGGTCTTGCCGCAGGCTGGTCGAAGAAGATTGAGAGTGATTTGTGGAATTTTATCGACCAGAAGGTTATGTTTGGCGAAAAAGCTAAGTCTGTTCAAGAATTAGTTGTTCTGAAGACTCAAAACAGCTTAGAAGAGAAACTTAAGCAGCTTAGAGATGCTACGATCAGGGTTTCATTGATGAGATTGCGTACAATGCCAAAAAGCTAGAAATTGAAGGTCAAGTGCGGGTTACTCAGCAAAATGCCGGGACTGAAGAAAAGCTGGTGAAACTTAAGAGCTTGCTCAATGCAGGAATTTTGAGTCAAGGTGAATTTGAGATGAAGAAGGCTGAATTGATGCGAGAGTCTTCTAATTCGGAATTGGATGCCCAGATTTCTAAGCTCAATGCTGCTCTGGCTGCCGAAATTATTACACAAGAGGAGTATGAGAGCAAGAAAGCAGCGATTCAGAGAGAATCTCAACTTGCGGGTAAAATCAAGCAGCTTCAGAATGCTAGAGATGCTGGAATAATTACTGGTGAAGAGTTTGAAAATAAAAAGCTAATTCTGCAATTGAGTCCGACTTACAAAGATCATGTGAGCAGTTAATTATAGGTTTCATAGGTTTCAATAATTAAAACAGCCTAATATATCTTCAAATAAAAAAGCGCCCTCCGTTAATAGGGGGCGCTTTTTTGAATTGTAGAGACGCTATGAATAACGCCTCAAGATTATGATTAACCGTTGATAGCAGGAGCAGAAAGAGCAACAGGAGCTGCTTGTGCAGATGCCAAATCAAGAGGGAAGTTGTGAGCATTGCGCTCGTGCATGACTTCCATACCCAGGTTAGCGCGGTTGATTACATCAGCCCAAGTTGCAATCACACGACCTTCAGAGTCAATGATTGATTGGTTGAAGTTGAAACCGTTCAAGTTGAACGCCATCGTGCTGACACCCAAGGCGGTGAACCAGATGCCGATTACAGGCCATGCTGCGAGGAAGAAGTGCAGTGAACGGCTGTTGTTGAAGGAAGCGTATTGGAAGATTAGACGACCGAAGTAGCCGTGTGCTGCAACGATGTTGTAGGTTTCTTCTTCTTGACCGAATTTGTAACCGTAGTTTTGTGATTCGGTTTCGGTTGTTTCACGAACCAAGGAAGATGTTACCAAGGAACCGTGCATTGCAGAGAACAAAGAACCACCGAATACACCTGCTACACCTAGTTGGTGGAAGGGGTGCATCAAGATGTTGTGTTCTGCTTGGAACACGATCATGAAGTTGAATGTTCCTGAAATACCCAAAGGCATACCGTCAGAGAATGAACCTTGTCCGATGGGGTATACCAAGAATACTGCACTTGCTGCTGCTACAGGTGCTGAATATGCAATAGCAATCCAAGGACGCATACCTAAGCGGTAAGATAGTTCCCATTCACGACCTAAGTAGCAGAATACGCCGATCAGGAAGTGGAAGATTACCAATTGGTAAGGGCCACCGTTGTACAACCACTCATCTAAGGATGCTGCTTCCCAAATTGGGTAGAAGTGCAAGCCGATGGCGTTGGAGGATGGTACTACTGCACCGGAGATAATGTTGTTTCCGTAAATTAAGGAACCTGCTACTGGTTCGCGGATTCCATCGATGTCTACTGGTGGTGCGGCGATGAATGCGATTACGAAGCAAGCGGTGGCGGCTAGTAAGGTGGGGATCATGACTACGCCGAACCAACCGATGTAAATCCGGTTGTTGGTGCTGGTGATCCACTCACAAAATCTATCCCATACGTTGGCGCTTTCGCGGCGTTGTAAGGTTGTTGTCATTGTTTTATAAATGCGGTTATTTGCGGATGAATTAAGGTAGTTTTGACTACCTTTTACACATCTTAAAGAATTTATTGCGTTTTGTAAAGTACTTTTAGAAAAAAATTTTTCTTGGGATTTACACACCCACAATAGAAAATCCCCAATTCCCTGAAAAAGGGGACTTTGGATTTTAGATTTTGGATTGGGGCAAACGCGCTTTGTTCTTCAATTCACTGCTGGCTGCTTGGATATTGACTCTACACCGATTTCTTGTAAAGGCGGACGCACACATAAATAAATCAAGGGGCCGAATAGTGGTATCAACGCTATTAACCAGAAAAACTGCGGATTTTTCCAACCGCGACGCGCCATATCATCGCCCAGTAATGTCGGAAATAAAAGGCTAAGTAGGGAAAAATCTAAACTCATCACATTGATGAAGCGGTTAGTTTGCCATTCTTGCACAAAACTACCCCAATCACCTCCTCTTAAACCGTAGGCAACTAAAAGAACTGTGACTACAGTCAACAAAACCCCAGTTACACGGGAATCTAGCAGCTTGAGGAAGATATTCTTTTGACCGACAAACTGATTACTTGGTTCTCTAAGGGCTAAGTAGGGTAATAAGGCAAACATCCCAACTGCGAAAGAAGCCGTAGCAAATAGCCAAGCAGGTATTTTTTGTCCTCTGCCATCAATAAACACTACTGCGCTGTAAATAAGAGGCCAGATGCCCATGAGGTTAAATAGTGCTATTACTAACGGGTTAATGCCTTGCCACTGTCCAGTAGAAAGGTTTTTAATTAACTCGAATGTACCGGGTTGCTCAGGAGGTGCGAGGAAAAAAGCATAGATGATGAATCCTAACCACAGGAAGCCAAAAGCAATTTTTCTAACCATGAAAGACTTAAGTAGAATTAATTATTGATTTTGCCGCTACAAATTAGGCTATCTGCTTGCTATTGTATTGTTCCTTATTAGGGATTGAAATAACTGAAGGCTTCTGAGAGGTAATCAGCAGCAGATGCCACGACTGCGATCGCATTTTCATAATCTAGACGTGTTGGCCCCAAAACTCCCACACTTCCTACTGGTACTGAGCCTCGGCGATAAGTGGAAGAAATTAAGGTGCAGCTGCGGATCGGTTCTAATGGGTTTTCTGCGCCGATGCGAACTGTTACTCTTGACTTACTAGCATCCTCCGGTTCTGGTTCCTCAAATATTAATCGCCATAGTTGGTCTTGTTCTTCTTCTAGCAGGTGGATAATCGTTTGTACCTGCTGTAACTGGGAAAATTCCGGCTGGCGCAAAACTTCTGACACACCCCGAACCATAATTTGTGTTGCAGTTGGCGCATGAGTGCGACGAGTTAATTCGGCAACTGAATTTTTCAAGAATTCCCCGTAGCGTTGGAATTCCTGATCTAGTTCGCTCCAGTTGAGATTGGCTAATTCTAATAGACTTCGCCCCCGCAAGTGGGTATTCAAAAAGTTAGAAACAATTTGCAACTCCCGATCGATTACCTCTGAATCCCGTTGTGCTTCCTCTGGTATTGGCGACAAATCCATCAACTTGGAATGTGTCTCGTAACCATCGGTAACAACAATTAACATAATTCGCCCCGCTTCAATTTGCACTAATTGCAGATGTCGCAATAGTGCTGTAGTTGTTTGCGGCATGGTAATCAAGCTAATACAACCACTCAAGGTTGCTAAAATTTGGGCGGCTCCTTGCAGTAGGGTTTCTAAGCTCCGATCTTCCCACTGGAGATGCTTTTGCAATGCTACTTCTATTTCTCGTCCTAAAGTTTCTGTACCACTTCGTGGAAGCAAGCTACGCGTAGCGTCTGGCTGCGACACGCTGCGCGATCGCAGAGAAGGTGTAATTAGCTGGTCAACATAAATGCGATAGCCTGAATCTGAAGGCACTCGTCCGGCAGAGGCATGCGGTTGGTAGAGTAATCCAGACTTTTCTAAAACGCCCATCACATTGCGAATTGTGGCTGAACTTACACCCAGATCGTACTCCTCGACCAAAGCCTTTGAACCAACAGGCTCTGCTGTAGCAATGTAGTGACGTACTGTTGCCCAGAGTATATGCTGTTGTCGATTTGTTAACTGGACTTCCATAGGGTATGTTTTGCTAGAGGCAAATTTTAATCAAAGTCTGAAAAATTTCTGGATTTGATTGAAAAAAGAATATTAATAATTAATTAAGATAACAAATTATACAATTATATTGTGATAAGTAATTTTAAGGTTCACGGACAACACTCTTGAAAATTGCACTCTAAATAGAATCTAGGCTTCTACAGCCAAAGCTAAAGGTTTGAATTTATAACATCTTTTATCAGCTTATTTTTGCATTATTCTACACTGGCAAAAGTATTATGGGATACGTATTTTTGCGGCGATCACAGCGAAGATTTGGGTCGAAAAGTTCAGTAAGTATGTAGCAAGTTGAGAAAGTTACAAGCTTTTCTGATAAGTTCCTGAACTGATGTAGTGCTATTTTCATAATCAAAAAAGCCAGATGGAAGAGTTAATTTCCATCTGAGTAATACAACTAAAGACAAGCTAATACTGGGGAATTGAATGGTCTACTAAGATGGAGTAAGCGTCAATACCACCCGAAATATTTTGCACATTTGTAAAACCTTGAGCAATTAACCACTGGCACATCTGGGCAGAGCGAATACCGTGGTGGCATAACACAAGAGTTTCAGCTTGAGGATTGAAGAGGGTAGGTACTTGATCTCCCCATTCGGCAAATTGACTCAAGGGTAGGTTGACAAAGCCCTCAATAGTAGCGATCGCCAATTCTTCTGGTTCTCGCACATCCACTAGCTGTATACTTCCATCACCAGAGGAAAGACGTTGTGCTAGTTCTTCTACACTAATCTGGTTCATGGGTTGACTAAAAGAATTCCCGATAAACAGTCCTAATCTTATTTTATGGTGACAGAAAATCTCTGCCTTTGCATGAGTATCCATTCTCAAGAAGGCTGATAAATTCTGGTAGGCTTTCTGCTTAAATGGCTGTAAACCGTCTTTTTTAAAGGTTTAATGTGAATAGTCAACGTTCATTTATTGGTTTTATCGTCGCAGGTGCGATCGCCCTAATAGTAATTGCGATCGCTGGCTTTTACTGGTTTTTCGCCAAAAGTCCGGCTAACCTGATTGCTTCTACCTCTGAGCCTGGTGCAGCCATATTCGTGTCGAAACTTTCCCCTGCAATGGTTTCATTGCTGGCGAATCCCGATCAGTTACAGGCTTTGGAGCGGGAAGAGGAACTATCTAAACTCAAAACCAGTTTATTCTCCAAGAGTGGCATAGATTATAAACAAGACGTTCAACCCTGGTTAGGGAACGAAATTACATTAGCTATTACCACCTTAGATATCGATCGGGATTCAGAAAACGGACAGCAGCCAGGATATCTGTTAGCACTAGCAACCAAACAACCAGAGAAAAGCAGCGAATTTCTCGAATTGTTATTTTCCAAACGGGCATTATCTGGCGCAACTTTAACTGTTGAACAATATAAAGGCGTAAAACTGATTTCTGATAATCAACCAAAGGAGGATTTGCTTGCAGGTGCGGTTGTTGGTGAAGGCTTTGTGTTGTTTGCTAACGATCCGAAAGTGTTGCGAGACGCGATCAATAACGTCCAAGCACCCGATCTAAATTTGACTAGCTCTCCCGAATACCAAAAATCGACTAAAGAATTACCCAAAAGGAGTTTAGCTGTAGTTTTCTTGAATCTTCCCGTTGTAGCCAAATGGCAAGGCTTAAAACTACCAGAACAACTTTATAACAGCCAAATCATATCTTTGGCGTTGAACCCGAAAGGATTGCTAGCGGAAACTACTTTTTTAACTTCATCAGAAATTGTCCCTTCATCCCCGCCACTATCTAAACCTGTGAAAGCATTACAGTATGTTCCAGCATCCGCAGGTTTGGCAATTTCCGGCTCAAATTTGAGTAATTTGGGTGACAGCGATTTAGCTAAACTCTGGAGACAAGCAACAGCTACTATATATGGTTCTGGGGAAGATGTTGTTTCTCGGTTAGCAAAACCTTTGGTAGATGTTCAAAACCGCTGGGGTATAAACTTGCCAAAGGATATTTTCAGTTGGGTGCAAGGAGAATACGCCATAGCATTGTTACCTGAGAAAGAGCAAACAACCCCTCATTGGGTTTTTGTGGTGGAAAAATCTGAGAGTGTAGAACAAGGTATTGCTCGTTTGGATGCGATCGCATCATCCAATGGACTCAGCATTAATCCCCTGACTATAGATAAGCAAAAAATCTCCGCTTGGACAGAGTTAACTACGGCGGCTAAAAAAAGTGATGTTAAAGAAGGAACATCCTTTAGCATTGAAACAAAAGTCCGGGGATTGCATACCAACTTAGGAAATTACGAAATTTTCACCTCCGACTTAGAAACGATGGATGAAATTCTCACAGCCAAGGATAATTCCTTGATTGACAATCCCAATTTCCAAAGCAGTATTGCTGCGATTCCGCTACCAAACCAAGGCTATATATATCTTGACTGGACAAAGAGCCAGAATTTGTTAGAGCGTCAAGTACCAATTCTCAAGCTAGCGGAAGTTTTAGGGAAACCGTTTTTTGATAACTTGCGATCGCTCACAGTCAGTAGTTATGGAACTGACACGCGATCGCTCAAAGGTGGCGTTTTCTTCCAACTCAATAATTCCTGAGATTTTTATAAAAGCTCAAAGTGCAGAAGGTAAAAGAGTTTTTTACCTTCTGCTTTTTGTTGCCCCATAATACTTACGTATGCATTATGTAGCATTTGCTATTTATATTTGACACTACCTCTCTCAACTGGTGTTTGCTTCTAGGAGTGGTTCGTCGGTAGTGCTAATTAGACTGACTTACTTTGCAACTAAATCATCAATAATTTTGCGGGAACACAAGATAAAATTTTTAGTCATTAAGCAAGTACTGATTAAATATCAAAGGCTTAACTAAGAAGTTATAAGTCAAAATTCATCATTAACTAGAAGAAAACTATCATTAATTTTAGTTCACTAAATCATTGATTTAGCGAGGTAAAAAACTTTGCTTAGTTATCTATAGGAATCCGTTTTGATTTCTGAAAAATCCGTAGGGTGTTATTGCGGAGAGTACGGCACTAAACCCTTGAGAATGGTGCGTTATGAACCTCGTTCTAACACAACGCCAGTTGCTATATAGCGGTTCTCAGTCGAGTGAGGTACAAGAACCCCACCCCCAACCCCCTCCCCGCAAGCGATGAGGGGACTATGATGTACCTCATGTGATTAGGAAACGCTATAACGGAGGGAACCTCCCTTCGGGTTCACCAGTCGCCTAGGTTGGGAAACCCGCCTACAGCGACGGATTCACCGCAACGCACTGGCTCCCCTACAATACTTAATTTTGTTCAAAAACCAAATAGGAGTCGTATATAGCTTACGTACTCTTTCTGAATCATGATGCTGAATTTAGTTTAGATAATTCTAGAACTTATTCAGTTTAACTTTAGTTGCTCTGGTAATTTATGCGCTGATTTTTTGAACGTAAATCAGTCTATTTTAGATATTTTATGCATTTAATTAATTCAGCAAAATCTTATAATTTATACATGGGAAAGCTTTCCCACTTAAATATGATTGATAATGATTTTTTCACTATCAGTTTTCCGAAATCTACTGCAACAGATTTGGAACTAACACTATCCAAAATATTCCAAACAGGTGAGTTATGAATAATCAAAATTTCACGAGAACATCTATCAACGTTATCAAAGCTTTTCTAGCTGCGGCTGCACTGATAACTGCTTCTATTGGCCCTGCTTTTGCTAACGATCAAGTTGAAATTTTGGGTGCAGAATATGGTGGTAATGGCTGCCCTGAAGGATCTGCTGGTGTGAGTGTCAGTCCCGATGGTCAAGAGCTAAGTATTCTATTTGATAAGTTTATAGCTGTAGGGAATAAGGCAGAAGAAAGACGCAAAAGCTGTAACTTAAGCATTCCAATCAAAGTACCTCAAGGTTTTCAAATTTCCCTTTACGATGCTGATTATCGAGGTTATGTTGCTCCTGGGACAACTGGTAGACTAAGAGCAGAGTACTTTTTTGCTGGTCAGCGTGGCCCTGTTTTTTCTCGGACATTTAAAGGCGAAAGTGATTACAACGTTAGAGATCAATTAGTTACCGTGGCTGATGTTTGGTCACGCTGTGGCGATAGTGTCAATATGCGAGTGAATGCTGCAATGACTGCCAGTGGTCAAGGGATGGCGACTGTTGACTCCTTTGACCTTGCCCATCGGGGGTTAGTTTATCACATCAAATATCGCCAGTGTCGTTAAGTCTTTTCAAGGTCGGCAGCAACAAACTCTTAGTTTTAAAAGAGTCTAAAACTTTGTTGGGTTGAGCAATACGAAACCTAACACCATAATTGATGTTAGACTTTCTTACCTCAATCCAACAAAGCTTTTTTTGCACTTAAAGCTTACTGTTTCTAAATGTCTAATAGACATCTCCAGAAATTCAATATGTGTAACCTGAAATCCTTGTAGAGACAAGAAAATTCACGTCTTTACATTCTTTTTCGGAGATATCTAATAAGTATATTTAAATTTAAACTTACACACTAACAATTTTGGTAGTATTCAAGCTTTCAAAGGTTAATCGTAAGTTTCCCAAACTCTGTTTCCAACAGAGGTAATCACATCCAAATCATCAGTTGGAAAATTGTAACTGCTGTTTATATCAATAAACAACCTAGCAATTAGCTGTTTGATTTCAAAATCTTATATTGTGGCACATTTTAATGTGGCACAACCAACTGAAATTTTACTGGAATTTCTTAATTAGAATATGTATATATCATTACTTGAATTTAACAGCCTGTTGGAGGGCTACTATGAAATACTGTCGCCCCCGACTTCAGTTTAGCAGCGCCTGGTTGTTGGCAATACTTGCTACGATCGCAGCTAGCCCTGTAATCGCACAGACAGCGAACTTTGGTACTTTCAACTTATCAGCAAATTTTAATCCAGCACAAGGAACAGTGCAGGGGTTTACAGGTGGTTCTTACTCATTGTCTGCCATAAGTAACCGCGATCGCGATCAAAAAACCTGTATCGGGTTTGCCGATCCTAAACCAGATCATATTATGGTTTTGGAAAAAGACTTTTCCCAGTTAACAATCCAAGTCGATAGTAGCAACAACGATACTACTTTACTTATCCAAGGGCCAGATGAAAAGACAATTCGTTGCGGCGACGACACTGGCAAAAGCAAAGATGCTAGCGTTAGCGATCGCAACTGGAAAAGTGGTACATATCGGATTTGGGTAGGTACATTTAATCCTGGGGTCAAGCGCGATTACACTCTGACAGTGGAGCAGCGGTGAAGTGGGGAGATGAGGGAGACAAGGGAGACAAGGAGGAATTATTTAACAAGTTTCTTCCCCAATGCCCAATGCCCCATTCCAATTTTACGTGTAACACCTGAGAGGATAATATGGGAGAGTAGCTTGTTGTGCTTTCCGAGGGTGCTATCTCGTGCTATCTATACTGCGTGCTGACTTTCGTATCATATTTGAACGTGACCCAGCTGCCCGTAACTGGTTGGAAGTTTTATTTTGTTACCCTGGTTTGCAAGCCCTGCTATTCCATAGGCTGGCTCACTGGCTGTATACTGTCGGTCTTCCCTTTATTCCTCGGCTGATTTCTCACTTGGCTCGGTTTTTGACTGGAATTGAAATCCACCCTGGTGCAGCAATTGGGCAAAGTGTGTTTATTGACCACGGGATGGGTGTAGTAATTGGTGAAACTGCGATCGTGGGAAACTATGCTCTAATTTATCAAGGTGTCACTCTTGGGGGTACTGGTAAAGAATGTGGTAAGCGCCATCCAACTGTGGGCGAAAATGTCGTAGTCGGGGCTGGAGCGAAAGTACTAGGTAATATCGAAATTGGTAATAATGTCCGTATTGGTGCTGGGTCTGTTGTACTAAGGGATGTACCTTCAGACTGTACTGTAGTAGGCGTACCTGGGCGGATTATATATCGTTCTGGAGTACGGGTTGCACCTCTTGAACACAATAACTTACCAGATTCGGAAGCCGAAGTGATTCGGGCTTTAGTAGACAGGATTGAAGCGCTGGAAGAACAAATACAAAATCTTCAGCGCCCACATTCTTCTGAAAAAACTCCTGTTTTGGTGGGTTGTTTACTCACCAAAGAAGATGAGCTAACCCATGATTCTCGCTGGTGTAATCTCAAAGATAAGACCATCCAGCAATTCTTAGATGGTGCTGGCATTTAGTTAAACTCAAAGCTTAAGGGCTAGGGCGTGTTTTCAAACTACTCGTTTAGCCTCATAATTTTTTAGATCCCCCCAACCCCCCTTAAAAAAGGGGGGCTAAGAATCTCTTAAAGTCCCCCTTTTTTAAGCAGGGCCGATTCATTCCCTAAAGAGCGCTAAATATCAAGGGTTCTAGCGATTTAAAATTGATTATTTTGTTACCAGCGTGCCAAGAAAATGAACAATTTTACTGTTGTTTAAGTGCTTAAAAGTTCATCTTCTCGTCACTCTCACTTACAATTTTCTCGCTAACCATCTTTGACAAATCCTGTTTGAAATGGAATGAATCAGCCCTGCCTTAAAAAAGGGGGCTAAGAATCTCTTAAAGTCCCCCTTTTTTAAGGGGGATTTAGGGGGATCTAAGACTTTGAAAACACTCACTAGGGTCAATCATTTTGACTCTTGACTAAATCACGGATTAATCGCTTCACTAGACCACTCTTGCTGGTCATTACGGCAGTAAAACCTTCGATTTTGGGGTTCGCCGCGTAATTCTAAATGGTCTACTTGCGCTGGGTCGAGTAGCAGTAGACAAAAATTCGGCAATGGCTGCACGGGGTCGGGTGCTGGTGGTGCAAAAGCTTCTGGGGTTTCAACTCTGGGTTTACCAGGATGGGGCCAAGCAAACTGTAAACGTGCAGCATCACTCAGTTCTTGCCACATTACAATCCGGGCTGGTTGTAAATCTTGGTGAAAATTATCACCGCTTATTAGGGTTAAACAGCCAGCGATGCGGAATTGTTCTCGTGTGTTGGGGAAGTACCAGCAAACTTCTGCCCAAGGTTGTTGCTGTATCTGGTCGGCTTTAGCACTACGAGTATCAGTGATAAATTTTAGCTGGTTTGTATCTTCGAGAAAGCCACGAAAGACTAGGGTACGATTAGCGGGGCGACCATTGGGCTGCACCGTTGCTAGTTGCAGGTAACGGGCATAAACAAGGTTGCGGTTGCGATGGAGTGCATGAGCGATCGCACCTCGCCAAGGAGCAAGAGACATATCAATTAAAAATTGAAAATTAAAAATTAAAAATGAAGAAAGTTAGATTCAATCTGGATTTCCAGGTTTGGGTCTGTTGTCTTATTTTAGACAATTGGTACAACACTAAGTAAATAATTTTGCAATCCTCTCTGCGTCTTTGCGTGAACCTTAACGGATAATATACAGAATCTTGGATAAATTCGTAGGTGATTTAATGGCAGGAATTCAAGTCGGTATTGAGGGTGAAGGCGCACCAGTAGCAGCCGAGGCTTTGCTAGAAATTCCTGGAATATCGGGAAGCTATGAAGTTCCGACGCAAAAAGAGGGAACTTTGGCGGCTGTTGCTACTATTATCGGTATTGTCGGCGGTGCTGCGGCTTTAGCTGAACAAATCCGCAAATGGTATCAAGAATGGCATAAATCTCATCCAGGGAAGCAATTTGATGTGGTAATTCTTGACCCTGATACTGGAAACAGGATTTTACTCGAAGACGCTACTATAGAGGAAATCACGGAAATCCTCAAATCTATCAGCAAATAAGTGCAAACTATCCGCATTCAACTTCGGGAAAGTACGCAGGAAACAGTTGAACTCAGGTATTGGCTACCTCAATTAAAGCACTATGAATCACGTCGCCTGAAATTGGCAGAAATCGCTGATTTCCTCAAGCAAGGTGAACGAGATTACTATAAACTGCTGCCCAATTTATCAGGAATCGGGAAGCAGTTATTTTTTTGGTTGGATGGGGATGGACGGTGGTTGAGTCGGGGAATTGCTAACTGTCGCGGTGAGGGGTTGGTAATTGCCATTGATACAGATCAAAAATTGGCACATCTACCTTGGGAAGTGCTGCATGATGGTGAGGATTTTTTGGTGAAGCGGGTTAATCCGGTGGTGTTACCTCTGCGCTGGATTGAGAAAGAAACGGAAGCGTTTGCTGTGGAAGCACGACAATTGCGAGTATTGTTTATGGCAACCGACCCGGAAGATGTGCAACCAAAGTTAGAGTTTGAACAGGAAGAAGCGAGAATTCTGGCTGATACGCGAGATTTTGCTGTAGATTTGCGGGTGGAAGAAAGCGGTTGCGTTAGCGAGTTGGGTAAGGTGTGGAGTCGCTATCTTGATGACTTTGATGTGTTTCACCTCACAGGACACGCCTCTATTAAAGATGAAGCACCTTACACGCCTTACTTTATCACTGAGACAGAAATTGGAGAACGCCACGAAACCACAGCCGCAGAACTGGCTGAAGTCTTCCGGTTTCGCTTTCCCAAGTTGGTGTTTTTATCTGGGTGTCGGACTGGACAAGCACCAGATAAAGGCGCTGTCCCTTCAATGGCTGAGGCACTTATTGCACAAGGGGCTAGGGCGGTTTTAAGTTGGGGGCGGCCTGTGGAAGATCGGACAGCTACAGCCGCCGCCGCGCACCTCTACGGAAAATTGGCTGCGGGATATCAATTAGCTGAAGCCCTCGCTAGCACTTACCAGCAGTTGTTTAAACAGAATGTGCGTGACTGGCATTTGTTGCGGTTATATGTCCAGGGTGAATGTCCGGGTGCGTTGGTGGAAGTGTCGGGAGATGTGCCACCCTCTGCGTCGGAACCTGCATACCAACAGTTTTTAGATCCCGATACCCAAATGGTGCGGGTGGCGAAACCCTCTGAGTTTGTTGGGAGACGGCGGACTTTGCAACGTTGTCTCAAAGCGATTCGCACTTCATTAGGGGTACTAATTCACGGAATGGGGGGTGTGGGTAAGAGTACTGTGACGGCGCGACTTCTGGAAAGGATGGTTGGCTATCACAGGCTGGTGAACTTTCGGCAACTGGATGAAGACAAACTGCTCAAAACCCTGGCTGAACAATGTACCTCGGAACGGGGGCATGAAATTCTCAATGGCAAGTTACCCTTGATGCAGCGCCTCACCAAGTTTTTCACTGAAGGACTGAATACCAAAGAACAGCGCTTTGCCTTTGTGCTGGATGACTTTGAGGCTAATTTGGATTTACGAAATGGGGTTTATGTCTTGCAACCACAAGTTGTGGATGTTCTGCTGGCGTTGCTGAAGGCGATGCAAAATTCCCAACTTCCCCACAAGGTAATTATTACCTGTCGCTACAATTTCACATTGTCGGAACTGAATCATCGTCTGTACCGCGAACCTCTGGGGGCTTTGGGTGGGGCAGATTTAATTAAAAAGTATAATCGTCTGGATTCGTTTAATGGCAGTTGGCAATTTCAGCCAGATTTGCCCGAACGTGCCAAACAAGCAGCAGATGGAAATCCTCGGCTGTTGGAATGGTTAGATAAGATTTTGCAAAATTCCCAGAACCCCACCCCGCCTACGGCACCCCTCCCCGCAAGCGAGGAGGGGTATATGAGGGGAGTTGAGATGATTCTGCAAAAGATGGCAGATAAGGAAAAGGAATTTCGTGAGGATATTTTGGCACAGGAATTGCTGAAGCAGCAAACTCCAGCTTTGCGTCAAATGCTGGGGAAGTTGTTGGTGTATGAGTTACCTGTTCCTCAAGCTGCGATTTCCCCGATTTGTGAGGATATCTCAAGTTGGGAAAGTCATATTCAACGCGCTGAAATTTTGGGTTTGTTGGAAGTTACCGTCACCAACAACACAGAGAGGTTGTATCGTGTTCCCCGGATTTTGTCACCGTTGCTAGAGTTTCCAGAAAACCCCAAGGGTGAAGAGTTGTATAAACAAGCTGCACAAATTTTGTATCGTTTGTGGTGGGAAGCGGAAAGTTCTACGGAGGCGCAAAAGTTAGAAATTCATCGCTTGGCGTTGTTGGGGAAGGATGAAGAAATTGCGGCGAAAATAGGTAATTCATTAGCGAACCGCTTGGGGGATCAAAGCCGTTTTCAGGAAGCAATACATCTGTGCAAATCAACATTAGAAATTACTAAAAATCATAGTGTTCTCAAAGAAATGGCTTATTCTGAACACCAAATGGGTGAGGTTGATCAAGCATTAAACTATTACCAACAAGCTTTAAATCTTTGTCCCGCAGAAGACGAAAGAGAATTAGCATCAATTTATCATCATTTAGGTATGCTGAAATATGACAAAGGGGAAGTGGATGAAGCGATCGCACTCTGCAATCAGTCTTTAGAAATATTTGAACGCATTGGAGATGTCCAAAGCAAAACGGAGGCGTTGAACCAACTGGGAAATATCTACGCCAACAAAGGGGAAGTGGATGAAGCGCTCGCACTCTACAATCAGTCTTTGGAAATAAGTGAACGCATTGGTAATGTCCAAGGCAAAGCGGTGACGTTGCGCTGTCTAGGAATACTCTACGCCGACAAAGGGCAAGTGGATGAAGCGATGGCACTCTACAATCAGTCTTTGGAAATATTTGAACGCATTGGTAATGCCCAACGCAAAGCGGCGACGTTGCGCTGTCTAGGAATACTCTACGCCGACAAAGGGCAAGTGGATGAAGCGATCGCACTCTACAATCAGTGTTTGGAAATAGATGAACGCATTGGTAATGTCCAAGGCAAAGCGATGACATTGTACTATCTGGGAGTTATCTACGCCGACAAAGGGCAAGTGGATGAAGCGATCGCACTCTACAATCAGTGTTTGGAAATAGATGAACGCATTGGTAATGTCCAAGGCAAAGCGATGACATTGTACTATCTGGGAGTTATCTACGCCGACAAAGGGGAAGTGGATGAAGCGATCGCACTCTACAATCAGTCTTTGGAAATAAATGAACGCATTGGAAATCTCGAACATAAAGCGGGGACTTTGTACCAACTGGGAGTTATCTACGCCAACAAAGGGGAAGTGGATGAAGCGATCGCACTCTACAATCAGTCTTTGGAAATAACAGAACGCATTGATCATGTCCGCGGCAAAGCAATGACTCTGTGGTGGTTAGGGGGTTTGGCAGAAGAGCAGGGTGAATACACTAAAGCGATATCCTATTTGCAACCAGCTTTAGAGATTTTGCAGCGATTGCAGTCACCACACGCTGAAGGTGTGCGTGCAAGTCTTGATAGGATAATGCGTAATTCGTAAAATGTCCAAGGTAAAGCGGCGACGTTGCACAAACTGGGAATTCTCTACGCCGACAAAGGGGAAGTGGATGAAGCGATCGCACTTTTAAATCAGTCTTTGGAAATAAAAGAACGCATTGGTGATGTCCCAGGTAAAGCCGCGACGTTGCACAATCTGGGGCATATCTACGCTAATAAAGGGAATGTAGATGAAGCGATCGCACTTTTAAATCAGTCTTTGGAAATAAAAGAACGCATTGGTGATGTCCCAGGTAAAGCCGCGACGTTGCACAATCTGGGGCATATCTACGCTAATAAAGGGAATGTAGATGAAGCGATCGCACTCTACAATCAGTCTTTGGAAATATTTGAACGTATTGGTAATGTCCGAGACAAAGCGACGACGTTGCAGAATCTGGCAAGTATCTACGCCGAAAACGGGAACTCGATGAAGCGATCGCACTTTTTAATCAGTCTTTGGAAATATTTGAAGGCGTTGGTGATGACCAAGGCAAAGCGGCGACGTTGAACAATCGGGGAAATCTCTACGCCAACAAAGGGGAAGTGGATGAAGCGATCGCACTCTACAATCAGTCTTTGGAAATAACTCAACGCATTGGTGATGTCCGAAGCAAAGCGGCGACGTTGCACCAATTGGCAGGTATCTACGCCAACAAAGGGGAAGTGGATGAAGCGATCGCACTTTACAACCAGTCTTTGGAAATAAATGAACGCATTGGAAATGTCCAAGGTAAAGCAATGACTCTGTGGTGGTTAGGACATTTGGCAGAACAGCAGGGTGAACACACTAAAGCGATATCCTATTTGCAACCAGCTTTAGAGATTTTGCAGCGATTGCAGTCACCGGATGCTGAAAGTGTGCGTGCAAGTCTTGAGAGGGTAATGGGTAATTCGTAATTACTGAAAGTTTTTTGTCTCACGCAGAGGCGCAAAGGCGCAGAGAAGAACGCGAGAGTGTTTTATAAATAAATGAAAATTGCTGTAATGAGTCTTTGATACTCGTGAATGAGTTTTTGAACTCCATTAATGAACCTTTGAGCTTCATTCGTGAACCTCGGAGCTTCGTGAATGAGTCTTTGAACTCCGTTAATGAACCTCAGAGCTTCGTTAATGAACCTTTGAGCTTCGCTGATGAACCTCAGAGCTTCGTTAATGAACCTTTGAGCTTCGCTGATGAACCTCGGAGCTTCGTGAATGAGTCTTTGAACTCCATTAATGAACCTCAGAGCTTCGTTAATGAACCTCAGAGCTTCGTTGTGAACTTTGTTAATCTAGCAGAATGTTTTTAGAGGATGTTTTAAAAGTGGTCGGCTGTAATTTTAGGCACTTATAGATCCCCCCTAACCCCCCTTAAGAAGGGGGGAACCGGAATCAATCAAAGTCCCCCTTTTTAAGGGGGATTTAGGGGGATCTCCAAGGGTTAGACGTATAAAAAAACTTTTAAAACATCCTCTTAGATTAAATCAGGATCTATGCCGAGCGATCGCAACTGTTCTGCTAATAATTGAGCTTTTTGTTCTGCTTGGTGAGCTTTTTGTTCTGCTTGGTGAGCTTTTTGTTCTGCTTGGTGAGCTTTTTGTTCAGCAAGTTTTTCCTTTTCTTCTGGTGTTAAAAACCGTTGTCCTTGTTGGTTATACCAATACATCCACTCCCGTGGTATGCCTAAATAAGTTCCTCGTTCGATGCCAATTCCTAAACCTATTTCTGGCAACCAAACTGGATTACCATCATGTAATTCATAAGTATTGTTAACTAATTTGTAAACTTCTAAACGTGGCTTACGGCGACGAAATGGGTTGTAAACTACATAATACAAAATTCCCAATCTTGCATACTCTGCTTTTTTGGTCGAGTACTCACCACGGTATGTTTTAGATACTACCTCCAACACTAATATCGGTAATTTCTTCTCTTCCCAAAGCACATAACTGGGGCGGAGTCCTTCATCATAAAATCGCTCTACGCCCAAACTCAAAAACCCATCTGGGACGATCGCTGGTAAATCTGGGTCATGATAAATCCCCATATCTATACCAAAAAACCAATCCATGCGTTCTGCCCAAACCATCGCTAAGATAACTTTGAGTAAACCTGGAATTATATTTTGTAATTCGTTATCCACTGGGGTATCGTCAGAGTCTGGCAGTTCCTCAGATGAGGGCAAACAAGCTAATGGATCGTACTTTAGCATGATGGATTTACTCTTCCTCAGTTATTAGTACATCTTTATTTTATAAATGAATCTCGATCGCAATTTAAATGAGAGAATCTGGATCTATGCCGAGCGATCGCAATCTTTCTGCTCATAATTGGGCGCGTTGTTGGGTTTGTTGAACTTGAGGAACGAATTAAGTAATATTTCCCTCTTGACTAATGACCCCTAACTCTTGACTATTAACTAATGACTCAAGTAGACATTCTCATCCTATCAAATGGCCCTGGTGAGGTAACAACCTGGGTGCGTCCGGTGGTAAGGGCATTGCGGCAAAAATTCGGCGATGACCGAAGTCAAGTCAGGATCAGTGTAATTTTATCGCCTTGTCCAAATGCTACTGGTAAAGAAAGTGCGATCGCCCTTTCTTTCCCAGAAGTAGATCGAGTACAGGGAGCAGAACATTTTTGGCAATTTTTACTCTGGGGTAAAACATTTGAAAATTGGGACTGGAGAAGTCACGGTGTAGTTGTTTTCCTCGGTGGCGATCAAGTTTTCCCTATCATCATTGGCAAAAAGCTCGGATATCGCACAGTTGTTTACGCCGAATGGCAAGCTAGATGGCATAACTTAATTGACCGCTTTGGAGTTATGAAACCTCAAGTTGCGGCGCGGGTTTCGCCAAAATATGCCCACAAATTCAGCGTTGTGGGAGATTTGATGCTTGAAGCTCAAGGACAACTTTTAAATCCTAACTCCTCACTCAGCACTGATTTAATTGGTATTTTACCGGGTTCAAAAGCCGCAAAATTAACCCAAGGGATACCTTTAATGATAGCGATCGCTGAACATATCCACGCCAACAGACCTCAAACTAAATTTGTGATTCCTGTTGCTCCAACTTTGGATTTACAAACCTTGGCTAGTTTTGCTGATTCCCAAAAAAACCCTTTTGTGGAAACTTTTGATTTTAGTGGTGCTTCTCTAATTATTTCAGAGGACGGCAAAAGTAACGCATCACTGAAAACACAGAGAGGTTTAATTGTAGAGTTATCACAAGAAAACCCTGCATACAACTTATTGTCTCAGTGTTGTATCTGCATTACTACAGTAGGGGCAAACACTGCTGAACTCGGTGCTTTAGGAGTGCCGATGATTGTTGTGCTGCCTACACAACAATTAGATGCGATGCGTTCTTGGGATGGCTTACCGGGTTTATTGGCGAATTTACCAGGGGTGGGTTCCAGCTTTGCTAAAGTAATTAATTGGCTATTCCTCAGACGCAAAGGTTTATTAGCATGGCCGAATATCTGGGCACAGGAAGAAATCGTACCAGAACTTGTAGGCAAACTCCAAGCTTCAGAAGTTGCAGAAATAGTATTAGATTTTTTGGCTCATCCAGAAAAATTGGCTGAAATTCGAGCCAAGCTACGTCGGGTTCGTGGCGAAAGCGGTGCAGCGCAGAAGATTGCACAGATTATTGAAGAGGAAATTGGGAAGTAGGGAATTGGGCATAGGGGATTGGTTATTTTCCTTATTGCTTTTACCTAATCTGAAGATTCACCGTTGCGTCGCCCTAGTTCAAAAATGGCACAACTAATACATGCAAGTATACCTAAGCTGATTCCCCAACTGGGGCCTAAACTGAGTTCTACACCCCAGTTCAATAAAGCGCCAACTACCAAAAAAGGGACAATGCTAAACAGTGAGGCGTAGAAAGCGTTTTGGGATTCTCTGGCTTTACGAGTCTTTTCAAACTCTGTTTGGCTAGTATAAAGCGATCGCTCGGCAAAGTTAAACCAACGATTGAGTTGTTCAATTACCCATTCATTAACTCGGGAAAAACCTAGATATAGCGCCAATGACCACAAACTCGCTCCAGCGATCGCGATCGTGTCTAACTCAAAGGTAAAAGGTAAAATTTCAGTCAGCATGGCTTATGGGAGTCTTGCAAAAGGTCAACTTTAGCTATCATTTTTCAGTAGGACAATTCATAAATTGCCTCTACGGATATGTTGAAGAAACTTTAATATAATTTCTTTTGGTTTCTCATCAGACATAACAAAATTTGCTAATAGATTTAAATCTAAATTTGGTAAAAATTCACTTTTTGACATTGACTCATATTTATCATTACGCAGATAATATAATGAAAATTGATGATTCTGCCAAAACCAAACCTCTGGTACTCCTAAACCTTGATAAATAATTAAGTCATCAATTCCCCCACTTGTTACAACCACCTCAATAGCAAGATCGGGAATAGGTTTTTCAGAATCAAAACAATAACATTCATCTGGCTCTATTCCTCTGGCGGCTGTTTGTTTTCTAAAAGTAGTTGAGCCTAAAGGATAAAAATCAATCCCTATTTCTAAAAAATAAGCCTCTAGCAATAAAGCAATAATCTTTTTATTAAACTCATGACGACGGCTAGGAGACATTATTGATAAAGTACCTTCTAGATATTTCAAGCGATAATGAGAATTATTAGGAAACCCTTGTAACAGTGTCTCATATATATCCCAGCTAATTCCATTCATCAATAAAATTTGATCGGAATCAACATTATTTAATGCTGACTGACTCATTAATTGTTCTAGGCGGCTAAACTTTTCTAGTAAACCTAACATTATCTATCACTGCTCCAAAGTTTCTTTAATCTTAGGACTTACGCAAAATAATGAAAAAACGAACCGCAAAGGAATAAGAGTTTCAGAGAGTTATTGCGTAAGTCCTAAATCTCTGTCATGATTTCAGCTATATACCTATCTTTCTCTCAGAGAATGTTTGAAAAGTATTATATGAAACATCAAAGATTTAATCCCTTGACCCCTTTCTGCATTGGGATGCTCCCTTCAAAACCTCCTGGCCTTTCGGGGAGAGGTTTGGAGAGGGTTCATAGCATACTTAACGACTTTCCAAATATCCTCTAATATATCTATAGCAGACTTATCAGACGATAAATGTTTAAAATCCTGCTGATTCTAAATTGCCATTTACTGCGTCAAAAGGCTGTCAATGCGGACAAATAATTAGTCAATCAACAGTAGATCACTCCAGATTTTGCAGCCCGATCGCAATTTTACTATGCTTCTCAATTTGCTTCATCACTTGTTTGGCTCGTTGAATCACCACTGCTGGTAAACCTGCCAATCTTCCCGCCTCAATTCCGTAAGACTTATCAGCGCCTCCCGGTTGGACTTGGTGCAAAAAGATAATTTGGTCGGGTAATTCTTTTACTGTTACTTGATAATTAGCCACATTCGGGACAATGCTAGCTAGTTCATTCAATTCATGGTAGTGAGTAGCAAAAATTGTTCGCGCCCGAATATCCACTGCGATATATTCCGCCACCGCCCAAGCGATGGAAAGACCGTCAAAAGTTGCTGTTCCCCGGCCAATTTCATCTAACAATACTAGCGACCTAGATGTGGCATGGTTGAGAATATTCGCCGTTTCATTCATTTCCACCATGAAGGTAGATTGACCAGTTGCCAGATCGTCTACTGCCCCGACACGGGTGAAAATGCGATCGCATATTCCCAATCTAGCAAACCTAGCTGGGACAAAACTCCCAATCTGTGCCATTAACTGAATTAATCCCACCTGACGCAAATAACAACTTTTGCCACTGGCATTTGGCCCAGTCAGAATAATTAAATCAGGAGCAGGAGAGGGAAAACTCCTCTCCTGCTCCTCTGCGTCCTCTGCGCCTCTGCGGTTCGTTTCCTCTCTTCCCAATTGCGTAGAATTCGGTACAAAGAACCCCGCAGGTAAAGACTGTTCCACCACCGGATGACGGCCATCAACAATATTTATCTCCCTTTCTGGTAACATTTCTGGCCGACAGTAACCTTGATGCACCGCCAACTCAGCCAAACCACACAATACATCAGCCGCCGCCACAGCCCGAGACAGATTCCGAATTACTTCCGCCTCTTGCGCTACTTCTTCCCGCAAGGCTGTAAAAATCTCATATTCCAACTGATTTAAATCATCCCGTGCTGTGAGAATCCGGGCTTCTCGTTCCTTCAAATCTGGGGTAATGTAACGTTCCTCATTGGTGAGGGTTTGCTTGCGGATATAATTAGCGGGTACTTGGTCAGCTTTGGTGCGGGAAATACTGATATAATAACCAAAAGTTTTGTTAAATCCTACCTTCAGTGTTGATATTCCCGTCTTCGCTCTTTCATCAACTTCCAAGTTGGCAATCCATTGCTGGTCAAGTTCTACAGTTGCCTTCCTCTCATCCAATAGGGGATTTACACTAGGACGAATCAATCCGCCTTCTTTAATTAATATGGGTGGTGACTCCACAAGATGGGCGTGTAACTTTTGTGCCAATTCTTCCAACACACTTGGGACTTTTTGCAAAGCTTTGAGGAATGGCGATCGCGTCTCAGTTACTAAGTGGGATAATTCTGGTAAACGTGAGAGAGAATCTGCCAAAGCGACTAAATCTCTAGCATTAGCTGTACCAGAACCAGCCCTTCCCGTGAGGCGTTCTAGGTCATAAATTTGGCGTAACAACTGCCGCAAATCATGACGCAGGGGTGTATTTTCCATCAACTCTTGGATGGTATCAAGACGTGCCCGAATGCCCTTAATATCAAGTAGTGGTTGCAATAACCACCGCCGCAAAGCTCGTCCACCCATCGCTGTACTAGTTCTATCTAATGACCAGAGTAGGGAACCGTGAAAAGTCCCATCCCGGACGGTTTGGGTAATTTCCAGGTTACGCCGGGTTTGACTATCAACAATTAAGTAGTCAGTGACAGTGTAGCTACGAAGTCTTTGCAGGGGGACTGGGTTTTCTTTTTGGGTATCTTCCAGATATTCTAAAAGACCGCCAGCCGCACGAACGGCGAGGGGAAGATGGTCGCAACCAAGTCCTTCGAGCGATCGCACTTTAAATTTCTGCAATAATCTAGGTCTAGCTTCGCCTTGGGAAAAGGGAACTTGCGATCGCAAACTATAACAAAATGATGATGGTAAACACTCCGGTAGATGGGGCGAAGTTTCTCCCGGACGCAGCAAGCTACCCAAATCAGGCGCATTTGTGGGAAATAGCACCTCAGAAGGTTGCAAGCGCATTAATTCCTGTGTCAGATGTTCTAAATCACTACCTTGAGTTGTCAGGAATTCCCCTGTAGAGATGTCTGCATAAGCTAAACCCCAATGATTTGCGGCAATTACCACTGCTGCTAGGTAATTATTGCGACTGGATTTGAGCATTCCTTCTTCTAGCAAAGTGCCGGGGGTAAGAATGCGCGTTACTTCCCTCTTTACCAATCTGCCAGCAGCTTCGGAAGCATCTTCCACTTGGTCGCAAATTACCACCGCATAGCCTTTCTCTACTAGCATTGTGGTGTAGCGTTCCCAAGCGTGATGCGGAACACCAGACATCGCCACTCTTCCCTGTTCTCCAGCTTGCTTGCTAGTAAGAACTAATTCTAATTCTTGCGCTAGTTTGACGGCATCTTGGAAATAGCATTCAAAGAAATCTCCCACTCGATACAGCAACACCGCGTGAGGATACTTATCCTTCGTCTCGACATAGTGCAAGTACATTTGACTTAGCTTACTGCGATCCACCTGTTGATGGTCGGAAATAAAAGTACTTGCGTCGGGTTTGGTAGATGGAGTTTCAGAGTGAGAAGCGGTCATAGATGCTATTGAATTAGGCGCGGAAATTCCCCAATATCCAATGGTAGCGTGATGTTCGAGATGAATTGCGATCGCTCAAGGATATTTTACCTTTATCTGAAAAATGCTGCTGGGAGCAGAAATTAGTCATTTGTCATTTATCACAGTTATCCAAGAGTCGATTCGCTATAGTTAACAGTTACAGACAACCGCAAAAAGGAGTTGAAGAGATGGAAATTAAGCCAACTGACCCATCACTAGCACTCATGGATATTCCCCTGGCTATCTCAACATTATGGGTTACGTCGATCAGTCAGAAGTTAACGGTCCTGGTTGTCGTGCAGTTGTCTGGGTACAAGGTTGTCTTCGTGAGTGTCCTGGCTGCTTTAATACTAACTCCTGGTCATTTGAAGCTAACCAATTGATTGCTATTGATACCCTTGCCGAAAATATTCTCAACAATCGCCACAATACGGGTGTAACATTCTCTGGTGGAGAACCCTTTTGGCAAGCAACTGCATTGGCATCTTTAGCGCGTAAAGTAAAAGCTGCTGGGTTAAATGTAATGTCTTTTTCTGGGTTCACTCTCAAGCAACTACAGTCTCAATCTGCGCCCCCAGGTTCCCAAGAATTGTTAGAACAACTTGATATTCTAATTGACGGGCCTTTTGTCCAATCTCTGGCAATTAATTCTCCTAACTCTCCAGTTTCTTCTAGCAATCAACGGGTTCGGGTGTTAAATCCGGCTTTCCAAGACCAAATTACTTGGGCTAGCGACCAGATAGAAGTCCACATTCTCAAGGATGGTGGGCGCATTGTCACGGGCTATCAAGGTGGGCTGGAATTGACGGAATAATTCGTAATTTGTAACCAGAGTCATGGCAATACTACGTGGGTTTTGAAGATTTGTAAGTTGGGTTTAAGGTCGTGAAAACCAACAAAGCCTTGAAAATGTTGGGTTTCGTTCCTCAACCCAACCTACCCCGGAGTGCTTTTTAATCATTCTCTATTTCTCTTCTCTCTGTGTTCTCTGGACGGCAGTTGCTTCTCCTGTCGGAGACGCTGCGCGAACAAGTCGGGCATTGCCCGCCCA
Source organism: Nostoc sp. KVJ3 (assembly GCF_026127265.1). Taxonomy (GTDB): domain Bacteria; phylum Cyanobacteriota; class Cyanobacteriia; order Cyanobacteriales; family Nostocaceae; genus Nostoc. The sequence goes on from NZ_WWFG01000001.1 coordinate 2,437,199, forward strand.
ACGCACTGCCTCGCCTCCGTGGTTCGTTCATTTGGATAATTTATTTCCTGGAAATCCCTAGTAATTGCGAATTACGTTAGCGTAGCGGGGCGTAGCCCATTACGAATTACAAATTATGTCCCCAAGACCATTTAAGACAATTTTTACAGAACATCGGGTAATTTGGGCTGTTTTCCTTCTTAGTGCAGCACTGGTGGTAACGTTAGCACTATCGCTTTCTCAAGGGGCAGTACCCTTAAGTATGTCGGAATTTTGGCAAGCTATACTCCGCAAAGGCGATCCGGTTAAACAGACAATTCTTTGGGATTTACGTCTCCCGCGGATTACAGCTGCTCTCATTGTCGGCGCGGCTTTGGGAATGTCAGGAGCATTACTGCAAGGGATGTTACGCAATAGTCTTGCAGATCCATTTATTTTGGGCATTTCAGCAGGTGCTGGATTAATTGTGATTGTGATGATTGTGTGGCAAATATTCCCGATCGCAATTCCTCTAGCTGCGTGGATGGGAGCAATTTTAACTTCTGCGATCGTTATTTTACTCGGTCGCGCGGGGTCGGGAATTTCGGTTGAGCGGTTAATTTTAGGCGGAGTGGCGGTGAGTTCTTTATTTGGTGCTGTCCAAAGTACATTGTTGCTTTCAGCTGAAGACGGCCAAATTCAAATTGCCCTTAGTTGGCTAGTCGGTAGCCTGAATGGACGGGGTTGGCAAGAAATTTCGACGGCTGGCCCTTACATTATTGTTGCATTAATCGGGGGATGCTTACTGGCGCGATCGGTAAATGTGCTGGCTTTGGGCGATGATTTAGCTGTGGGTTTGGGCGTTTCGTTGATGCGATCGCGCCTGTTAATTGGCGGTGTCGCCACTCTCTTAGCCGCAGGTGCAGTCAGCATCGGTGGCTTGATTGGATTTATTGGTCTTGTTGTGCCTCACGGTGTCCGCCTCATCGTTGGTACAGATCATCGCTTTGTTTTACCACTTTCCGCTCTTGCAGGTGCATGCTTACTGACTTTTGCAGACTTACTTTCTAGATTAGGAGCAGTAGAACTACCAGTAGGTTCTGTCACTGCCTTACTGGGTTCACCGCTATTTATCTGGTTACTTTATCGTCGTTCTGCTGGGTTTAATAAATAGTAATTATCCAGAGATTATATAACGACAAGCTATAGCAATCCTATCTGATTTGTGAAAATTCACGGTGTCCAGATCCCCGACTTCTTTAAGAAGTCGGGGATCTAACTTTTCATTCACTTGCATTGATGCCAATTACCCCGACAACTATCAAGGCAATTGACGAAAGTTTAATCAATGTAGCAGATTCGCGAAACCAAATAATACCAACGATCGCAATTATGACAGTTCCCAATCCAGCCCAGACTGAATAAGCCACACTTACTTCAATTCTCTTGAGGGCAATGGTCAAACAACTCAAACAAAGTGCATAGAAAACAAATATTAAAATAGAAGGAACTAACTTAGTAAATCCTTGTGATAGCTTCATACAAGTTGTGCCTGAAACCTCAAAAAGGATTGCGGCGATGAGGTAAATCCAACTAATTGACATATTTTTTGTGAGCGCTTTGTTCGTAATACTTATTATCCCCATGAAAACAATAAAATACAATGGGGTTGCTTAATATTCTTGATTGAATAAATATTTTAAGTATGAGTAATCGAACTCCCAGACTTATTGATAAATCAAGTTTATATAGCAGTCCTAAATGAGTCGTGAAAAATATAAATAAGGAAACGAACCGCCAAGTACGCCAAGGACGCAAAGAGAAGAAAGGATATGTAATTTTCACAAATGATTTAGGATTGCTGTATTTAATTAATATTAGTTCGTACTCATATTATTGCTGTAGTATAGGAATCCGGTTTGATGTCTGAAAAGATCAGTAGGGTGTTATCGCGGAGAGTACGGCATCAAACCCTTGATAATGGTGCGTTACAAACTTTGTTCTAACACAACGCCAGTTGTTACAACGGAGGGAATCTCCCTTCGGGTTCACCAGTCGCCTAGGTTGAGAAACCCGCCTAGAGCGCTGGATTCACCGCAACCCACTGGCTCCCCTACAACACCTAATTTTGTTCAAGAATCAAATAGGAGTCCTGTATAATTATACATTTTTAGATTGCAAGTCTCTTTTGTCGAAATTACCGAATCTTCTTAATCCAGATTACCATACATTTAGAAAAGGGGTATTTCTGGTTCGGTAATCATCATCAATCAGGTGAAAACAACCGAATTTACACCACTTTTATTTTTAAATAGTATGAGAAGTAAGGAAATAAATCCTCAATTAGTTGGATAGCAAAGACACTGATTATTCGAGGTGGAAATATGACATTAGTACGTTGGAATCCCTGGCAAGAATTGAACACAATACAACGCCAAATAAATCGTTTATTTGATGAAGATACTTTGTCCTCTACATTCCTGGAGAGAGGCTTCTCTAGAGTTCCTGCTGCTGAGTTAAAAGAAACGGAAGATGCAATTCATCTCAAACTAGAACTTCCGGGAATTGAAACTAAAGACCTAGATTTGCAAGTTACAGACAATGCTGTATATCTCAGTGGTGAGCGGAAGTATGAAGCTAAATCTGAAGAGAAAGGTACGATCAAAAGCGAATTCCACTACGGAAAGTTTCAACGTGTGATCCCATTACCTGCTCGGATTCAAAATACGAATGTCACGGCAGATTATAAAGATGGCATTTTGAACCTGACGCTACCCAAAGCTGAAGAAGAAAAGAACAAAGTCGTTAAAGTTAATCTAGCATCATCTGGCTAATTTTCTCATATCTGCTAGCTGGTGATTAAACTAAATAAAAAGCGCTCCCCAAAAGGGAGCGCTTTTTACTGTGAATTACTTAGCCCATAAATCTTTCCTAGGAAAGTGCAAAATTTTAAATCTTCTAAAGTGTGTTATTGCCGAGAGTACGGTATCACATCAGATTTTAGGCGCGCTAGAACGAATGTTCTAATGCACCCGACAAAATTTGCTCTTTCTTAAATCTACCTTTCTCACTTAACCGTTAAGTGCATCTTCTTGATGGGTTTGGATTACACAGTTAGAAGTAGGCTTGGCAACGCAGGTAAGAACCCATCCTGCGTCTATTTGCTCGTCGTCTAAGAAGTTCTGATCCGATTGGTCAACAGTACCTGAAATCAGCTTCCCGGCGCAGGTTGAGCAAGAACCAGCATTACAGGAGTAAGGCAAGTCCATTTCATTTTCTTCGTTAGCGATCTCTAAAATGTAATCATCATCAGAAACTTCAATTGTTTTTTCTTCATCTGGAGTCTTTAATGTGACTTTATAAGTTGCCATGTAACAATCCCTAGTTAAATGTGAACTACATTGTTGATCCTACGGGTTTATGTGCTACTAGTCTAGAGTGAAATTTGGTTGACCAAAAGTAGTAAGAGTGGGGAGTAGGAAGTGGGGTTAGTGGGGCCAAAAGCTCTACACTGAAATCATTGAGAAAAAAATGTTGCGATCGCTTCAGCAAATCCCTCAAATGAACTATAATCTCTAGACACGATGGAGACATTTACACCCAAATTTTGTGCATTGGCAGTTGTATAAGGGCCAAAACATGCAACAATGCAACGTTCATAATCACTTGGTGAGTTAACCATTGTCAAAAAGCTTTCTACTTCCGCCGTACTACTAAAGGCAATAACATCAATTATTCCTTGATGTATCAAATTTAATTCAATCCCGTAGATACTTTTATCTAAACCCTGCGTGATATATGTGGGTACGCAAGTTACTTCTATATCTAATTTCTGCAAATCCGTAATCAAATTAGGTACGATATCAGGCTCAGGCAAACCTACAACTTGTGGGGTAGGGATCAGCACTTTTGTCTCGTGAATTTGCGGAAGTTTCGCTAATTCCGCCACAATTCCGGCAGGGCTAGATTCTGTAGGGATTAAATCTACTTTGCTACAAAAAGACAATAAGCTTTCTGCGTCTTTTCCTAATGCACATAATTTACATTTTTGCACTATAGATACAGGAATATTTAAATCATTGATTCGGTGAAAAAATGCAGTAATGCCATTTCTACTTGTGAAGATAATCCAATCAAACTCTGCTATATTCTTCAGAGCAGTATCTAACCTAGCGTAGTTGGATAAATAGCAGGTTTCGATAGTAGGCATGAAAATCGGAAAACCACCTTTTTTGATGATTTGTTCAGATAACCTATAAGCATAATTTCTCGGCGCTGTTACTAAAATTCTTTTGCCATATAGAGGTAATTCTCTAGATGGAGTGAGCAAGTTGATTTCTCTGGATTGGATGTACATTTGTTGATTTGTCATTCCATTGGTTGTGGTAAGCGTGATTAGCGGTATTTGGTGAAGTATAAGTGGTGTGAATATTGACCTCGTTACTGAATTTACAAAAGAAATCAGGTCTAGTGGTTGATTCAAAGCGATCGCTACATCGAGACACAAAAGGTTTTGAACAGCATAAAAAATCCAAGTAGCGAGAACTTGGATTTGTACACCGTTCGTGTCGCCCACCCAGATATAGGCTAAACCTAAAAGCCGTTTTGTGAGCAGGGCGATGGCTAAAAGCTTCCACTACCATCATGATTTTGCCAGCAAGTATTTTTTCTTGTTCTTTGAGTGCTTTGAACTTCCTTATTTCTGGAGAAAACCCAATACTAGGGAGAAACATTCAGGAGTACTGAGTGCTGAGTAACCAAGAGAGATAAATCTAGGGGATTGAAGTAAGGACGTATTAAATATGCGCTACGCATCTCGAAATAAATATTTATTTCTTTTTCCATAACTTTTAAGCAGTTGCTCTCCCTAGGGAACGCTGCGCGGACAGATCTTCTGAAATGAAGTGCGATTATTACTTTTTTTACTCTAAGCCGAGGAACTATTTCGGTGAATTCATGAAAAGCTTGCGTAGCATTGATATCAAGAAAACCAAAATTGATTAAACAACTACAAAGTTGCTGACACTTAGTGAAGATACACCATCTAATTGGGCAAATTTTACCTGAGTAAATCCACTATTGCTGCCATCTTGGTCGAAGTAAAGCGCCCCTGAGCTACTATCGAAAATAAATCGCTGATCTTTTGTTGTTGCAGTTGTACCGAGGGTAAACTGACTAGGAAGGATTGAACTTGGTAATAAACCGCCACCGAAACCCGTAGCAGACACTTGAATGTAGTCAATGGTACTGAAGTCGTAGATAGTATTAAGCCCTTGATTATAACTATTGAAAACAAAGGTATCCTGATTTGCACCACCAGTTAGGGAATCATTACCACCACCACCAATCAATACATCACTCCCATCACCACCAATTAAAACATCATTATCATTACCACCGTTGAGAGTATTATTACCGTCAGCACCAAAGGCGGATAGGTAATCATTACCATCGCCACCATTTAGCAAGTTATTCTTATATGAATTCTCAACAGTCAAGCGATCGCTACCTGTGCCACCATCGAGAGTATTAGTACCAAATGAAGAGTTAGCATTTAAGGTATCATTACCTGTACCGCCCTTCAAAGTGAAAAAGGTGTTATTGAAGTGGAAGCTAGCACCAGTAGCAGATAGATAATCATCTCCATCGCCACCATCTAGGATATTCGTACCAGATGAAGAGTCTGCATAAATGAGATCGTTACCTGCACCACCATTCAGTAAGCTACCACCATAGGTAGCGTAACCATTTAAGGTATCATTACCTGCACCACCATTCAGGGTATTACCCCTGCCAAAGTAGCCGGAGTAGCTAGTAGCAATGGATAAATAATCATTGCCATCGCCACCATCTAGTAGGCTCGTCCCCCCTGTAGCTTCTGCATATAACAAGTCATTACCTGTACCACCATAGACAATATTGTTATTACGTGAATTGTCGCTAATACGTAAGATGTCATTACCTGCACCGCCATTGAGGGTGTCATTGCCACCATTACCGCCACTGAGTATATCGTCGCCATTGCTGCCTACAATATTGTCGTCATAGCCCGTACCTTTGATCTCTAATCGTTCGATATTTTTGTAACGGACTTGATTTGTATCAGCAGTAATTAAACCTTGGTTAGTGGTAGGGTTGTATGTTGAGGTGATGCCAGCGATCGCATTACTATAGTCAATATACAAGTAATCATTACCTGTCCCGCCATCAACTGTTTGAGTTACCAAGGAATAGACAATGTTCTCTGGGCTACTAATATAGAAAGAATCGTCACCACTGTCACCATTGAGAGTGTTAGCACCTTGAACTTCATAGGCATACAACGTATCTGCTCCGTTTCCGCCTGAAACTATATTGCTGCCTTTCCATTGATAATTAATGTCAAGGGTGTCATTTCCATCACCTCCGTCGAGAACATTATTACCAGCAGACAAATTAGCTCCAATATAATCATTTCCAGTTCCACCCCGGAGGGTATTGTTTCCTACGGCGTAACGAGCAGAAAGACTATCATCCCCAGAACCACCATCTAAGATATTTTTTCCATAAGAAAAGGAAATATCTAAGGTATCGTTTCCACTTCCACCCTTGAGGGTGTTATTTCCAGTCGAGCTATAAACGTAAAGTTGATCGTTTCCCCCTCCACCATCTAAAAGGTTGTTTCCAGAGGAGTTGGCAGCATAAAAGGAATCATCACCTGTTTCTCCGTATAGACTATTATTACCCTCTTCTCCGTTTAAATAGTCATTCCCCTCACCACCATAAAGATAGTCATTACCTAAGCCTCCATAGAGGTTGTCATTCCCCTCACCACCATACAGATAGTCATCACCTAAGCCTCCATAGAGGTTGTCATTTCCCGCATATCCAATGATAGTATCATTCTCATTACCACCATATAGGAAATCAATGTAATTCTTGTTATCTGTCCCTTTAATAATTGCCATAAACGTGTCTCCCTTTAAATCAAAGTTTTATACAATTTTTAAGTTTTCAATTGGCATTTAGGCTATTGTTATGCACTAATGATTTGCCAAAGTTTTGCACATTGGCGGATTTTATGTAGCTATGAAGCAACACAAGTTTTGTGTGAAGATTGACCCTGTTGATGGGTTTAATGGTACTATCTTAATAGTTGCCTAACGTTTTTCAAGAATATCTATAGTCTTCCAAGCTGCACACCAATAACAGACATATTAGAGCAATAAATTATTTCAGGTTCTTAATTAATGCTCTTTTGAGTAAATGGCAATTTTGTAAAATATGTCAATCAATTAAGTCTGAATATTGATACCCCAAAACCTACACTTTGGTAAAAACAATACCAAATTATTAGGTTACACAATATTACCGTAAAGCGAATTAGTAATTACGCTTTTTTCAATGGTTCAATATATTTCAAACAGGCGGCTTATTTAAGCAGCATTGTACGAGGACAAGATATCAGCATTCAAGTTAGGTTTTGCTGTTATTTGAAGTAAATACATTGAGATATAACAGCGTCTTTAGCTTTTTTACCTCTTAACTAAAGGGAAGCTATCAGGCTTCAATTAATAGGTTATCACTCTGTCAGCAGAGAAGATTTTTTTGACACTAAACTTTACTTTCTTTTGCAAGCGATCGCAGGTTATATCGTTCAACGCACAGAACCTTTTATGAGTAATGTTTATTTACTAACATCTATCAAAAGAAATAAAAATTGTATTCCTTTAGTTAGAGCAAAAAAGCCTGAGTCGTAGATACTTTAATTAAAGTAGAACATGATTTAAGTGTCTGCTAAAAATTTGATACTTGTCGGTAATAGATAAATATGATTTCTCTGTGTTGTTTCATGTTTATATCTAGTTTAAGAAAAAGTAGAGGCTTATTTGTCTCGCCTTATAAAGTCAACAATGCAAACATCATCATTTAGTGGAGTTGCCATGTCTGAATTGCTGCAAGCAGTCTTAGATAGTGAAGAAAAAAGTGATTTGCGTTCTTTTGTGAGTGAATTACGCCAACAAGAAAAGAAGTACTTACTGCGGAATGACATACTTAATGTATATAGCGAGTATTGTTCAAAGTCACAGAAACCAGAGGCTTATTACACTTCCTCCGAATTAGGCAAACTGCTTTACTATACTCAAGAAATTATTCAGGAAGAATCTAACTTCTGTTTTATCATCCGTTCTAAGATTGCTAGCCAAGAAGTCTATTGGTTGACATCAGACTTGAGCATTGAGCCGATGACAGTGCAGGATTTGCTGGATTTGCGCGATCGCTTGGTGAATAAATTTCATCCTAACGACGGCGACCTGCTAGAATTGGACTTTGGGCCCTTTTATGATTACTCTCCGACGATTCGTGACCCCAAAAATATTGGTAAAGGAGTAGAGTTTCTCAACCGCTATCTTTCCAGCCAGCTATTTCAAGACTCCAAACAATTACTAGATAGCTTATTTAATTTCTTGCGTCTGCACCATTACAATGGTGTTCAACTGCTGATTAGCGATCGCATTCAATCACAGCAGCAACTTTCCGAGCAAGTTAAGAAAGCTATTGGTTCTGTAAATAATCGCCCCAATGATGAACCCTACGAACAATTCCGGTTTCAATTACAAACAATGGGTTTTGAACCAGGCTGGGGTAACACCGCAGGACGCGTCCGGGAAACTCTAAATCTTCTCGATGAATTAATTGATTCTCCCGATCCTCAAAGTCTTGCAGCCTTTATCTCTCGCGTCCCGATGATTTTTAAAATCGTCTTGGTATCAGCTCACGGTTGGTTTGGACAAGAGGGGGTTTTGGGTCGTCCCGATACAGGCGGTCAGGTAGTTTACGTCCTTGACCAGGCAAAAAGTTTAGAGAAGCAGCTACAAGAAGATGTTTTACTAGCTGGTTTAGAGGGATTGAATGTCGAGCCAAAGGTAATTATTCTCACTCGCTTGATTCCCAATAGTGATGGCACTCTGTGTAATCAACGATTGGAAAAAGTTTATGGTACTGAAAATGCTTGGATTTTACGAGTCCCTTTACGGGAATTTAATCCTAACATGACTCAAAACTGGATTTCCCGGTTTGAGTTCTGGCCTTATCTAGAAACTTTTGCCATTGACTCAGAAAGAGAACTACGGGCAGAATTTCACGGCACACCCGACTTAATAGTTGGCAATTATACTGATGGGAATTTAGTAGCATTCTTGCTGGCGCGGCGTTTGAAAGTTACCCAATGCAATGTTGCCCATGCCTTGGAAAAATCTAAATATTTATTCAGTAACCTCTACTGGCAAGAATTGGAAGATAAATATCATTTTTCATTGCAATTCACCGCCGATTTAATCGCAATGAATGCTGCCAATTTTGTGATTAGCAGCACCTACCAAGAAATTGTCGGTACACTGGATAGTGTGGGACAGTATGAGTCTTACAAGTGCTTCACCATGCCAGAGTTGTATCATGTAACAAATGGGATTGAATTATTTAGTCCCAAATTTAATGTTGTACCGCCTGGAGTCAACGAGAATAACTATTTCCCCTACACCCAGACTAAAGATCGAGTAGAGAGCGATCGCCAACGCCTTGCAGAAATACTCTTTACTCTAGAAGATCCCGCGCAAATATTTGGTAAACTCGACGAGCCTAACAAGCGTCCTCTCTTCTCAATGGCGCGTCTCGATCGCATCAAAAATCTCACAGGTTTAGCTGAATGCTTTGGTCAAAGTAAGGAATTACAGTCACACTGCAACTTAATTTTGGTGGCAGGTAAGTTACGTGTAGAAGAATCAGGCGACAACGAAGAACGGGACGAAATTATTAAACTCTACCAGATAATTGACCAGTACAATCTCCACGGGAAGATTCGTTGGTTGGGTGTACGCCTCACTAAAACTGATTCTGGCGAAATTTACCGAGTCATTGGCGATCGTCAAGGAATTTTTGTCCAACCAGCTTTATTTGAAGCTTTTGGTTTGACAATTTTAGAGGCGATGGTTTCAGGATTACCAACTTTTGCAACGCAGTTTGGTGGGCCACTGGAGATTATTCAAGATAAGGTGAATGGTTTTTATATTAACCCGACTAATTTAGAAGATACAGCCACAAAAATCGTAGACTTTATCAAAAGATGCGAACAAAATCCTAACTATTGGAATGAAATTTCCCAGCGAGGAATTGACCGGGTTTACAGCACCTATACTTGGAAAATTCACACGACCAAGCTGTTATCATTAGCACGGATTTATGGTTTTTGGAACTTTACCTCTAAGGAGAATCGGCAGGATTTGTTGCGCTATATAGAGGCTTTATTCTATTTAATTTACAAGCCAAGAGCGCAACAGCTATTAGAGCAGCATAAACACCGATAATAAGCTAGAAGGGATAAGCTGTTTTATATTTAACTCAATACGCTTGGGTTAAGAGTTTTTGATATGTAGAGACATTGCAATGCAACGTCTCTACAAAGGATTTCGGGCTTAACTAAACCGTATAGTAAGGATATCTAAATTACTCTGGACAAAAATCTTTATTTATGTATTAACGCAATAATAAGAATTTACTTTTTAATTGGTGTTCCAGATCCAAAAACGATGTCTACGAGGGGCTACGCCTATGTATAAAATATTGTCAACAAGCAATATTTAATGCGAATATATGAGAAATTTTTGATAAAATGTGCTGACCCTAGCTAGATGAGCTAAATCACAATTACTATTAAGGTCTATTTGTGAAACAAGCAGCCCAAAAGCTTCAAAATCAGGAAACCATTGTATGAGGGATCTGACCAGTGACAGCCAACTATCAAGGATTGTTTTGAAGGGCTTTAAGTCTATTGCTGAATGTGACCTTAAGCTTTTGAAACTAAACGTACTTATTGGATGTAATGGTGCAGGTAAATCTAACTTCATAGGCTTCTTTCACATGATTCAGCAGATGCTTGAGAAGAATCTGCAAGTTTTGGTAAGCCGCCAGGGTGGCCCTGATGCGATCTTGCATTTTGGACGTAAAACAACTGAGAAATTAGAGATTGAGCTTTATTTTGGAAACAACGGGTACTTCGCTACGCTTGAAGCAACTCAAGACAACCGTCTGATGTTTTCCAAAGAGTCTTTTTGGTGGAACATGAGCGGTGAGCGTGAACTCGGTAGTGGTCATTTTGAGAGTAAGGCTTTACGGGGCACCAGGACAAGAATTGACCAGTACATATTGCCCACCATGCGGCAGTGGCGGGTTTATCATTTCCATGATACAAGCGACAGCGCTTATGTGAAGCAACCACACAAGATTAATGATAATGTTTACTTGCGTTCTGACGCACGGAATCTTGCAGCTTTCCTATATTTGTTAAGTGAAAATTATTCGGAATCTTATCGGCGAATTGTCAAAACAATTCGACTTGTTGCTCCTTTCTTTGGTGATTTTTATCTACGTCCTTCTCCACAAAACAATGAGGTGATCGAGTTGGAATGGGTCGAGCAAGGTCAAGATATTCCGTTTAAAGCTCATCTTCTTTCGGATGGAACACTTCGTTTTATCTGCCTTGTTACAGTCTTTTTGCAACCTACTTCCCTTCAACCCGAAACCATTTTGGTTGATGAACCTGAGCTAGGTCTTCACCCGTATGCAATTACTGTTCTTGCATCGTTAATGCGCTCCACCGCAAAAGAAAAACAAGTTATTGTTTCAACTCAGTCGGTTGAACTGCTCAATGAATTTAGGGCGGAAGATGTAATTGTTGTAGATCGCGATCATGGTAAATCATCACTCCGAAGATTGAATGAGGATGATTTACACGAGTGGCTTGAAGACTACAGCTTAGGAGAACTATGGAAGAAGAACATCCTTGGCGGGAGACCTTCACGATGATCCGAATACATGTTTTTGTAGAAGGACAGACGGAAGAAACTTTTGTCAAAGAAGTACTTTATGAGCATCTTCAGCGAAAAGATATATACCTCAACCCCATTCTTGTGCAAACTAGCTCAATAAGTAAGGGCGGTGTAGTGAGCTATGCAAAGATCAAGCCGCAATTGAATCGTAAATGCCTTGAGGATAGTTTGGCCTTCGTCACTACGATGTTTGATTTATATCGATTGCCAAATGATTTTCCAGGAAGCAGTTCTCTGCCTAGTACGAATGACCCATTTCAGAAAGCTGAATATCTTGAGCAGCGAATGAGTGCAGACATTAAACACCAAAATTTTATCCCCAATTTACTGGTTCATGAGTTTGAGGGACTCCTGTACAGCAATCCACAAGCTTTTCTCGCATGGTTTGACCAAAGCATAGTAGATAGTCTACAAGCAGAGCGTAACTTATTCCTTTCACCTGAACATATTAATGAAAGACCGACAACAGCCCCATCTAAACGAATTATCAGATGTTGCCTTGGATATGAAAAGCCATTACATGGCTCTTTGATTGCAATGGATATTGGGTTAGATGCAATACGTCAGCAGTGCCAACATTTTAATCAATGGTTGACGCGTCTTGAAAATATAAGCGGTGGTAACGCTTGAAGAGAATATATTGTGACATCTATTTCCATTTCTAAAATATTCCATAAAATGCTTAAAAGTTCATCCCCTTGTCACACTTACTTAAATTGTCAACGCTCGCCAAGTACGTTGACCAACTATTCCATCCGTTCCTAAATTCTGCTGGTTTTGAAAAGCTTTAACAGCAGTCTCAGTCAGTGCGCCATAAATCCCATCCACTCTAACGGCATAACCGTTAGCTACTAAAAGCCGTTGCAAAACTCTGACAGCAACACCAGAGTTACCAAAATAAAGAGTCGGCATAGGTTGACTACTCAACTTCTGGAAGCGTCCTTTAGCCTTTGTACGGTCTCGATCTCCAGACTGAGATTTTTTAGACTTTCCTAAGTTAGAAGCAGCTAGCAACTGATTCTTTTTGCTGATATTCTGAAGTATATGTTCTTTATTAAGTGCGATCGCTGAGGGAGAAGTCTGGAAAATCTCATCTGTATGCATAAATTCAGGTGGTGTAACTAGAGCAGCGATCTCTAACTCGCTCTGTTTTGACTGATTTACGTCATTTCCCATCTGAACTATTTGCTGCTGTGGCAAATTGGCCCCAAATGCTTGTCTTATTGTTAACACGCCCGTCATCATCAGGCTAATTTCATTCATTGTAGTTTATTTTACTTCAACCAATATTTCTTTTAACTAACAACATTGCTGCTGTCTGGGATAATGCATACTGACTAAAAAAATTTTAAAATATGGTGTTTAAATCAACGGTTTAGACAATAACATACTATCCGATCGTCTGGGAATGCCATCAAACAAATTTGCCTTGTTAGCTTGGTTTCATGCTTGATATGCTGATGCGGTTTTTATCATATTTATACTGCCAGCAAAAATACTGCTTAATTCACCGAGTTTGTTTTCTAGGCATTTTATGAATGCAAGATTTGACAAAAATGATAAGCTCTTGATTACCAACTATTTGTCCTCCTTTAGAGGGGATTATCAACTTTTTATCAATCACTTTTATCTTGCGAGATACATACCGATCCAATACTGTTCGGTTAAGGCAAGAGACGCGATGAACGCCGTCTCTACAATAATCATTTTTTCGTCTTGATGGCGATTTATCGCATCTTTACGCTCTAAAATTTCCATCAAAAAACCTTAACCGAACCGTATTGCATACCGATCGTCACAGCATTATTTGCTTTGTAAATAAAACCGCACAACGTTGTTGTACGGACTTGAATTTGAACTAGAATTGAGACTACTCTATGGCAAAATTACATAGGGGTATTGAAAATAATGTGTGTATAATTATCTTGCCTAACCTGTGTAAATTTTTATAACATTTTTCCATGTTAAGCAAGAATGCACCTTAATAAAAAGTGCGTAGATGTAGCCTGTTGGAGACATCACTTAGTACACTTGTGGATACTGGATAATTTTTTACCTTTTTTCATCTCGCCATAAAGCAATACCGCCTAATAAACCAGTGATATTAGGAATAAGTTTGACATTTAACGGTAGCTGCAAATTCACTCTCACAGCTTCACCACCGCCAATGTAAAGGCAATCATAATTGAACAGATGTTGTAAGGATACGATCGCCTTTTCTAAACGCCTGTTCCATCTTTTATCACCAATTTTTTCTAACTCTGCACGCCGCAACTGCTGCTCAAAAGTCTCTCCTTTGCGAAATGGATGATGCCCCATTTCCATATTCGGCACTAGCTTACCGTCCACAAATAAAGCCGAACCAAACCCTGTACCCAGAGTAATCACTAACTCTACACCTTTACCTGCGATCGCTCCCAAACCCTGCATATCTGCATCATTAATCACCCGTACTGGTTTATTTAAGTGTTTTGATAATGCTGTTTCTAAATCAAATCCAATCCAATCTGGATGTAAGTTTACTGCCGTTTCAGTGACTCCACACCGCACCACACCGGGAAAACCAACCGAAACACGATGAAATTCACCTTGAGCCGCAGCCAACACAACAATTGCATTAATTACAACCTCCGGTGTAGCAGGTTGGGGTGTATCTAAACGCGCTCTTTCCGTTACAGGAGTCCCCGTAATATCCAAAACCATAGCCTTAACGCCACTACCACCAATATCAACTGATAGGGTACGAATCGATCCATTTTCTTCAACCATTGGGTTACATCCTTGTTAATACTTGTTCTTTCGATATTATGCTCTGCTGCATCTGATAATATCTTGATGTTTGGAGAGTCTTTAGATTGAGGGAGTGGGGAGTGGGGAATGGGGGGATGAGGAGACAAAGGAGACAAGGGAGATGAGGGAGAAATAATTAATACCCAATGCCCAAAGTTAAAAAACCAAAACATTAGACGCGCGACAACATTTAGATTTGCTAATGTAGAGGTAATGGAAATAGTACTGGCGTAGCTACTTAAAATCTATCGGGCAGCAAATTTCTATCAAAAGTAATATATAAGAGAATGAATTATGACAGCGTTTGACCCTCAAAGCATCCGCTCTTATAGCCAAGAAGATGTTCAACAAATTCTGCACTTAGCGATCGCTCGTCAAGCTGATGACAAAGACACAGAATTTTCTTATGAGCAGATATTAGAAATTGCTGCTGAGTTAGAAATCTCACCTGATTCTTTAAAATTAGCCGAACGCGATTGGTTACTACAACAGGGACAAGTTCAACAACGAAAGGCTTTTGATGCCTACAGAATCAGAAGATTTCAAAAGCGTCTAGGCAATTATGCAATTTTGAATGGCTTTTTTATACTGATTGATTTGATCGCTGGCGGTGGAATTTCTTGGTCGCTGTACATTTTGCTATTCTGCGGATTGCCTATAGGGTTGGATGTCTGGAATACTTTTCGAGTCAAAGGCGAAGAGTATGAAATGGCATTTCAAAAGTGGAGTCGGAAGCATGAGATAAAGAAAACTATCAGCACAGTTTTGAATAAATGGTTTAAGGCATTACAGGCTTAGTCTATTTGCTTGTGTCAACGTTATTTATCCTTTGGAACTGAGCTACCAAAGGATAATTCACTAAGGATGTCTGCGGTTAATAGGCAAAGAAGCTCTCTTTCCAATTAGCTTGCTGAGATTTATTCTGCATTGGCGGGACTAACGGACATGATAATGAGGGTTTAGTTAAGCTCCAAATCATTTGGAGGCAGTCTCTACATACTTAACCAATTTTCCGTATAATACACGGGAACCTCTACAAAAACCGCGATCGCACTAATTACCTGCATGAAAAATCTAGCTCAAATATCGCTCGCAACCCTTGCCACAATATCTGGATTAGTTTTCGGGACAATGGAATCTGCCTCTGCTTTAAGTTGGAACTGGAATTATTCTGGTACTGGTATAGCAGCAAGCGGTACTTTTACCACTAATGACACTCCTAACGATTTAGGTTTTTACCTGATTTCAGGAATTACTGGTACGCGAAATGGTGAAACAATTACCGGTCTGCAACCTAGCGGTACTGCAATACCAGGAAATGAACCTTTTAATGTTGACAATTTAATTAGTCTTAATACTCAGCAGTTAAGAGATGAAGGTTTTGGGTATTCCACTTCAGGAGGAAGTTATGCTAGTCCGTTTTTCGCTAGTTTTTTGCCGACACCAGCTTATTTAGAGGTTTTTTCTGCGCCGCCAATAATACCAGGTTTTGAAAATTTGGGATTGGAAGATAGTGAGTTACCCATTAATTTTTCTGCAACCATAATCACTGTCCCTGAACCCACCTCTATCTTGAGCTTATTCGTCCTTGGTACTCTCGGCGCTAGTTCAGCCCTGAAACGTCAGAAGTTATCTAAATTCACTTACAAGAAGCTCGAAAAAGCTTCCTAAAATCATGCATAACTCCTCACATTCTTTGATATTGTTAAAATTCTTTCTTTGAGTCCAGGTTTTAACTTGTCAAAGCGAATCTTGTGGGGTAGGCAGCGTTCGACTGACTTGTACTGAGCGATGTCGTTGGCGCAGCCTCTCGTAGAGAATTAGCGCTCACGTTAGAGGATGTTTGAAAAGTATTTCGCTGTGATTTTAATTACATTCTTACCCCCCTTAATCCCCCTTATAAAGGCTACGGTGTACACACATCTCTGTACAAAACCAAAATCGTTGAAGATCCCCCTAAATCCCCCTTATAAAGGGGACTTTGATTCTAGTCCCCCCTTTTTTAAGGGGGGTTAGGGGGGATCTAAAGCTGTGGGGCAACTCTAAAAGACTTGTGTGTACACCGTAGCTTATAAAGGGGGGAAACAATAAAATCCGGTTCCCTCACGCCACATGCTTCAAGTCGGGCATTGCCCGCCCAACGCAGTGGCTCCCCAATATATCGGGGAGGGTTAGAGTGGGGTAAAAAAATATTTGATACCGAGAAGAGGACTTTTCAAACATCCTCTTAGACTGTTAACTTTAATAGTTTTTAGGTTTTTTTGGCTCATGCTATTTTTGTGTCATTGCTTCGCTCCGCTCGCAATGACATATATTTTGTATGACTCTACTAGCAAAAAAGAATGAGCGCGAGGTTTTCCAAATTCTGTAAAAAAGAAATTATTTTACTCTCTGCATAAAATTGAAGAAAGTTTTTAATTCATAACTCTACTACGGCTAATTTAACAACGCTAAGAAATGTGGATTAAATAAAATGCAAAAATAGGGGGTGTTAGCAAAGCGTAACGCACCATTCCAAGTTAAATAATAATTGCACATTATTAAATTTGCATTCCTAATCATTAAATTAAAAAATTAATAAATACCAATCCTAGTATTGTTTAGCAGTGCTAGGATTTTCTCTTAGGAATTGAGCCTTCAATTCCCTCAACATACCAATCCATTGCCAATTGTCCTCGATTGTCCAACACTTTACCCTTGGGCACTCGCACTACTCCTTTTTGATCTTTCACCGGGCCGTCAAAAGGATGTGCAGTACCCTGAATAAACTCATCGCGCTTCGCATTTACCAGTTCTTCAACATCCGCCGGAATTGCTGGATTCATCGGTGAAATATCCACCATTCCTTCACCAATGCCATCCCAAACGTTTTGAGATTTCCAAGTATTACTCATTACAGCCAAGGCTTTATCTGTATAGAATTTGCCCCATTTGTTAATAGCTGATGTTAGGTGAGCTTTTTGACCAAACTTACTCATATCAGTGTTGTAGCCAAAAGCATAAATGCCTTTTTCTTCAGCTAATTGAACAACAGCACTAGAATCAGTATGTTGCGTCAGTACATCTGCACCTAAATTTGCCAAAGCTTGAGCCGCTTCTCTTTCTTTAGCAGGGTTGTACCAACTTTGTACCCAAAGTACCTTAACTTTTGCTTGGGGATTTGTTATCTGTACTCCTTGAGTAAATGCATTGATTCCACGAATTACTTCTGGAATTGGGTATGTACCAATAAAACCAACTACATTTGATTTTGTCATCTTGCCAGCAATCATACCGGTTAAGTATCGCGGTTCTTCAAAGCGTCCTAAATAAGTGCCAACATTAGCAGCACGTTTGTATCCTGCACAATGTTCAAAGATTACATCACCAAAGTCCTTGGCAACTTTAATTGTTGGGTTCATGTACCCAAAAGAAGTTGTAAAAATCAACTTGTTACCATCTAATGCTAGTTGGCGAATCACCCTTTCAGCATCAGCACCTTCGTTGACATTTTCAACAAAGGTAGTTTTTACCTTATCATTAAGATTTGCTTCCATGTCTCTGCGACCTAAATCATGGGCATAAGTCCAGCCAAAATCACCCACAGGGCCCATATAAACAAATCCCACCTTCAGAGGTTCATTTACCGCCACAGGCGATGCTGAGGGAGACTCCTCACCCTGCGATTTGGAATTTTTGCCTTGAACACAACTTGTTAAAGCAAAGCTAGATCCTGCTAAAGTGACATACTTTAGAAAATTCCGACGATCCATATTTTATTGATAGGGTTTAGTTGCTGAAAATTTTTCTGATTTTTAGTAACGACAGACACACTCAGGACTTAGGCAAAAAATTCTAAGGTAGCGGTAATTCATGAATTACCGCTACGACAAATCAGGTTTTTGAGACAATTTTGCGTAAGTCCTAACACTATTGACTTAATTTTAGCTCTTGTTTTTTGCCGCTAACTTTCTTTGTTGAGGGAATTCCTTTTGAGTGCGATCGCACTCAAAAGGAATGATTGATATTCGGTCGTACAGCCAGTAATTTCTCAAACCTTTGGTGTAAGTGTTTAAAATTTACGCAAATTTCCTTTTAAACACTCTCTGTAGAAGTGTATACCTATACGCGGTAGTATAAATCTTGTTTGTCCATCAGTCCTGAGTTAATCGATATATGTATCTAAGGAGGCAGAAAAATGGATCTTGATAATCTATCTCAAATCTCGAAACGAGACTTGGAAATCATTCAACTACATCAGTTTCAACAACCTATCTTCTGTTGCAATGTCACTGCAATTGCCTATGCTTTTACCGCCTTGGGATATTTGACGACTGTTGATGAGATTTTTTATGCAACCCAACTGCCGATCGCATCGGTTTTAGATGATGGCATGACATTAGCAGAAACCTACGACACCTGTCGAACTTACATTGAAGTCAAAAAATTACCTCTATCCATTCGGGTAGAGCATTTTGATAAACCGAGTATGACCCTGGAAGCATTCATCCGAGAAGTTGAGGCCGCCGTTTGTGATGAAACTGATGTCCACATTCTTAACTTCAATACCCGTATTGCCCATGAAAATCCAAGTTTAGAAGGTGGTCACTTCTCCTTATTGGCAGACTATGACCCGGACACTCAAGAAATCACCATTGCCGATACAAACCCCAAACGGTATACTCGATTTTGGAAATGCCCAATTCAGCGTATATATGCTGCTTGCGTGGATAAGGATTCTTCATCGAATCGTTCTCGTGGCATGATCGTGCTTCGCAGAAAGGAGAAAACAGGTAACGGAGTGGTTCATCCAGCAGAAATCGCCTTGAACGCTCTCCATTCTGACAATGATTGAGTTTTGAGTTGATGCAAGTTGGCAATGTAGCAGCGTGAGCTTATTCATTATTAAAGATGACACAGAGGTGAAATGAGCAGTGATTCCGAAAGTTACGCGCAAGGACTTGATGAACTGATATTGCAAGAATTATCGGTATTATCTCAGCGTGATTCCGAAAGTTACGCGCAAGGACTTGATGAACTGCTTTCAAGACTGCGTGGCTTGCCGCCACAGGTATGGCTAGGGATAAAACTGTACCAACTTAAAAATGCTTTTTCAGTGAGACTTTCAGCCAAACGCGTAAGTTTTGGAATCACTGCTCCTGAACCCCCGCACATAATTGTTTAGTAACTTTAGTGCTGAGAGTGTCAACCCCTTTGAGGAATTAAAAATTAAAAATTAAAAATTAAAAATTACAATCCCCATAAATACATTTAGGCGATTCACTGAGCTTGCCGAAGTGGGCTTGTATCCTTTGCGTATTCGGTCAATAATCTGGAGGTTTTTAATGAACTTATTTAAGCTTTTAGCAGGGGAAGACAATCATTTAGCCTTAGTTACACCTGGGGGGCGATCGCTAACTTATCAGCAATTGCGCGAAAATATTGTTGGACTGGTATCGCAACTCAACAGCTTTGGATTGAAAGGGGGAGATCGCATTGCCATTGCTATGACTAATGGTTCACCTATGGCTATCACCTTTTTGGCTACCGCCTTGTGTGGTACTGCTGCACCCCTAAATCCCAAATACAAGCAAGAAGAATTTGCCTTCTACTATGAAGATACTCAAGCAAATGCACTGATTACCTTGTCTGAGCAACCAGAAGCAGCTATTGCCGCGATCGCGCCTGATATGATGCTGATTAATGCCAAGGTAAACGCTGACGGCACATTAAGCTTTGAATTAGTCAAAACAGGCTCAAAACCAATAGAATCATCTAATTCCGCACCCCCTAGCGCCGACGATTTGGCGATGATTCTCCATACTAGCGGCACTACCAGCCGTCCGAAACGCGTACCGATTCGTCATCGCAACTTAATCGCCTCAGCCAACAACATTATTAGTGCTTACTCACTCACAGCAGCTGATACGACACTGGGCTTAATGCCCCTGTTCCACGTTCACGGATTGGTGGGCTGTTTGCTGTCAACTCTAGCATCGGGCGGCACATTAATTTGTCCCAATGGTTTTAATGCCCTAGAGTTTTGGAAACTGGTAGATATCTACAAACCTACTTGGTATTCCGCAGCGCCAACCATGCACCAGACAATTTTGGCCCGCGCTAGCCGGAACACAGAAATTGTCAAAGCTAACCGCTTTCGTTTTATTCGCTCTAGTAGCGCTTCCTTGCCTCCGATTATTATTGAACAGCTAGAGACAACTCTCAACGCTCCTGTGGTGGAATCTTACAGCATGACTGAAGCATCCCACTTAATGACCACCAATCCCCTACCGCCAAAAGTGCGGAAACCAGGTAGTGTAGGTTATGGCTTTGGTGTGGATGTCGGCATTATGGACTCCCAAGACAAGCTATTATCTCAGGGAAGCTTGGGCGAGGTGGTGGTAAAAGCACCCAATGTCATTGATGGCTATGAAAACAACCCAGAAGCTAACGCTACAGCTTTTGTCAACGGTTGGTTCCGCACAGGAGATCAAGGTACTGTGGATGCAGACGGCTATCTCCATTTGACTGGACGGATTAAAGAATTGATTAACCGGGGTGGAGAAAAAATTTCTCCTTTGGAAGTGGATGATGTTTTGCTGCGTCATCCCGCCGTCGCTGAAGCTTTAGCTTTTGCTGTTCCTCACAAATCTTTAGGTGAAGATATCCACGCTGCTGTTGTTCTCAAGGGAGAAGTTGACGAAAAAGAACTTTTAGCTCACTGTTCAACTATGTTGGCAGACTTCAAAGTTCCAAAGCAAATTCATATTTTAGAGCAATTACCTCGTGGTGCTACCGGGAAACTGCAACGGTTGGCGATGGCGAAATTGCTTAACATCGGCTAAATCAGCGATACACTAAGGAAAATTCCTTGAGGAAGCGTCAATGGCACGGTCAAACGGGGTAACTGAAATGTCTGCACAGGAATTGCCGACAATCTCAGATGAGGATACAGTGACAATTGAAGATTTGCCGGAACAAGTAGAGGATGTGCAAGATATTGACGACATCTTGAACTCACTCAAAACCTTGCTGAGTAGCCTAGAAAAACTCCAAAAAGTCAGGCAAGAAGTGGGCGACATCAAACCGTTAATTGGACGGATGTTGGATGGAGAAATAGTGGCTGGTGAAGAACTTGAGCAACTCAAGGCAGGTGTGAGTAGTCTTTCTCGCCTTGTTCGGGCTTATAATGACCATCAAATAGCGTTGGCTAAAGCACAACCTGCAAGAAATTTGCTAGATCAAGTCCTCAAAGAGCGCAAAGCTAATTGAGATAAGAAGCGATCGCATTTTTTAATTTTAAGATCGTGCGATCGCTTCTCCATCGCCTTTAGCAACGCTACGGAAACGAATCGGTAAAAAATCAAATCGGATTCCTATAGTGGATGTAAGGGTATAGAGACGGAAAACTCCGCTCCTTCTCCTGGTTCGGATATTACACTTAGTTGTCCTCCATGTTTTTCCACAATAGAGTGACTAATCGATAATCCTAAGCCGGTTCCTGTGCCAATAGGTTTTGTTGTAAAAAATGGGTCAAATAGGTGCTGTTTCACCTTTTCACACATCCCAACTCCATTATCTGCAATCTGAATAGTTATTGTATTGGCATCAGTTATTTTGGTACGGATTTGGATAGTGGGAATTTTTGTTTGTCTATATTCAGTTGTAAATAATGAATCTAAGGCATCAATAGCATTGCTGAGAACATTCATAAATACTTGATTGATTTGACTGGCATAGCAATTGACTTCTGGCAACTGTGCATATTCCTTAATCACATTGATTGCGGGGCGGTGTGTTTTCTCTTCTAGACGGTGGTGTAAAATTAACAAAGTGCTATCGATGCCTTCATGAATATTGACATCTTTCTTCTCAGCCTCATCCAGGCGCGAGAAATTGCGGAGAGAAAGGACAATTTGGCGGATGCGATCCGCCCCCACTTTCATTGATTGCAGCAATTTTTTTAGGTCTGACTTGAGGAAGTTTAAATCTATTGCCTCTAATTCTTCTTGAATCTCAGCAAATGGTTGAGGATAGTAGTGCTGATATTGTTCAATTAGGTGCAGCAAATTTTGACAATATTCATTGGTATAAGTGAGGTTGCCATAGATAAAGTTAATCGGGTTATTAATTTCGTGGGCAACACCTGCTACCATTTGTCCTAATGAAGACATTTTTTCAGTTTGAATCAGTTGGCTTTGGGTGTGTTGTAGTTCTTCTAAAGTTTCCGAGAGATGCTGATTTTTATCATTTAACTCCAGAGTTCTCTGCTGCACCTTTTGCTCCAAGGTATGGTTGTAGTCCTCTAGTTGGGCTTTTGCTACAGCGAGATTGTTATACAACATGGCATTTTGTAGAGAGATGGCAGCTTGTGCTGTGAGCAGTCGTAATATCTCAAGACGGTTTTGAGTAAAGGCTCCAGTAGTTAAACTGTTCTCTAGATATAGGATACCAATCAGCAGACCCCGATTGTGAATAGGCGTACATAGCAAGCTTTTCGGTTGCCATTGAATGATGTAGGGATCGTTGGCGAAGGTGGTTTCTCTGCGAGCATCATCTAGTACTAAGGTTTCGCAGGTACGCGATACATAGTTCACAACCGCTTTAGGGATATCCTGACTGTCTGAAAGGGGAAGGGAGTGCAGGGAGTGCAGGTTAATTATCCCCAGATTTTCAGGCGTATACGTAGCCCGTGGTAGAAGTTGTTCCTCTTTAACGATCGCTTGACTGTTTTTTTGAGCCGCAACTATCCAATTATCCTCTTGAAGCAGCAGAAGGACTGATTTTTCAGCCCCAGCATTTTCAATTACAACCTGCATCAGGGTTGTCAATAGCTTTTCTAACTCAATTTCTCCAGCTAGTGCATGAGAAGCTTTCATCACTGTTGCCAAATCTAAGGCTTCAGTCCCAGTGGAACTAGTGTGGTTGAATCCGATTGTAGTGCTGAGGGTTGAAGAACCAATTTCATCTTTGTAATAGACCTTAAGCAATAATTGAGAATATTGATGTTCTAACTGATTAACTTTGGCGATCGCTCCCCAGGCGAGGTAAGTGTAATAGGCATTTTCTAGGTAAATTTGAGCTAGTGACTCTTTGTTCCATTCTAAATAAAATCGGGCAGCCAGTTCATTTGCAAGAGCTTCTTCCTGAATATATCTATTGACTTTTGCCCCAGCGATCGCGCGATCGTAAAGATCCACTGCCCGCGCCATCAGTCCCAAAACTCGGCATTCTTCGGCTTTCACTAATTCAAATTTGTGCAAATAATTCATGGGTGCGTGGTGTGCCCATGTCTGCATCTTTTCTTGGTTTGCTGCAACCCGTTCTAATAATGTTTGGCGGCGAGAGTCCGTAGCTACACGATACTCTGCTATAGCTGTCAGTGAATCATAAAAATAAAACATCGGCACAGTTGCATAACCCGTACCTGCAATTAGATATTCTCTAGCTTGAGCGGCTGTTTCCACTGCTTGCGAGAGATTTTCAAACAGATAACAGAGAATCAACTTGTGGAGGAAGAAATAGTGAAGTCCGGTTAATTCATTAGCTTGAACCAGTTGAGTCACAAATTCTGCTTCGTTAAGTACCTCGCCTGTAATTATACAAGGATTCTCACCCAGCCCTTGCAAATTCAAAACTGCTTGCCAGAAAATGCGGCAGTAGTTAAGGGTTGTGCCTTGCTTAAAATTTTCTAAAACATGACTGTAAGCCCGGATTTCTTGCTCTAATGAGTTCAACTCTCGACCCAGAAAATAAGAATACTGGCAGATGTCTTTGGTATTGAAGCCTACGTAGTAGACGTTTCCGGTTTCTAGGGCAATCTTGTAACCCTCCAGCATCAACTGCAAAGATTTTTGCAGTGGAGACTTTAAATAGGTGATAAAAGCACCCACAACATAAAATACTGTGGGTTTGATGTTGCTAATATTAAATTTGTCAGTTAGTGCCAAGGCCAGGTTGCCGACTCGATCGGCTGTTTCAATATCCTGAAGAATTCCGCTCAAGAGAATGCCATAACAGGCATAACAAAAGGCAGAAAATGGGGCATTGCCATACTTAATAGATGCTTGGACTTGAGACAAAATAAGTAATGGAAACAGATTTGGCTCGGCAATGTATACGGCTGGAGCAACGTTTGCTACAATTCGGGTAACTGCTAGCCTATCTGCGGCGACCATTACAGGTAAGTCAACTAAGTCGCTAATGTTACGACCGTTAATCAAGGCAGCAGTTTCTTGCAGGGCTTGCTGAATATCCTGTGGGGTAGGTGTTTCTGGGAAAACCACACCAAACTCACTCATTCCCTGACGAGCGATCGCGATCGCACCCAGCACATCATTTTTAGCTGTATACGCCTGGATTTTGGTTTCGTAAATGCCGACTCGATCTAGTGGAGTTTTGGCTTGCTGGATAACTATTTGAGCTAATTGCTCCATCTGTTCATAAGCACCACTAAGATAAGCAGCATCGGCGGCTGATTCGTGCAGTGCTAGAGCCAATTCATCCTGGCTTTGCCAACAGTCATCTCTCAATAAACGAATCCCGGTAGTTAAATACTCAATTGCTACTTGGTAAGCAGTGGAAGACTTGGCTTTTTTTGCCGCCAGTAGGTTGAGTTGTGCCAGTCGATCGCGATCGCCCTGAGATGCGATCAGTTCTATGCCAATATTCAATTGATTGACAATTTCAAAAATCAGCAATTCTTGCTCAGTTTCCGGGGTATTGTTCAACAGTAATTGACCAATCTTGAGGTGCGTTGCTGGTTTTTGATGGGCTGGAATTAATGAATAAGCTGCTTGTTGAATGCGATCGTGGAGAAATTTGTAGGTAATAGTTATTGATGTGTTGTCATTTGTCAAATTATCTATGACAGCAGATTCATCTTGAAAAAATGTATACTCTTTCCCACTGGGTGAGATTAATCCATCCTTGAGGGCTGGCCACAAATCTGCTGCGGTTTGGGCTGGAGATTTTTCATAAACGAGCGATAGGGTTTCTAAATCAAACTGATTGCCGATACAAGCAGCTAGTTTAAGAACATCCTGAGTCTGCGATCGCAATTTCTGGAATTGCAACGCCACAAACTCGACAATATCTTCTGTAAAAGAAAGCGCTCGGATTTGAGCCAGATTGCACTGCCAATCGCCTGTTCTGCTGGCAAAGGCGATCAACCCATCTTCATGGAGCGATTTGAGAAATTGGTTAGTGAAAAATGGATTACCTCTAGTCTTTTGATACACTAGATTAGCGATCGCTATTGCTTCTTCTGCTGAATATTTGAGCGTATCTGCAATCAGTTGATTCAGGTCGGCTTGAGTCAGGTTAGAAAGGATAATACTACTAACTTTAATCGCCTCTTGACGCATCTCTTCAATGGTCAACATCAGGGGATGGGCAGAGGAAACTTCATTATCTCGATATGCGCCAATCACTAGCAAATAAGACTTGCTGGCTTCACTCATCAACAAATGCATCAGCTTTAAAGAAGCCGAGTCTGCCCACTGTAAATCATCGAGAAAAATGACCAGAGGATGCTCTTGGGTTGTGAATACTTGAATGAATTTCTGAAACAGCAAATTGAAGCGGCTTTGGACAGCACTCCCCGATAATTCTGGCAGAGAGGGCTGTTTACCAATGATTCGTTCGAGTTCTGGAATCACCTCAATAATCACTTGACCACTTTCACCCAATGTAGATAAAATTTGAGTCTTCCACTGGTGAATTTGAGCATCGCTTTCTGTCAGCAGTTGGGCCATTAAATCCCGAAATGCTTGCACCAAAGCAAAAAAGGGAATATTCCGATTAAATTGATCGAATTTGCCCTTGATAAAATATCCGCGCTGACGGGTGATTGGTTTGTGAACTTCGTTGACAATTGCCGTTTTCCCAATGCCAGAAGAACCTGCCACAAGCATCATTTCAGCAGTTCCCTGGCGTACCCGCTCAAAGGTTGCTAGGAGGATTAAGACTTCTAGTTCTCGCCCATAGAGTTTTTCGGGAATGACAAAGCGATCGCAAACGTCCCTTTGCCCTAGCTTAAATGGGATAATATTCCCGGTTTCCTGCAATTGATCTAAACAAATTTGCAGATCGTGTTTTAGTCCTAATGCACTCTGATAGCGATCTTCAGCATTCTTCGCCATCAATTTCATCACGATATCGCAGACAACTTGGGGAATCTCTTCTCTGTTAATAACATTTTCCTCTCCCACGTTTCCTAAAAGTGGTGGTTGCTTCGCTAGATGACAATGCACCAATTCCATCAAATCATCCGATTGAAATGGCAATTGCCCTGCTAACAGTTCATAGAAAGTAACTCCGAGAGAATAAAAGTCAGTGCGATAATCAATTCCCCGATTCATTCGCCCCGTTTGTTCCGGGGAGAGATAAGCGAGGGTTCCTTCTAAAACAGTCGGACTGGTTGAAACTTGGTTAACTTTTGGTAGCAGTGAAGCAATGCTAAAGTCAATAAGCTTAACTTGCTTGGTGGTAGGATTGATCAGAATATTAGCGGGTTTGATATCCTTGTGGATGATTTGGTGATGGTAGAGATCGGCCAGGATATCAGCAATTGCGATCGCAATCTGGAGAAACTCGCTCAAAAAATGAGGAAAGGAGTGTGAAAGGTTTTTTTGACTTTCGACATTTCTGAATCCCTGTCTCCAAGAGGCGGAATACTCCTTCAAAGAAATTCCCCCAAAGTCTTCTAGAATCAGGGCGGGTCTATTTTGACAACTCTCCAAGCTATAGATCCGAACAACCCCAGGAACATTTAATATTTTGGCGATCGTATACTGATTCTTAAATTGAGCCAACTCAATCAGATTAGGATAAGAATTTTTTAGAAGTTTAATGATCACAGGAGTTTGGTCAGCTTCTCGCCAACCTCGGTAAACCAGGGTGCGATTGCTTGTGTAAATTTTTTCACTAATCTGATAGCCGGGAACATCAACTCGATTCTCTGGCATAAAATTTGCTGCTGGATAACCTGAGTTCAGTTTTCCCTAATTAACTGGAAGTATCACAATTTCAGGTAAGATATTGAAAAACCCGGTTGAGCTAAATCAACCGATTATTTGCTAGTGAGTTGGATAGTGAAACTATCAGTACCACCAGCTTCTGTAGTTATTAGCTCAGTGGCAGAGGAGAAAGTGAAACCTGCTATATCGTCGTCAGCAATTTTACCAGTAGCTTTGTCATCAGCAATGGTAGAGTTGGTAGGGTTAGGGCGTGTTTTCAAACTGCTCGTTTAGCCTCCTAACTTTTTAGATCCCCCTAAATCCCCCGATAAATTGGGGGACTTTAAGAGACTCTTTGCCCCCCTTTTTAAGGGGGTTGGGGGGAGCTAAGACTTTGAAAACACGCCCTAGCGAGATTGACAAACAAAGCTCTCATCAGATTCAATCACAGAATCGTTGAGATCGGTATAAAGATTGTTTGAGTAGTAACTCCAGGGTTGAAAGTTAGGGTATTTGTAACTGCGGTGTAATCACTACCAGCGATCGCAGTACCATCACTCGTATTGTAATCGACCTACCACTATTACCTTCATCCACACTCTCTGTAAAAGCTGCAATGGCGTAATTAACATCACTAGGAGGAGCAAAATTAGGGCCTCCAATAAAATTAGGTATTGTAGGGGAGCCAGTGCGTTGCGGTGAATCCAGTGCCGTAGGCGACTGGTGAACCCGAAGGGAGGTTCCCTCCGTTGTAGCAACTGGCGTTGTGTTAGAACGAAGTTCGTAACACACCATTATCAAGGGTTTGGTGCCGTACTCTCCGTGCTAACACACCCTACGGATTTTTCTCCAAATCAAACCGGATTCCTATATGATTCCTATATTATTAAAAAATGTTTAGGAAATCGTTAATAGGAAGTTGCTTAAATGGATGAATTTAGCAAAAATTTAAAATACAAAACCATGAACTACGTTGGAATGATTGCAAAGTTTCCATTGGGTGTTCATGAACTCAAGTCTTTTATTACTCCTGAAAACCATCTGTTCGTTCTCAGTCACATGGGAATCCCAGCCATTGATATCGAACAATGGAAGTTAAAAGTTTCGGGATTAGTAGAGCAAAATCTTGAGTTGTCATATCAGAATTTACTGAATCTGGAATATCGAGAATTAACTGTTTTTCACCAATGTTCAGGTAATCCGCTTGAACCTAAAGTGCCGACAAGAACCATTAGTAATGTTACATGGGGTGGAGTTTCGCTGAGAGAAATCCTTAATCAATTGCAAGTTAAATCGTCAGCCCGTTATGTCTGGTTTGTAGGAACTGATTATGGTATTTACGAGGGAGTTTCTAGCGATTCATATATTAAAGATATTCCGATCGCAAAAGCATTAGATAATGATGTGCTTCTGGCGTACAAGCTGAACGGTGAATTTCTGTCAGCAGAGCGGGGTTTTCCTTTGCGGCTGGTGGTTCCAGGCTACTATGGCACTAACTTTGTCAAGTGGCTCTCACATATTTATGTCACAGATCGGCGATCGCCAGGAACCTTTACAACAACCTTCTATAATGAGCAAGTTGGAGGCGATGATGCAACCTTAAAACCTGTTTGGGAAGTTGCACCAGAATCTGCGATCGTTTATCCTTGTCAAAATGAGGTGTTATATCTTCAAGCTCAAACACATTGGGGTTGGGCATGGGCATGTAACGGCATCCAGTCAGTAGATGTTAGTACCGATGGTGGCATCACCTGGCAAGCCGCTGAAGTTGAAGCACGGTTGCAATATGCATGGCAACGATTTACCTTTCAATGGACTCCACTAACGCCAGGAAAATATAGCTTAATGAGCCGAGCCACTGACTACGATGGAGTAATTCAACCGATTCAGGGAGAGCGTAATGCTATTTATACAGTAGCAGTGACTGTTAAAGAAGCCACGAATTAATTCATAAAGTGGTATTATTATAGTAATATAATATGTGCGCTAATATTTTCCTCAATTCACGGCATTTGAATATAAAATAGATACTCAAATGTTTGAATGAATATCTGGAGAGGTGTCCGAGCGGTTCATGGTGACGCACTCGAAATGCGTTTTGGGGAAACCCAACGGGGGTTCGAATCCCCCCCTCTCCGTTTTAAAATATTCTTAAAAGAGCGGTTAGATGTAGCGACCTGCAATGCTAATTGCTCAGACCTGCAATCAAGACATATCTGTGCCAGGATTAAGGCTCTTGGCAACTTTTGGCGATAATGAAAGGTTAGGCGCTTTAAAACAGAAGCCAGAAGGCAGAATGGTTTTAAGATTTTGCCTGTCGTCGTAGAACTTGTGACAAAGACTCAGACCTGACTTGAAGACAAGATTGTAATGTAGAGGTTCTGTAAGAGTGTTCCAAAAAATAAATGATCCAAAACCAATTAGCTGAAACGCTTTGGAATTGCATCAAAAGGTTGAGCTAATGGGTGGTTTGCGAGTAATATTACCCTTGCCACACGGACTGGAACAGAAACTTATGTAAGAGACTTGGCAATCAAGTTACTCAAGCAAGGGCATACACCTATTGTTTACTGCACACATCTGGGTACATCAACTCAAACAGATTCCATAGTAGAAGAACTTCGTGTAGCTACAGTTCCGGTGGTAGATAACCTAGATGCAGTAGGAGCAGTCCCGGACATTATTCACGGACATCATCACCCAGGGACGATGACAGCTATGTTGCATTTTCCAGAAGTACCTGGGATATTTTTTTGTCATGATTGGCTGGCGTGGCACGATCATCCACCTTTACTTCCTCGCATTCAATACTATGTTGGCGTTGATTACACTTGTCGCGATCGCTTAATATTTAGGCATGGTATTTCAGAAGATCGTGTTCGGGTTATCTATAATTCCGTTGACTTAGACAATTCTCTGCCAAAATTTCCCAAACGGGCACTAGTATTTAGCAACCAGGCTAGCGAACACACATATCTACGAGCAGTCCAACAAGCATGTACTCGTACAGGTATTGATTTAGATGTAATTGGAGCGAGTGTAGGCAATGTCTGCATTCACCCAGAAAAGGTTCTTGGCAACTACGATCTGGTTTTTGCAAAAGCAAGATGTGCTTTAGAAGCAATGGCGGTTGGTTGTGCAGTGATTCTCTGTGACTACAGGGGTGCTGGCTCAATGGTGACAGCATCGGAAATGAGCCAACTTAGACGCTTCAATTTTGGCATTCGCACACTCCAAGAACCTGTGCATCCAGATGTGCTAGTTAGAGAAATTACTCGATATGACTCTGACGATGCTGCTGAGGTTTCTCGGCGAATACGTGAAACAACTGGACTTAATGCCACAGTCAACGAGATTGTGGCTCTGTATCGAGAAGCAATCGCCAGTCATCAGGCAAAACTTATAGACTCCAAAGTAGAGGCAAAAGCTGTCTCAGGTTATTTATATAGGTGGATACCTCGATATGGAGAATACGAACAGTTGCAAGCCAGCTTTTCTCACTTGCAGACTGAATCTGAACGACAACAAGCTGAATATAGCCAATTACAAATTGAGTTTCAACAACTTCAGCTAAAGGTTAATCAATTGCAAGCAGAAAATGGACAAATAAAAGAACAGTCTGCTCAACTGCAAGCTGAACGTCAACGTTTACAGACTGAGGTTACTGCTCTTTACAACTCTACAATGCAGCTACGTCAACGTTTGCTCAAGCTGCCAATTCTAGGTAGAATAGTTCTTTTCTTGTATCGATTAGTTACAGGTCGATTAGCACTTTAACCAACATTTTTGGCAAAGGCAGCATTTAACTCGGTATGGGGATTCATTTTGTAAATTCCGAAAAACGGCGAGTCACAAGATATCGGTTGTATGAGTTAGCTATATATGTAATTTAGGGAACTATATATTTAGCTTCCTTGGGGATGCTAGTTAACCCGATTCAAGTAATAGGATACAAAATGTCATATATAGCCTACTTACGTTCGATTAAAAATGAACTCCAGAGAACTGGTAAAACTCAAAAAAGTCTACGTGTCAAAACTATCATAGAACAGTTTAGCTACCAGCGTAGAAGTCAATCATTCATAGATAATTTTAATAATGCTCTTGATGAATTGGGACTTTGTGCAAATCCTTGCTTGGATTTGTATATACCGTTAGATACAAAGATAGCTATTTCTATTAAAGGTGTAGATCCAATCAA
Organism: Nostoc sp. KVJ3; assembly: GCF_026127265.1. Classification (GTDB taxonomy): domain Bacteria; phylum Cyanobacteriota; class Cyanobacteriia; order Cyanobacteriales; family Nostocaceae; genus Nostoc. Next base: position 2,468,950 of record NZ_WWFG01000001.1, read on the forward strand.
TAAAGTAGCTGAATCAATTTCAGTTAAACTACAGGAGGCAATTTCAGTCAAACATGATTTTTTCTACTACTTATTTGATTTTGGTTCTGAACAAGAATATGAACGATTCCAAGCATGTTTAGATTCTCACCAGCCAGTAGGTATTTTTTTGATTCCCCAAGTAGAAGATTTCTTCTCTGATATTGTTGTCAAAATCTTTAATTATGAATTAATTAGAAAATATCAATATGGCGGTTATAACATAATGCCTAAAGCTGCCAATAGGAAAATTCCTACAAGTATTGTCTCGGAAGATAAAGAATGTGAAAATGAACAAGAAAATCCTATCTCTGATGCTAGTATTTTTCAGTTTTATCGCTCAACTATGACCAGTATTATACTTGGCAATACTGGTTTAGAGTTGCTTGATTCGGAAAAATTCGACCAGCAGTTTGAACAAATATCTCTATATGCCAATAAATATAATTCTGAACAGTTTTTTATTTTATTTCATTGTCCATCAGTATTAGAAATTCAAGCTCATCAACAAGAAGATGCTTTAGGATATTTGGTGGATAGAGTTGCTAGTAAAATTCCTTTTACTTTTACTCTCAGATGTAAATACCCAAACGAAGCCTCTATTGAACATAAAGAAGAAGTATACGCCCATTTTCGTCTATTACTAGAACTTCCATATTATGAAATTGAGGAAGATGATGCATCTTTGCAAGATTATTTTCTAGATTTACAAAAAGCTCAAATACAGGCTGAATCACAGTTATTACTGAAGATAAAACCCGAACATTTCTACAGTCTGAAGTGGCAGCAGGAAAGTAAAGAATATATCTATCTCAAATATTTTGCTATTAAAACATTAGAAAGCCTAGGATATGAATTGTCTAATATCGGCTGTGAAGTTGAGTTGACTTCCAGGGATGAGGAAACAACAGATGAAGATACATCAGATGATGATGGAGAGTACCAAAGCGAAATCATAGAAGTCTATGTAAAAAATCAGGTAGTGGTTGAGATAGAAACTCTCAAATACCAAGAATTTCAGGATAATAATCTCTTTTTAGATCCATTGAAAAGAGTTTTGAGAAAATCAAAAGTATGGCCAAATAAACTAGAAAGCCTTTGGTTAGTAATTCCCGGTTTTGAGATTGCGCGCAACTATTACCAACTCAAAAAAGCTAAGGAAATATTAGAATATAAGTTGTCTGGATATTATGGCGATTGCTTCCAGGTTGTAATCATGGCTCCTGATTATGAAAAGCACCAATTAGTACCAGTATCATTTGATTCTATAGACTATCCATCTTTTAAGTATGGGGTTAAAAAACCTAGTTTAGTACAAGCATATCCAGTCACTAACCGCATCACGGAATTTAAGCTTGATTTTAGTCAAGTAAAGGGGCTAAAGGAAGAAAAAGAAAAACTAAATAAACTTCTCAAGTTGCAATCTAAGGGATACAAGGGTTCAATTGGCGGAATTCTTTTCTATGGATTACCGGGATGCGGAAAAACTCTACTAGCAAATGCCTTTGCTAATGAGTCTGGAAGATATTTTTTTAAGTTCTCTCCTGCCGATATTATCAGTGTTTGGATAGGTCAAAGTCAAAAGAATATTCGAGATATCTTTGCTCAAGCTAAGAAAAAAGCTCCTTCACTTTTATTCATTGATGAGTTAGACAGTATTGGGTTTAATCGTAACGAAGACAACGCACATACAGACCAAAAAGCAACTATTAATCAATTACTCATAGAACTAAATAATCTTCAAAATAGTGACGTAATTGTAATTGCTGCTACTAATTATTTGAGTGGTATTGATAGTGCTTTAAAACGCTCTGGTAGGTTAGATTGGAAAATTCCTATTTTTCCACCTGCCCAAGTAGAAAGAATAGATTTATTCAAACACTACCTGTCAAAAATTGATATAAGTCAGTTAGTTAACTTTGAAATTCTGGCAGAGAAAAGTGTGAGATTTACTTCATCAGATATTGAGTTAGTTTGTCGGGAAGTTAGAAATGCCATTCTTCTAGAAGAAATAAGTTCAGCTTTAACAACTTCAGATGTGATTACTTACATAAATAATCTGCAAGATGGCGGCTTAAGTCTGAATCAAGAACAAGTCAATGAATTTTTGCAAGAGTGTCAGACAATGAGTGTCAAGAACCCTAAGTTAGAAACTCTAAAATTAGAATGGGCTTTGCATTAGCAATAACCTCATAAAAATAGCGATCGCTTCTTTTTACAGCACATAAAGAGATCGCAAATTTATACTCAGAAGTAATTTGCTGAAGGCAAGAAAGATTGCTTAATTCATTGCTTTAATTTGCTGATTAGCTTCATTCTACACCTTCAGTATTGCTTGCTTTAATAGTTGTTGTGCCAACAATTGTGGCTGGCTTTTCTAAAAAATTTTCCGATAGCAATTTAGTCAATGCATCGGGGTGTAGTTGCCAGTTTAATAATCCTGATAACCCCATCACGAAGCCAAATATTGTTGGTATCAAGGCAGCGTAGAATAACCATTTTTTCTGAGATAGAGATGTTATGGCAAATAGTGAGACAGAAAGCGATAAGGAGGCATCAGCTAGATCAAACTGATCGTCATGGTAATTAAGTTGGTCGTAGGTTGTTTGATCTTTTTCGGCGATTACCTTCTGTTCCTGCTTTTTCTGGTCTTCTTTATCAACAATTACTTGATAAGCGGCAATCTGTTTTTCATATTCAGCCTTCACAGCAGAAGACTGAGAAACAGATTCCAATTTGAGTTGAGTGAGGTTGGCTTTAGCTATTTCCTCACGAACATTACGAGCTTGGTATAATGCCCAATCGTCAATTTTATTTGCTTGAGCTTGCTGCATTGCCTGAACTAGATTATCGTCTTTGATTTTGCAGATCCCCATAAAGGTTGCAATCAAGGCAACCGCAATTGCAACGGCACTATTTACACGACCTTTGCGTTTTTCGCGCTTCAGTGACGTTTCGACCTCATCTTTTTCATCTTCAACCAAATCCATCGGATTTATGTCCATATTGTAATTCCAATTTCACTTAAATATCAAACAAGGGTTTCAATGTAAACCACCTTCAATTTTACTTCTTTAATTAACAAGTACACTCCACCAAGCTAAAGCATACAGTTATGGGCTTGGACAGAGCAAGACAATCAAGCGGTGGGTTTACTTTGTCTGCGTACGCTCGATGCAGCATGGATAAAATGCGATCGCTGGAAAGCCATACCATCAGTTTGTGATTCAATTGCGTTCTGAAAGCGATCGCTTCCAAGTTGTGTAAGACAAGATGCAAGAGTATATCCCGACTTCTTAATGAATCTGACTCACTAGCTTAAGGGTTCAATCAACCGACGTTTGACGGCTTCGCTTAACGCAGTGGCTTTTCTTAAAAGTCCTTCTTGATAAACCTGCATCAGGGTTTGCAGCTTTAAACGTTCGTCTTCAGTAAGAAAAGAATAAATTTAAAGGCATGAGAGTTTGAAGCATAGATTATGGGCAAACTAACCTAGTGGTCAAATAGCCTATACATCACTAGGAAAATACTATAATGCACGAACCCATCAATTACAAATCTATCAATCTTGATCAATTAAGAGAGCAATCTGCTAACCACCACTCTAAAATACCCTTCCAGCATCAAATTGAGGCATTTGAAGCTCTCAGTAAAACATTTAAATTTGGCAGTGAAAAACCGGGTAGTGGAATTTTAGTACTTCCTACAGGTGCTGGCAAGACATTTACGGCTACCAGATGGTTATCTGACCATGTAATCCCTAAAAATATTAAGATCCTTTGGTTAGCTCCTTCATTTTACCTGTTGGATCAAGCATTCGCTACCTTTTATAATAGTGCTAGGGATATTCCAGAGCCGAAGAAAACGTTAAATATTCGGTGCGTTTCTAGTAATCCTTCTCATGCCAAAGCCTCATCTATACAACTGACTGATGATATTGTCATAATGACAATACAAACAGCCATCAATAATTTACATACTAATGCTCTAGACAACTCTGGTAAAAACTTTGAGACAGCTTTCAGAAAATTTATTGATAGTTGTAGAGAAACAGGACTTTTTGTAGTAGTTGATGAAGCTCACCATTCACCAGCCTATGGTTGCAGAAACTTATTAATTGGTGAAAAAGATTCTGCTTTAGGACTTCGAGGTTTATTTCCACAATTAAATCTGCTTGGTCTAACAGCTACACCGACGTATAACGATAAAGCTAGGAGAGGTTGGCTTTGGAAAATATTTGAGAATGAAATTATTTATGAAGCTAAAAAAGAAAGTTTGATATCACAAGGAGTTTTGGCTAGACCTAACTATATTGAAGTGGCAACTGGAAAAGAATTAGAAGTTGATGATAAATTATACGATCGGCTAGTTAAGCAACATCAAGACCTCCCAGAATCAATTATTGAAAAACTTGCGAGTGATAAACAGAGAAACAATTTTATTGTACACACTTATGTATTAAATAAAGATACTTATGGGAAAACCATTATCTTTGCTGATCGTTGGTTTCAATGCGTCTATATCAAAGATAAGCTTCTTGAAAAGGGTATTAAAGTAGACGCAATTTATTCACATATAGATGCCGATCCCGGCTCTGCTGACGCACGAAACAAACGTACTCAAAGTGATAATCAAAGGATTCTGGATGAATTTAAGAATGGTAAGCTTGATGTTTTAATCAATGTAAGAATGTTAACAGAAGGGGCTGACGTTCCTAGCGTTCAGACTGTATTTATTACTCGCCAAACAACAAGCTCTATCTTGATGACTCAAATGATTGGTAGAGCATTACGGGGCGAAAAAGTAGGAGGTAGTGCTGAGGCGAATGTTGTTCTATTCTTCGATGACTGGAAACGTTTAGTTGATTGGGCTAACCCAAAAGATGGCGATACTATAGATAAACCAAAACTCTGTGTAAAAGGATATCATCCATTTGAATATATTTCTATTCGTCTAGTTGAGGAATTATCAAAGTCAATTGAGAGTGGTGGAGATTATCAAATAGTATTCTCAAAAATATGCCCTATTGGTTGGTATAAAACTGAAATTGTGTATGCTGACGTTGACAATAAACATGAATCAATGGAATCATTTACTGAATTTGTCATGGTATATGAACATACAAAATCAAAATTTGATTCATTTATTCTCTTTATTCGTTCTACAAACTTATTAGATGAATGGTCTAAAGAATATCTTGATGATAAATGGATGCAGTCTCAAGTCCAACAATGGATAAGTGACGGGTTTGAACGCAAAACTGACAATATTGGTGAAAAGCTTGATTCAGATTTAATTAAGATCGTTCGCCACATTGCTCAAAATCAATCTGTACCTATATACCATCCATTTGAGGAAAGAGAACTGTATGACTTAGATAAAATTGCTTATAAAGTAATTGATCTTCCATCTCGCTTAAAATACGAATATTTAAGCAAGGAGTTTTCTCAACCAGAAACATTGTGGAAAGTTTTTTACAAAAGCTTGATTCGATTTGAAACAGCCGTTGACGCAGCAATTAGAAACATTATTAATCCTAAGCCTGAAGGTGAAACAACTTCACATGTGATTCTTACACTAGAAAGAGGAGTCAAAGAACTAAACGAAGTAGAAAAAGAAGAAGTTAAAAAACGAGACGGGTATGCTTGTCTCTGTTGTGGAGTCAATACCAAAGGTAAATTACAAATCGATCATATTAAACCGTTTTCTATGGGTGGTGAAACATCTAAAGAAAACTCACAAACTCTGTGTGTTACTTGCAATAGATGTAAAGGCCAGAATGAAATTGATTTTCGGTGTAATACAACAAAATTGATTAATCCAAAAAATCTTGATTTATCATTTACATCAGAAGGTGAAAAGGCTATAAAAGCTCTAACAAGAGTAGTTAACTTCTTTTACCATTGCAAAGCAGTTTCCAAAATTGATTGGGAGGTATATACTTACACTTACAATATATATTTGTACCCTAGTAACAATCCTAAATGGTTGCTTCCACATAAAGCAGAACTTCTTAAATTAATTAAAAATAAGCTTGGTTGTCATGCTGAATACATCAATGTTAGTACGATGAAATAAAATTACTAATTTGAAATTAGTATTGACTAGACTCATCAAAAATCGGGACTGAGAAATAAATCTCAGTCCCGATAAAAAAGCGGGCTAACCGCTATTTATATGGTTAACCCGTGCAGCTTTGGGAACGCGCAGAGAAATTGTTATTGCAATACCAACTTCACATTGGCGTTTTGCAAACCGCGCTGTTTTACTTCAGCCAAAGTTTTGTTAACAGCATACTTTTGGTTGATTGAGTTGATCAACTCGGTTTGGTTGTGCTTCTTAGCAACGCCCCACAAGTCAGCAATTAGGTCAAAAGAACCATCGCTGTTGCGAGACCAGCCGAGGTCATATTCGCCATCTAACATAGCAACGATGTCAGAACGGACGCGCTGACCGTTATAACCACGGACATCAGCTTCAGTCTTTACGCTGATACCGAGGTCGCGCAAAGAAGCTTTGAGGATTTCGGCATCGGTGATCTTGGTACGCAGGGTGCTAAAGTGAGACATTTGGGTTTCCTCCAATGAGAAGATTGAGAAAAACGACAACGGTTTGTTTCGGGCGAAGCCGCTCTTAGCAGGATGCGGCTTTTTCTTATAACTGCTAGCATTGGGAGCTAGCCTTTCCCCCTGGGATGGCAGAGGAAAGCTTTTAAAACTCCATTCGCTGATATTCAGCTACGGAGGATGCTGCGGGGCGGGCGCGCTGTCTGGCCCAATCTCTCAGAGCCGTTACTTGTTCTTGCATCGTTCGAGACAGCGGCAATGTTGCCTTCAGTGCAGCAATAATATCTAGTTGGGTGAACTCCCGATCTTGGGCAAAAGCTTCATACATTGCCGCAACGATCGCTTGCTCAACTTCTGCCCCAGAAAAGCCGTCAGACATCTTGGCTAGTTGCTCAAGATCGAATCGAGAGATGTCTTCACGGCGCTTGGTCAGATGAATATTAAAAATCTGTTGCCGTTCTTCCGGTGTTGGCAGATCGACAAAGAAAATTTCATCAAAGCGTCCTTTCCTCAAGAACTCGCCAGGTAAGCGTTCTACTCGGTTGGCGGTTGCCATCACGAACACTGGTGATTTCTTATCTTGCATCCATGTGAGGAAGGAGCCGAAGATTCTACTTGATGTCCCCCCATCAGAATCGGAAGAACCTCCACTACCAGCAAAAGATTTATCCAATTCATCGATAAACAAAATCGCTGGGGAAATAGATTCTGCTGTTTTCAGGGCGTTTCGCAAGTTTGCTTCACTTCGTCCCACCATTGAGCCGTCGTAAACTCGCCCCATATCTAACCGCAACAGTGGTAAACCCCACAGCCGGGAAGTAGTTTTAGCAATTAATGACTTACCGCAACCGGGAACTCCGAGAATTAACATCCCCTTTGGTTGAGGCAAACCATACTCTCTCGCTCTTTCTGTAAAAGCGTTAGAGCGTTGCTTGAGCCATCTTTTTAACTCTTCTAAGCCACCTACTGCATCAATGGTTTCATCTTCTTCGATGTATTCTAAGATGCCATTGCGCCGAATTAGTTGCTTTTTCTCAGATAAAACGATATCTACTTCATCTTCCGTCAAACGCCCTGTAGTTACCTGCGCCTTTCGGTAGACTTTCTCAGCTTCATCTTTAGTTAGACCTAAAGCCGCTCTGAGAAGCTTTTCTCTAGCTTCTGTTGTCAACCGCCGACCACGATTTTGGTCTACGTGCTGAGTCAGTACTTTATTCAACTCTGCCATATCTGGCAGTGTAAAGTCGATAACAACAACTTCTTTTTCCAACTCTATAGGCACTTGTTGCATGGGAGACATCAAAATGATGTTCTTTTGCGTACCTTTAAAGCTAGCGATCGCATCTCGTAACGATCTATTTGTTGCTGGCGCATCAATAAAGGGGTGTAAATCTTTAAGAATAAATATACTTGGCTCTTTCTGCCGGATTATCCACTCAATGGCCGCCTCTGGAGACACGGTATTATGTTGGGTAACATTCCGGGGTTGACCATATTCCACAATCCCGTGTGTTACTGTCCAAATAAATACTCGGCGCTGGGGCTTTAACAACTGGGCGATGGTGGAAACGGCTTGCTCGGCCCGCTCTTCCTCGGAGGTCACAAGGTAGATTAAAGGGTATTGAGCTTGAATTAGGATATTGAGCTCTTCTTTCATACTTCGACCTACTTGAGACCTTATAGAGACAGTAGAGACATTGCTGCTGGTAAAGACAACCAAATCATGAATATCTATCTAGCAAGGAACTAACTCTTCCTCGCCCTTGGGATTGGTTTCATCTTCATCCATCTCATCAATAGAAAGATGCTCTTGACCAACTACTCCTGGTTGATTGCCCAAAGTAACCAGTTCCCCATCACGTAAGACTAATGAGCTATCACAGGTTGGGCATGAATAAACTCTATGAGTCCGCCCAAAAGAAGAGTCTTCTAACTCGTCCACCAATTCTGAATGAGACAGGTAAAAACCAAGGGCACGTTCGGCAAGTTCTGACATTGGTTCAGAATCGACTGCTGAACGAATCTTCAGTTTTCTGTGCAACTCTGGCGATAAATACAAAGTGACCTTTTGCTTTGTTTGCGTTTGCATATAACTCTTTAACGGTCTTACCCGGGTATGTATATCAACTTATCGGTTCTTCTATTGGTTGTCAAGACAGTAAAACGTTTTAACGCTACTTTTGTTACATTTGTTTACAAATGAGGCTGAAATGCTGTTTATTGAGTGATAAATCCCTCACGACAAACCTCTGAGAATTAATCAGGGTTGAGGAATCAAATCCTGAAACCTGAATGGGAATTAGCGATCGCTAATTAATGATTGCCTGATTTGGCTTACTTTTTAACTATTTGGAGTGTAAGCGGATTAAAGTTAAACACCTTGCCGGTTGTAAACAACTGATATCCACAGGAAATGCCAGCGAATGACACTAGCATCGAAAAAAGAGACACAGAGCCGATGACAACACCGCTGGTGATGAATAGAGCAATTCCGATGCCAATCAACACCCATCCGAGTTTGCGATTATCGCGCCCACCCCAATTTAAAGCTACTACACCTCCCATACACAGCAAAATCCCAGGTGTGCTGCGTAAGTAGACGCTTACATAAATACTTGTACTTAAAAATGTAATGCCAGCTAGGATTAGTCCTAAACCAATAAGCTTACTAGCAAAGATTACTTGTTCCTCTTCTTTACTGGTGGTAGGCGCTGTAATTTTCGTTGGCGCGGAGTTTGGTGTAGGATTTTTTGCGGTAGATGCATAGTGCTGCTGCACCCTAAACATAAAAGTTATTTTGTCTCCCTGCCCAAGGGAAACTCTGTCTCCTGGATGCAGTGGACAAAAAACTTGAGGTTGAAGTTTCGCACCGTTAATGTATGTACCATTAGAACTGCCCAAATCGGTAATATGGTATTCGTCCCCATTCACCCAAATTTGGGCGTGGATGCGAGATGCCACATCTGAATCTGGTAAGCCAGAAATATCAATATCTGGTGGTTTTTGGTCGTTTGGCTTACCAATGCAAATTACAGAAAGATTTGGTGGAAATTGCAAAGATGTGTTGCTTTGGAAGTGAAAAAGCTCCAAAGTTGGTTCGCCTGTCTGAGATGCACTGGACATAAATTGTGTGATAAAGCACTCTTTATAAGCTTCTCTACTGAGGAGTCAAAAGAGAATGGTAAATATCCTGAAAGAATATTTAATTTTTAATGAGCGCTCTTTCAGTGCAAGGTATCGATCTGAGTTTCTGGTATTTCTATAAAATCAGTGACTTTGGCAAAATGTGTAATGTAAATGGCTACTGCTAATAAAATCTGTAGTTTGCGGCGAAGAATTTATCGGTTTACCGCCAGTGTTAGTGGGGTTATTGCCCTGTTAGTAATTCTGTGGGGTTGTACTGCAAATGATTTTAACGCTGGAGCGATCGCATGGAAAACTTACAAGAACTCTCGTTATGGCTTTGAATTTCCATATCCGAGTAACTGGACTTCTTCAGCAGCCCCAGCAAATGGTGATGGAATTGCGTTTATTTTACCACAGGATAACTCAGTGGAAATTCGGGGGTGGGCAAGTCATGAGTTCCCAAATTCGATTGTTACAGAGCAAGAGCCGTTAAAAAAGATAAAATCCAACTTTCAAACCGCCCAAGGACTATCTGGGGTAATGGTTGTAGAAGTTGATAAAGATATAGGTTCAATGACATTGACACTAACTCAGAGTCAAGTAAAATACTGTTGGCAGGGACGAAGCAAGAGCCAAAAATTTCAAGATTATTATCATTTGTTTTATTACATTGCCCACCAGTATCGGATTTCAAAATCTTAATGGGGCATTGGGCATTGGGTATGGTGTATTAATTCTTCTCCCCCTACCTCCCTCGCCTCCCCTCCCTCGCTTCCCCAGATGCCTAAATCTAAAATTTCCGCCAGAATGATGATTGAGAGGGGACAAAAACCTGGTAGATTTAGCTATCAGCGAGTAAAAACTGGTGAAGATGAAAGTCCTGGTTATTGGCGGTGATGGATATTGCGGTTGGGCAACTGCTCTTTACCTTTCCAATCGAGGTTATGAAGTTGGAATTTTAGATAGTTTGGTGCGGCGGCACTGGGATACTGAACTAGGTGTTGAAACTCTCACTCCGATCGCACTAATTCAACAACGTCTCCAGCGCTGGCAAGATTTGACGGGTAAATCTATCGATTTGTTCATCGGCGATATTACAAATTACGAATTTCTCAGCAAAACATTACATCAATTTCAGCCAAATGCCCTAGTGCATTTTGGCGAACAGCGTTCAGCCCCATTTTCCATGATTGACCGAGAACATGCAGTTCTCACCCAAGTCAATAATGTAGTTGGGACGTTGAACTTGTTGTACGCCATGCGGGAAGATTTCCCGGACTGTCATTTGGTGAAGTTGGGAACTATGGGTGAATACGGTACACCCAACATCGACATTGAAGAAGGGTATATCACCATTGAACACAATGGCCGCAAGGATACCTTACCTTATCCTAAGCAGCCCGGTTCGATGTACCATTTAAGCAAAGTCCATGATAGTCATAACATTCACTTTGCTTGCCGGATTTGGGGATTGCGGGCAACTGATTTAAATCAGGGTGTAGTTTATGGTGTCTTAACCGAAGAAACGGGGATGGACGAACTATTGATTAATCGGCTGGATTACGATGGTGTGTTTGGGACTGCACTGAACCGCTTTTGTATTCAAGCTGCGATCGCACACCCCTTAACTGTCTATGGTAAAGGTGGACAGACTCGCGGGTTTTTGGATATTCGGGATACAGTACGATGTGTGGAATTAGCGATCGCTAATCCTGCCCAAGCTGGCGAATTCCGCGTATTTAACCAATTTACCGAACAATTCAGCGTCGGTGAATTGGCATTAATGGTGAAAAATGCTGGTAACGCTATGGGATTGAAAGTAGAAATCAATCACTTAGATAATCCCAGAGTTGAGAAAGAAGAACATTACTTCAACGCTAAAAACACTAAATTGCTCGATTTAGGTTTACAGCCTCACTTGCTTTCTGATTCTCTACTCGATTCTCTGTTAAACTTCGCCATTAAGTATCAGAAACGAGTCGATCATAAGCAAATTCTGCCGAAAGTGTCTTGGCACAGAAATTAGGATAAGCTCTGCGTGCGGCTGATAACAGAACCTTATTTAACTCAAGTTAGTAATTGGCCAAAAAATGGTCGTCATATCTTAGCACAATATGACGACCATTCAATTGTTGTTTATCAGGCATATCGTCCTGCTATTGGTAGTTTCGCCGCCACCTACGGTTATTTTGGTGGTGAGTTCAGTTTTGACCGCATGAGTTGGATCAAACCTAACTTCCTCTGGATGATGTATCGTTCTGGATGGGGTACAGAAAATGGTCAAGAGGTGGTGTTAGCTATTTGGCTTAAGCGTTCGGCTTTTGAAGAAATTTTAGCGGCGGCTGTTCATTCCAGCTACGTTCCAGAACTTTATCCTGATAAAAGTGGATGGCAAAGCGCATTGAAGCGATCGCAAGTCCGCCTACAATGGGATCCAGACCATCACCCAACTGGGACAAAATTAGAACGACGCGCTATTCAGTTAGGGTTACGTGGTCAAGTTCTGGCTGCTTACGCCAAAGATTGGATTCTCAATATTGAGGACATCTCAGACTTTGTAGAAAAACAGCGCCAAAACATTAAATCTGATTGTGCAGAGTTGATTACACCACAAGAGAAAGTCTATTCTGTGTTTGATAGAGAAACGCAAGCAAAGCTGGGATTATCTGCCTGGACTGAATAGTTTTTTATGAGAATTGCTCTATTTACCGAAACCTTTTTACCCAAGGTTGACGGCATTGTAACGCGGCTGCGCCATACTGTTGACCATTTACAGCGTAGTGGCAATCAAGTATTGGTAATTGCCCCTGATGGAGGCATTACAGAACACAAAGGCGCTAAAGTTTACGGCATTACTGGCTTTCCTTTGCCATTGTATCCAGAATTAACAATGGCACTTCCCCGCCCAGCCATTGGTTATGTTTTAGAAGAGTTTAAGCCAGATGTGATTCATGTCGTGAATCCAGCCGTTTTAGGTTTAGCTGGCATATTTTACAGCAAAATCCTCAAAATCCCCTTAGTAGCGTCTTACCATACCCATTTACCCCAATATCTTCAACATTACGGCTTGGGGATGCTGGAAGGGTTTCTTTGGGAACTGCTAAAAGGCGCTCATAATCAAGCAGCTTTGAATCTGTGTACCTCCACAGCAATGGTAGAGGAACTGACAGCACATGGGATTGAGCGTGTAGATTTATGGCAGCGTGGTGTGGATACGGAATTATTTCACCCTGATTTAGCTAATGTAGAGATGCGATCGCGTTTATCACAAAATCATCCAGAAAGTCCATTGCTACTTTATGTTGGGCGGCTTTCTGCGGAAAAAGAAATTGAGCGCATCAAACCAATTTTAGAAGCAATTCCCGAAGCGCGGTTAGCATTGGTTGGAGATGGGCCACACCGTCAAGCACTAGAAAAACACTTTGCTGGTACAAATACTTATTTTGTTGGATATCTTATGGGTCAAGAATTAGGTTCTGCCTTTGCAAGTGCTGATGCCTTTATCTTTCCTTCCCGTACAGAAACACTAGGCTTAGTCCTACTAGAAGCGATGGCTGCTGGCTGTCCGGTAGTAGCAGCCCGTTCAGGGGGAATTCCTGATATTGTGACAGATGGAGTAAATGGATATCTTTTTGAGCCAACAGCAAATGTTCAAGGAGCCTTAGCTGCTACTATTCGCCTCTTAGAACAAAAAGAACAACGAGACATCATTCGTCAAAATGCTCGCCAGGAAGCAGAAAGTTGGGGTTGGGCAGCTGCCACCAGGCAGCTACAAGATTACTACCAAAAGGTGATACTTTCTGAACAATTGACAAAATAAAGGGCTGGGGAGTGGGGAGGGAGATGAGGGAGATGAGGGAGCAGGGGGAGCAGGGGAAGCAGGGGAAGCAGGGGGAGAAAGAATAAAGAACTAAGACCCTATGCCCTATACCCTATACCCTATGCCCTATACCCTATGCCCTATACCCTATGCCTCATGCCTAATAACCAATACCAAATACCCAAAATCTAAAATCTAAAATTACCATGACACTTCCCAACCCTGGCAGCGTCTTGGCTACATTAACTGAACTGACTCAAGTTAATCGTACTCACGCCTTACTGCGTCGTGTTAAAGACTTATCTGTTAATGAATTTGTTTGCTTACTTGACTTCATAACTGCTGAGTTTCAGCAATTTCTTAGAGCTATTGAACTAATCAATAATGAAGCTCTAGAAACTATGTTAGAGAAGGTGCTAGAAGCTATCACCCTCAAAATTGGTCAAATATTGCAAGCAGAACACACAGCTATTTTTTTAGTTGACTATGACAAAGGTCAACTATGGTCAAAAGTTCCTCAAGATAATAGCCAAAAATTCTTAGAAATTCGTACTCCCATCACGGTAGGTATTCCCGGTCATGTTGCTAGTACAGGTCAATATTTAAATATATCAGAAACTTATACTCACCCCCTATTTAGCCCTGAATTGGAAAAACAAATGGGCTACAAAATTCACAATATTTTATGTATGCCCGTTGTTAGTAGCAAAAACCAAATCGTTGCGGTAGTGCAACTGGCTAATAAAACTGGGAATATTCCATTTAATTATGATGATGAAGAACGTTTTCGAGACTTTGCCGCTTCTATTGGGATTATTCTGGAAAGCTGCCAATCTTTTTATGTAGCGGCTCGTAACCAACGAGGCGCAACGGCTTTATTGCGTGCAACTCAGACATTGGGGCAAAGTCTGGATTTACAAGCAACTTTGCAAATAGTTATGGAACAAGCTCGAATTTTAATGCAAGCAGACCGCAGTACGCTGTTTTTATATCGTAAAGAGATGAGCGAACTCTGGACAAAAGTTGCAGCTGCCGCAGATGGCACAAACTTGTTAGAAATCCGCATTCCCGCAAACCGTGGCATTGCCGGCTATGTGGCTTCCACTGGTGAAGCCCTAAATATTTCCGATGCCTATAAAGACCCCCGATTTGACCCGACTACAGATAGAAAAACTGGGTATGTAACTCGTAATATCCTATGTTTACCGGTATTTAATTCTGCAAATGAATTAATTGGTGTAACACAATTAATTAATAAGCAACAAAGTAGTTTTACTGCCTCTGATGAAGAGTTTATGCGGGCTTTTAATATTCAAGCAGGAATTGCCTTAGAAAATGCTCGTTTATTTGAAAATGTGCTGTTAGAAAAACAGTATCAAAAAGACATTTTACAAAGTCTATCAGATGCGGTGATTTCTACAGATATGGTAGGACAAATTGTTACAATTAATGATGCAGCACTGGAATTACTAGGTTGTTGCATAAATGACACTAATAGCAAGAATAACAAGCTTTTGTGGGAGCAAAATTTGATTGGTCGTTTAGTTTGGGAAGTTGTACCAATTGAAAATCTCCAGATGCGATTAGAAGATAGTTTAAAAACTGGAGCTAAACATTATGTGCCAGAGCAAAGTTTAATGGTGGGAGTTTCTCATGTTCAGAGCGAGGAGTTAGGAGTTAGAAACGGAACTCAACACTCAAAAATTAGAACTCACGAATCAATTTTAGCAGTGCGCGATCCCACTAACCCCGATGTCTTTATTCCCTGGAATCTACCTCTCACGCCCCAATCGGAGTTTCTTACCGTCGATGAGGTGCAAACATTAGAACGCAGTACGAATCTCACTGTCAATCCCCTAACTAACCCAGAAGGCGGTGTCCGGGGTGGCTTGGTGGTGTTGGAAGACATCAGTCAGGAAAAACGGATGAAAACTACCATGTCCCGCTACCTAACGCCCCATGTCGCCGAACAAGTTATGGCTCTGGGGGAAGATGCTTTAATGGTGGGTGAGCGCAAGGAAGTAACCATCTTATTTTCTGATATCCGGGGCTACACAACACTTACGGAAAATCTTGGTGCAGCGGAGGTGGTATCGTTGCTAAATCAATATTTTGAAACGATGGTGGAGGCAGTTTTTAACTACGAAGGCACTCTCGATAAATTTATTGGTGATGCTTTAATGGCTGTATTTGGTGCGCCCTTACCTCTAACAGAAAATCATGCTTGGAGGGCTGTACAGTCAGCCTTAGATATGCGACAACGGTTAGAAGAATTTAACCAACGGCGAATTATCGAAGCGCAGCCACAAATTCGTATTGGCATTGGGATTAGTTCTGGGGAAGTAGTTTCGGGTAATATTGGTTCCCGCAAACGGATGGATTATACCGTAATTGGAGACGGCGTAAATTTGAGTTCGCGCTTAGAGGCCGTAACTAAGGAATATGGTTGTGATATTATCTTAAGCGAATTAACTTATCAGCTTTGCAGCGATCGCATTTGGGTGCGACAGCTAGATAAAATTCGCGTCAAAGGCAAATATCAAGCGGTAAATATCTACGAGTTAATTGGCGATCGCACTACTCCCTTAGATGCTAATACTCAAAAGTTTTTGTATCACTATCATACAGGACGCGCTGCTTATTTATCGCGCAACTTCTTAGAAGCGATCGCTTGTTTTGAAGCCGCCAAATCCATCCAACCCAAAGACCAAGCTGTTGATATTCATTTAGAACGTGCGCGTAATTATCTACAAAACCCGCCCCCAGAGTCCTGGGATGGTATTTGGACAATGCTTACTAAGTAGTTTTTGTCATTGGGCATTGGGTCTTAGTTCTTTATTCTTTATTCTTTCTCCCCCTGCTTCCCCTGCTTCCCCTGCTTCCCCTGCTCCCTCATCTCCCTTGTCTCCCTCATCTCTCTTGCGCCTTACCCATTCCCGCCTCTCCACTTCAACCTTGAGTCTCACCCTGGTCATCCTGAAACGGGTCTTCACCGATTCTTAGTTCTTTTTTTGAGTGTTTCAACTGTTTCCATAGATCCCTTATTTGTTTGTAAGCTTCACCTGGAGGCAGTTTTCCACCTGTTTCTAAATTGCAAATGTAGCTTACGCGTTGTGCAAATTCTTGTAGATTTGCATTAAAAACCAAATTTTCTGGCTTTACCTGACCGTAGTAGCGGCCACGAGGGTAGAGAAAATCATCCTTATCCACTATTTCTTTCTCCATTTCTTCAATTCACCTTTTATCGAAACAGAATTCAGGAGTCAGAATTCATTCTGAATTCTGACTCCTGAATTTTGAATTTTTCTTGATAAAGCTTGAAATACTCTTCTCGTCCTTAATGTTACAAAAAAAGTTTCCGCTCAACAGACTAGAGAGAATAATTGATTTTCTTCCCAGTTTTAGCTATTGATCTCATCTTAATTTATGAAGTTCCAATTGTAATTAACTTCAGTCGAAACCCTGAGTTATAAACTATTAAAACATACCCGTATATGTTGTCTAGATTTTCTTTGCAAAAATAATTACGACTTAGATAGTAAAACTACTTACACAACTATACTAAGTAGCAAAGTTAATTACCCTCTGTTAAAAGTTAGAGATTTAGTTCTCAATCTTTGTCAACTGGCTAATTTGGGCATGGGGTATTAGTTCTTTATTCTTGCTCCCCCTGCTTCCCCTGCTCCCCCTGCTTCCCCTGCTCCCCCTGCTCCCTCATCCAATTCCTAAAGTCCTTGCTTCTTCTTTAAATAATCACCAATGGTTAATAGTTAAGAACTAAAGATAAAATGGTGAAGCCCGAAACGACAAAAATTGTCCATCGCCTAGAACTTTACCTGCCACCATGTCTGTTAATTCCAAGTTATACGAAGGCAAAGCAAAAATTCTTTATACAACGGACGATCCCGAAGTCTTGTTGGCTGATTTTAAGGACGATGCCACGGCGTTTAACGCCCAAAAACGTGGCAGTATCCAAGGAAAAGGAAAAATCAATTGTAGCATTTCCAGCCAGCTTTTTAAACAGTTGGAGGCTTATGGTATAAAAACTCACTTTATCGACAGCCCTAGCCCGAATCAGATGCGGGTGAGGGCAGTAAAGATTTTACCCTTAGAAGTAGTGATCAGAAATATTGCTGCTGGCAGTCTGTGTCAACAAACAGGGTTGCCAGTGGGTACAATTCTGAAACCGCCTTTAGTTGAGTTTTATTACAAAAACGATCAGTTAGGAGATCCATTGTTGACACGCGATCGCCTATACCTGCTAAAACTAGCTACTGCGGAACAAGTAGACGCAATTACACATCTAGCATTGCAAATCAACGAATTTCTCCAGAACTTTTGGCAACGATGTGGCATTACCCTAGTAGACTTCAAACTAGAGTTTGGTTTGGACTCACAACAGCAGTTGCTCTTGGCAGACGAAATTAGCCCCGACACCTGCCGTTTGTGGGATACCACAGAAGAAGACTCAAACCGTCGGGTAATGGACAAAGACCGCTTTCGCCGGGATTTAGGAAATGTAGAGGATGCCTACCAGGAGGTTTTACAAAGAGTGCTAAAAGCAGTAGAAACTACAAGTTAAACAGGTAAAAACCAAAAGGTCACAAGGAACTATATTTTGACTATGAATTTTGAAACTTTAGATTTTTTGGTTTATGCCGACTAACCTCCAGCTAGCGCTTTCGCCCCGTACTTCGTCCCGCTGCGAATACAATAGTCTATTTCAATCCAAAATCCAAAATCCAAAATCTAAAATTGCTTGCCTTTTGCCTTGTAAAGTAAAAAAGCAAAAGAAAAAAATTATATTTTGAGTTTTACCTTTGGCATAAGGGCATTATTGCCTTGTGATGGTGTGTCTGGTCGTGAAGAGGAATCATAAGTAAAATGCGTTTATCTCCCGTATTGCTGGCAGTAGTAGCAATTGCAGTCCCTTTGGGCGGCTCATTAAGTGCAAATGCAGAAACCGCCAACAGTTCAAAACAGACAACAAAAATTTCGACATTAGAAACAGTTCCGGTTGATTCTAGGAAAAATCTAGAATCTGGACTTAATCTCACAGAGTTTACAGAAGCAGAGAAATCCCGCATTGTCGCAGTTTACCCTGCCAATCCAGCAGCGATACCTGCGGCGGGCTATGCCTACTCGACATCAGGGGTAATAGTGCCAACCTCCACAACGCCAAAAACGGCACAAACCCCAATCATAAATCCCAACTCTAGTCAACAGCCCTCTCCTGCACCGGATATCCCACCGCCAGAAATTCAACAACCAACGCCTTCCTCAACTCCTGAGACTACTCCAGTCCCGCAGAATGTCAACCCATCGACAACAGAACCTTTATTACCCACAACTCCAGAACCATCCACCACTCCAGACATTCCACCTTCAGGTAGTCAGCAAAGAACACCTACCCTACGTCCAGGCGGAACTCCCAGTCCGCAGAACGTTAATCCGCCAACAACTCCCAATCCGCAGAACGTTAACCCACCAATAACTCCTAGCACTCAACCCAACACAGCCCCAGAAGCCAACGATCCCCGCGTACTGGTGTCAGAAGTAGTAGTTAAATCACAAGCTGGGCAACTATCACCAGAACTAGAAGAACAAGTTTACAAAGTAATTCGTACCCAACCAGGACGAACCACAACCCGCAGCCAACTGCAAGAAGATATTAACGCTATCTTTGGTACTGGATTCTTCTCCAACGTCCAAGCATCGCCAGAAGATACCCCTTTGGGAGTGCGCGTGAGCTTTGTCGTACAGCCTAACCCCGTCTTGAGCAAAGTTGAAGTGCAAGCTAATCCAGGTACTGGCGTTGCTTCCGTACTACCAGCAAATACTGTAGATGAAGTATTTAAGGATCAGTATGGTAAGATTCTTAACTTACGCGACTTGCAGGAAGGTATCAAAAAGCTAAACAAGCGGTATCAAGACCAAGGTTACGTGCTAGCTAACGTGATTGGAGCGCCCCAAGTCTCTGAAAACGGAATTGTTACCTTACAAGTAGCAGAAGGGGTGGTAGAAAATATTAGAGTCCGGTTCCGCAATAAAGATGGTCAGGAGACAAACGAGAAGGGACAACCAATTCGCGGACGGACGCAAGATTACATCATTACCAGGGAATTGGAATTAAAGCCAGGACAAATATTCAACCGCAACACGGTGCAAAAAGACCTACAGCGCATCTATGGACTGGGACTATTTGAAGATGTAAATGTCTCCCTTGACCCTGGTACTGACCCCAGCAAAGTGGATGTAGTAGTAAACGTAGCTGAACGCAGTAGCGGTTCTATTGCGGCGGGGGCAGGGATTAGTTCTGCTAGCGGACTTTTTGGAACGGTTAGCTATCAACAGCAAAACCTGAACGGCAGAAACCAAAAACTAGGGGCAGAAGTGCAAGTGGGAGAACGAGAACTACTGTTTGACGTGCGTTATACAGATCCCTGGATCGCAGGAGATCCGCACCGGACTTCCTACACAGTTGATCTTTTTCGCCGCAGTTCAATCTCGTTGATTTTTCAGGGCAAAGATCGGAATATTAATACATTTGACCCAAATAATCCCAAGGATACAGATTCTCAAAGTACCCCCCGCATTCTCCGTCTAGGTGCTGGTCTCACCTTTACCCGTCCCCTGTCGTCCAATCCTTACAAAAGTTCCGTCTGGACTGCCTCAGCAGGTTTCCAGTATCAACGAGTTTCCGCCCGTGATGACAATGGCAACCTCGTAAAAACAGGAGGTCTATTTGACAGTAATGGAAATCCTATCGACCAGAATGGAAATTCTGTTCAAGTACCAATCACCACTCAATTGACCAAGTCCGCAGGAGGTCAAGACGATTTGTTGCTCTTTCAAGTGGGTGTACAGCGCGATCTTCGTAATAATCCTTTGCAACCCACAAGCGGTTCTTATTTACGCTTTGGGATTGATCAGTCAGTCCCTATAGGATTAGGCAACATTTTACTTACTAGATTACGGGGTAGTTACAGCCAATATTTACCCATCAAGCTGATTAGCCTCTCTAAAGGGCCACAAACTCTAGCATTTAACTTCCAAGCCGGAACAGTTCTCGGTGACTTGCCGCCCTACGAAGCTTTTACCCTTGGGGGCAGCAACTCCGTCCGGGGTTATGAAGAAGGAACATTAGGTAGTGGACGCTCTTATGTTCAAGCATCAGTTGAGTATCGGTTCCCAGTTTTTTCTGTAGTTAGCGGCGCACTATTTTTTGATGCTGGTAGTGACCTGGGAACTAGTACTCAGGCAGCTGAATTGCTGAATAAAAACGGTACTGGCTACGGCTATGGTCTCGGCGTTCGTGTCCAGTCTCCACTAGGGCCAATTCGCATTGACTACGGTATCAATGATGGCGGTGATAGCCGAATTAATTTCGGTATTGGGGAAAGATTTTAAAGAGACGCGATTCATCGCGTCTGTACAGGAGTCAGGAGTAGAGATGCGATTCATCGCATCTCTACAGGAGTTTTAATTCCTCACTCTTAACTCATAACTTTTTTGGATTAGCTTGCTAATTTTTACATTTACCTCAATACTGTTCCGATAAAGGGATTAATGACATTTTTAGGGGAATATCAGGGATTTTACCAAAACAGACGATGAATAATACTAAACCAAATATACTGACTTTTCGGCTATGCAACAGCACACTCTAGCAGATGAAATCACCCAAAGAGGGGTGGGATTGCATAGCGGTGTGAGTACCCAGGTGCGGATACTACCCTCAGAAGCGGGAAGTGGACGCTACTTTGTGCGGGTGGATTTACCGGATTTGCCGATTATTCCTGCCCAAGTTGCAGCAGTTAGTCACACTGTTCTCTCCACTCAGTTGGGCAAGGGTGAAGTATATGTTCGCACAGTAGAACATTTGTTGGCAGCGCTTTCGGGTATGGGTGTGGATAACGCCCAAATTGAAATTGATGGCCCAGAAGTCCCACTTTTAGATGGTTCAGCAAGTGTGTGGACAGCCAACATTGCTCAAGTAGGCTTAGTATCACAACCTGTTAACAACCAAGTTTCCTTGGCTATTACAGAACCAATATCGGTCTATCAAGGGGATGCTTTTGTATGCGCCTTCCCAGCACCAGAAACCCGCTTTAGTTACGGTATTGATTTTGACCTACCCGCCATTGGGAATCAATGGTATAGTTGGTCACTAACTACTGAACGAGGAAAAGCTTCTGCTAGCTTTGCTGCGGAAATTGCTCCTGCTCGTACTTTTGGGTTATTGCATCAAATTGAACACTTACAAAAAACAGGGTTAATTAAAGGTGGCAGTTTGGATAATGCACTCGTTTGTGGGCCAGAAGGCTGGCTAAATCCACCATTGAGATTTGCAAATGAGCCAGTGCGTCATAAGATATTGGATTTAGTAGGAGATTTAAGTTTACTAGGAACTTTTCCTAATGCTCATTTTTTAGCGTATAAAGCTAGTCATAATTTACACATTCAACTGGCTCAGAGAATTTTAGATTTGGGATTTTAGATTTGGAATTATATTTAAAGCCTAAAATCCAGGATTATTAAGGTTTCCGATGTATGCTTGCCTACTCAATCAACTTTCAGATCAAAAATCAACTACACAGCCAATGTCAATTCTCACTGAAGTAAATACCATTGAAACGACTGCACACACACCTACCGAATCAGAAGGTATAAATGAGACTACAATAATTTCTGAGATTAAAACAACCTTCACATCTGAAGAAATTCAGGAATTGTTACCCCATCGCTACCCATTTTTACTTGTAGACAAAATTATTGACTACGTTCCAGGTAAAAAAGCTGTTGGTGTTAAAAATGTTACTATCAATGAACCCTATTTCCAAGGACATTTCCCTGGTCGTCCACTGATGCCAGGGGTGCTAATTGTGGAAGCAATGGCACAAGTTGGGGGCATTGTTCTCACTAAAATGTCTTCGGCAGAAGGTAAACTGTTTGTCTTCGCTGGTATCGATAAAGTTCGCTTTCGTCGCCAGGTTGTACCGGGGGATCAACTAGTAATGACGGTGGAACTGTTATGGGTAAAACAACGTCGTTTCGGTAAGATGCAAGGTCGTGCCGAAGTTGACGGTCAACTTGCTTCTGAAGGGGAATTAATGTTTTCTTTAATTAACTAAAAGTTTGCTTTCGTGGTCTGGGTATAGCCGTGAAATGCCCTTACTGAATCCTGAAAAAGGATAACAGTTAAAAAAATCCACCACAGCATCTGATAATTTCTTGATTTTTAACGCCCTCTTTACGAGATGCTACTCGAACACACTTAACTTGCTTTGCCCGACACTTTCGTTCACTGAAATCTTTCACGCTCTACCAGTCGCCTCGATGGGACGGCACTCTGTACAACTCTCTTAACCAGAGGAACACACTGCCTGATAAACCCTACCTGGCGCTGACTTATCAAGACAGTTCTGGAGATTCACCCTTGAAAACGCTAATTCATCCAACTGCTGTAATTCATCCGAAATCGGAACTCCACCATACAGTGCAAGTCGGTGCCTATGCTGTGATTGGAGCGCATGTCAAAGTCGGCCCTGAAACAATTATCGGCGCTCATGCTGTGCTAGAAGGGCCTTGTGAAATTGGGGCGCAAAATCAGATTTTTACAGGTGCAGCCATCGGTATGGAACCCCAGGATCTCAAGTTTGTGGGAGAACCAACTTGGGTCAAAATTGGAGATAACAATTTAATTCGTGAGTACGTTACTATTAACCGTGCTACTGGTGCTGGTGAAGCGACGGTGATTGGCGATGGTAACTTGCTGATGGCTTATGTTCATGTGGCTCATAACTGCGTGATTGAAGACCAGGTAGTGATTGCCAACTCTGTAGCTTTGGCAGGTCATGTACATATAGAGTCACGTGCTAGGCTGAGTGGGGTTCTAGGTGTCCATCAATTTGTGCATATTGGTAGACACGCAATGGTGGGAGGTATGGCACGTATTGACCGAGATGTGGCCCCATATATGTTGGTGGAGGGAAATCCGGCGCGAGTCCGAACCCTTAACCTTGTGGGACTTAAACGGTCTGGTATGGACTCAGCAGATTTGCTGATGCTGAAAAAAGCCTTCCGCATTCTCTACCGTTCTGATTTGTCCTTTAAGGCTGCCTTAGAGCAATTGGAACTGTTAGGGGATAGCGAACAATTACAACATCTGCGCCGTTTCCTGCTACTTTCTCTGATGCCAGGAAGACGTGGCTTAATTCCCGGTAAGGGGAAAAAAGGCGCGAGTGATGAATAGGGAATTATGAGAGACGCGATTAATCGCGTCTGTACAACAAGGTGGGAGTTGATGAATTAAATTTTTAACTCCTCACTCCTAACTGATATAACTCCTAACTATTCATTCCTAAATTTTTACTAATTACTAATTATCAAATGCGGATTTTTATCAGCACTGGCGAAGTATCTGGCGATTTACAAGGGTCGCTGCTAATTACAGCGCTGAAGCGTCAAGCTATGGCGATAGGGTTGGAATTAGAGATTGTGGCGCTGGGGGGCGAAAAAATGGTAGAGGCTGGGGCGATACTGCTGGGTAATACCAGTAGTATTGGCTCAATGGGTATTTTAGAAGGATTACCTTATATTTTACCGACTCTTCAGGTGCAACGTCAGGCGATCGCTTCTTTAAAACAAAATCCACCTGATTTGGTGGTGCTTATAGATTACATGAGTCCCAATCTGGGAATTGGGACTTTCATGAAACGGCACTTACCAGATGTGCCTGTAGTATATTACATCACTCCCCAAGAGTGGGCTTGGTCACTCAATGTACGTAACACTAACCGGATTATCGGCTTTACAGATAAGCTATTGGCAATCTTTCCCGAAGAAGCCCGTTACTTTCGTGAGAAAGGGGCAGCAGTTAGTTGGGTAGGGCATCCTTTGATTGACCGAATGCAAGACGCTCCCAGTCGCCAAGCAGCGCGTGCAACACTGGGGATTGCAGCAGAACAAATTGCGATCGCACTTCTCCCCGCTTCTCGCCGCCAAGAATTAAAATATCTTTTACCAATTATTTTTCAAGCTGCTCAAACTCTTCAAGCTAAATTACCTGAAGTTCATTTCTGGATTCCCCTATCTTTGGAAGTCTATAGACAGCCAATTGAGGAGGCTATTGAGCATTACGGTTTGCAAGCTACAGTTACATCAGGACAACAAAAGGAAGTTTTTGCGGCGGCTGATTTAGCTATTAGCAAATCTGGTACTGTCAATCTGGAGCTTGCTCTGTTAAATGTGCCGCAAGTTGTAGTTTACCGCCTAAGTCCCCTGACTGCTTGGATAGCTCGTAAAATTCTCAAAGGTTCTATAGCCTTTGCATCTCCACCTAATTTAGTCGTGATGAAGCCAATTGTGCCAGAATTTTTACAAGAGGAAGCCACAGCAGAGAATATTATCCAAGCAGCGATGGAACTGCTACTCAATCCCAGTCGCCGAACCCAAACTTTGCTAGATTATGAAGAAATGCGGCAGAGTTTGGGAGAAGTTGGTGTGTGCGATCGCGCTGCTCAAGAAATTTTGCAAATGCGACCAAATAATTCGTAGTTCCTAATTACGAATTACGAACTACGAACTACGAATTATATTGAGGTGTCATGGCTTATGAGATGAGAAAACAAAGAGCGATCGCAGTTGATTTGTTCGCTGGCGCGGGTGGTATGACTCTTGGCTTTGAACAAGCAGGTTTTGACGTGCTAGCGTCTGTGGAAATTGACCCTATCCATTGTGCAACACATGAGTTTAACTTTCCATATTGCTCAGTGTTATGTAAAAGTGTTGTGGATATAACCGGGGAAGAAATTAGGAGTCGGTCTAAAATTGGCGATCGCGAAATTGATGTAGTACTTTGTGGTTCACCATGTCAAGGATTTTCTCTAATTGGTAAACGGGTTGTTGACGATCCGCGAAATTCTTTAGTCTTTCACTTTCATCGGCTGGTTTTTGAGCTAAAACCGAAATTCTTTGTAATGGAAAATGTTCGGGGAATCACAGTTGGGCAACATAAACAAATCCTCCAATCTTTAATTAGTGAGTTCAAAACTTACGGCTATAAAGTAGAAGAGAATTACCAGATTCTCAACGCTGCAAATTACGGAGTACCACAGTCTCGTGAGAGATTATTTCTCATTGGTGCAAGAGAGGATGTAGAATTACCAAAATATCCTCAACCGATTACTAAACCAGCATTACCAAATAATTTAAAATCCAAAAAAATATCTGATATCCCATTGAGTCCGACAGTATGGGATGCAATTAAAGATTTACCTGAAATAGAAAACTATCCTGAGTTAGTAACAAGAGATTGGATTGTAGCAGAATACAAAAATCCTAGTAACTATGCTCGTGTACTTCGCGGTCTTAAATGCCTAAACAATGATTATTCTTATAAACGAGAATATGATTTGCGAATCCTTTCTTCAAGTTTAAGAACAAAACATTCTGCGGAAACTATTCAACGTTTTCAGGAAACTCAACAAGGCGAGAGAGAAAAAATTAGTCGTTTTTATAAGTTGCATCCTGCTGGTGTCTGCAATACTTTAAGAGCCGGAACAGACAAATATAGGGGTTCTTTCACATCTCCTAGACCGATTCATCCATTTACACCCCGTTGTATCACAGTCAGGGAAGCGGCGAGATTACATTCTTACCCTGATTGGTTTAGATTTCATGTAACTAAATGGCACGGATTTCGCCAAGTTGGTAACTCTGTACCACCGCTACTAGCGAAGGCTGTGGCGGGGGAAATTATTCGTAGTTTGAATATTTCGCCCTTGAAGCCGAGTTTGCGATACAAGTTGGGAGAGGAGAAGCTATTACAGTTTAATATATCGCAAGCAACACAATATTATCACGGCGGTTGCTAAGGGTAATATTTATCGCCCTAAGTAAGTCGGCGCTAATACTTCAAGCTATGTTAACAAATTTAAATGTGAGTGCGTTGTCGCGCAGCGCACCTTCAATTGTTCGTAAGGTGCGTTAGCCTACGAACAATTTATATTTCTTCATATACATGGAATTTTTCTGTACAGCAAAATACGGTAGTTTTATACTACTGTAAATTTATCGATTTACAGTATGATGTTTTCAAGTGCGATCGCTTCCTTTGGGATATAGCTACCAAAGGAAATGGACGAGTGCGAACACCGCCCTATAAATCAAACTATGGAGAATTCAAATGACTAACAAACACATTGAAGTCAAACAGGTAGCTGGTTTCATTGGTGCTGAAATCAGTGGCGTAGACCTTTCGCGTTCTTTGCACGATGATGCAGTCAAAGAAATTCGTCAAGCACTATTAAAGTGGAAAGTCGTGTTCTTTCGCGGTCAGAACATCGATCATGCTGCACAGGTGGCATTTACAGCACGTTTCGGCGAAGTTACCTACGCACATCCCCACGAAGACGAGCCGATAGAAGGTTTCTCAGAAATCTTGCCAATTGACCGCAGCCGCTACGAGCGGCGTAATGGTCTGCGGCGTTCCAGCTACGAGAGTCGCTGGCATACCGATGTGACGGCAGTTGTCAACCCACCTGCGGCATCAATTTTGCGTGCGGTTAACGTTCCCAGCTTCGGTGGTGACACACAGTGGACTAATTTGGTAGCAGCTTATGAGGGTCTATCAGCACCCCTGCGGGCGCTAGCAGACGGATTGAAAGCCGAACATCGCTTCAATGCGCGTTTGAATCTGCCCAGCAATAGCAAGATCGCTCAACGCATTGCAGCCAATCCACTGGTTTCAATCCACCCGGTAGTACGAGTTCATCCTGAGACAGGTGAACGAGCATTGTATGTGAATCCTGGCTTTACCTCACACATTCTTGATGTGTCACGACAAGAAAGCGACTTGCTGCTTGAGTTGTTCTTCAACCAGATTACTAAACCTGCCTATACCACGCGTTTCCGTTGGAACAATGGTGATATTGCCTTCTGGGACAATCGCGCTACCTCGCATTTGGCCCCTCAGGATCTGGATCATCTGGAAGTCGAGCGCGTCCTTTATCGTACTACCATCACGGGTGATGTTCCAGTTGGGCCTGATGGTTTCCGATCGCAAGTGGTTGAAGGTGAAGCGTTCAGCAGCGAATTACCAACCATCTTGAAGAATAGAGCCGAGAAGCTGGAAGCAGAACCAGTGCTTTCGTAAGTCTACACAAGGCTTTACCTACCTGTAGGGGTTTAATGACAAGGGGCAAAATCCCCTTGTTAATTTTTACTTTTTAAAGGAATACGGATGGTAAACTCTGTACCACATCCTGGGGTGGAATCAACTTCAATACTGCCTGTATGTTTTTCTACTATAATTTGATAAGCGATCGCCATTCCTAACCCAATTCCTTTGCCAACAGGTTTAGTAGTGAACATATAGTCAAATACTCGTTGTTTGACCTCTTCTGACATCCCAATACCATTATCGGAAATCTGAATAATTACTTGTTTGTCATCAGTGCCATCAGTACGAATCTGAATTTTTCCTTGATTCTTTACTAATGACTCTTCTATAGCATCAATCGCATTGGCTAGAACATTCATAAATACTTGATTTAGTTGCCCTGCATAGCATTCGACTAGGGGCAAATCACCGTATTTTTTAACGATCTGAATTTCTGGTTGATTGGGCGTGGCTGTCAGGCGATGATTTAGAATCATGAGAGTGTTGTCTAATCCTTCGTGGATGTCTACAAATTTCATGTCTGCTTCATCGAGGCGCGAGAAATTACGCAGCGACAGCACAATTTGACGGATACGTTTGGTTCCCACTTGCATCGATGCCATTAGTTTAGGTAAATCTTCTGCAAGAAACTCAATATCAAGGTCTTGGGCGCGATCGCTAATTTCTGGCGTAGGATTTGGGTAGGTTTGTTGATAAAGCTTGAGCAAATCGAGGATGTCTTGGCTGTAAAGACTTGCGTGGTTGAGATTGGCATGGATGAAATTGGCGGGATTATTGATTTCGTGTGCGACTCCAGCCACCATTTGTCCGAGGCTAGACATTTTTTCGGTGTGGATGAGTTGAGCTTGAGTATTTTGCAATTCTTTCAATGTTTCACTGAGTTCTTGGGCTTGCTGGCTCGAAATCAAGGCGCGATCGCGAATTTGTTCGTATAATTGCACCTGTCGCCATGCACCAATCAACCCAACTACTAGCAATCCTCCCAAAACCGTAGCCAACAAGTTCAACGCTTGCAATGGCGATTCAATATTTTCTTGGGGTACAACTAAAGCTACCGACCAATTTGCTTCTTGAAGCGGGGTGTAGGCAACATAGTTCCACTTCCCATCTAGTTGAGCCAATTCAATATTTGTGCGTTTAGTTACCATATTTTGGGTGATTTTCGCCAACTGAGAATTAGGCGAATTGAGGAAACTCTGGGCAGCTTTTTCAGGTGTGCCAATCAGTCGGATATCGGGATGGGCGATGGGAACTCCTTGAGAATTGAGGGCGAAAGCATAGCTACCCTTACCTTGATGTAAATCGCTAATCACCTCAACTACCCGATTAATCTCAATTCCTCCCATCAATACACCTGCTGGTTTTGTGCCTATTTTGGCAGGAATTGGCGAACTAATCTGAATCTGCAACTTTGTGGATGTGCGCCCAATAATGGGATCAGCGGCTACTGTTTCACCTGTCATACTGCGTTGAAAAAATTCTCGATCTTTGACGCTTGTCCGACCTCCCTGAGTATTAATCAATGCACCATCTGGCGCGATCAACGCCATGAGTAAAAATGTTTGCATCCGCTTCACCTCAGATTGCAAATAAGGTTCCATCACAGGCCAATCTAGCGATCGCACTACAGCAGAATTTGCCAGAGTTTTAATTTCTGTCTTCCGAATCGCTAACCAATTATCAATATCATTTTGACCTTGTTCTGTTTTTAACAGCGCTTGCTGCTTGAGACTATTGAGCAACAGTCCTTTGACAAGGTTGTAACTAATGATAGCGGTGACGCTAATACTAAGGGACAGAATCACCAAAATTGATAATAATATGAAATTACGCGATCGCCATTTCAATGAGTAGTGATTTTTGTCGATTGGAGCATACCGTGGGGGATTAATTTTCAACCAACTTTTTCGTAATTTAAGCATTATCATCGTTTGAATCGAATTTAAAATTTAAAAAGCAAAAACGAAGAGTGTTGAGTCAAGTAAACAACACTCAGCACTCATTATTAGACATCTCCAGAAATTAAATATGCGTTATGCAGAACCCTTGTAGAGACTTAACAGTGCTACGTCTCTACATTCTTTTTCACTCCTATGTCTATTCTTGTTGAGTAGAAATTTGAATGACAAACTCTGTGCCTTGTCCAAGTTCGGAAATGCAGGAGAGGGAACCACCATGCGCTTCTACCACAATTTGCCGAGCGATCGCTAATCCTAATCCAGTGCCTTTTCCTACAGGCTTGGTGGTGAATAAATGGTCAAATACTCGTTCCTTGACCTCCGGTGACATCCCCACACCGTTATCGGCAATCTTAATCAAAATCTGCTGACCGGACTCTAATAAACGAGTTTGAATAGTAATGCGATTGGGGTTGGCAAGAATCGCTTCTAAACTCCGTTCTGTATTGTATTGTTCAAGTGCATCAATAGCATTTGCTAACAAGTTCATAAACACCTGATTAAGTTGTCCAGCAAAGCATTCTACTAGGGGGAGTTTGCCATAATTCTTAACTATCTCAATTGCTGGACGGTTTTCATTGGCTTTTAAACGATGTCTAAGAATCAGAATACTGCTGTCAATGCCTTCGTGAATATCAAAGGGAACTTTATAATCTTTATCTGCTCTGGAGAAGGTTCGCAAACTGGTACTGATCCCGCGGATACGCTGAACACCCAATTTCATTGAGTCCAGTAATTTAGGTAAATCTTCGCGTAAATAATTCAGGTCGATAGCATCAATTTCGTCTTGAATATCTGAGCCGGGATTAGGAAAATTTTCTTGATAAAGATTAATTAGTCCAAACAAGTCTTTGACATAATTTTTGGCTGGTTCTAAGTTACCAGCAATGAAGCCGATAGGGTTGTTGATTTCATGAGCAACACCTGCTACTAGATTACCAAGAGCAGACATTTTTTCAGCTTGTACCAACTGTAACTGCATCATTTGAAGTTCTTGCAAAGCTTCTTCTAATTGTTGTTTTTGCTGTTGCAATAATTGTTGTGCTTGCTGGCGTTCTGTGATGTCTTCAGAGGTGCTAAGAATCCCAAAAATATTTTTTTCTCTATCTTTTAAAGGAATTTTATTTGTATTTGACCATTTTTGTTTTCCGTCTAGTTGCTGCACAGTTTCGATAATGTTGAGTTCCGCTTCTCCAGACTCCATGATGCGGCGATCGCGCGCTACAAAAAAATCTGATTGCTCCCTAGTCCAAGGAAGATCGTAGTCTGTTTTACCAATAACATCTTCTGGTACTCCTAGACCCCAAGTTTGAGCATAGTTATGGTTACAGCCTAAATAAACACTATTGCAGTCTTTCCAGAAAACAGACTGGGGGATATTGTCAATAATTAACCGCAAGAATTGTTCCGTCTGTCCCAGATTTTCTAAGGTACTTTGTGCATGCTGATAAAGTCGGGCATTTTCTAGGGAGATTGCAGTTTGAGTACATAACAAATTGAGAATTTCGACGCGATCGCTGCTAAATGCCCCAGTAATCAGATTGTTTTCTAAATACAAAATCCCTAACAGTTTACCTTGATAGAGAATCGGCGTACACAGTAAGCTTTTGGGCTGTTGACGAATGATGTAGGGATCAGCTATCAACGCCGGATGCACTCTTGCATCAAGGATGACGGTAGGTTGGAAGCTGCGTTTAACGACATAAATTAGGCTATGGGGAACGTCTGCGCTATCTTCCACAAAAATGGACTGTAACACCCTTGATTGCTGCCCAACTTCCGCAGTTGCCTCAACTAGCAATCTACCTTCTTTGAGCAGTAGTAACGCACACTTATCTGCGCCAGCATTTTCAATTACCACTTGCAGCAGCTTCGTAAGTAATTTATCCAGTTCAATTTCACTAGAGAGAGTCTGAGAGGCTTTTAAAACTGTTGCCAAATCTAGCATTACTGATGCACTACTGCTAGACGTTGATTTATTAGTGCTGGAGTGGAAGGTAGTAATGCTGTCAATATTGGCGATCGGCGAGCGCGTCTGTTGCAAAATTGGAGCTAGAAGCCGTGGATAACGTTGTTCTAAATCATCGACTTTGGCTTTAGCGCCCCAGCGAGTGTAACAATAGTAAGCATTAATCAAATACTCTTGAGCAATGCGTTCTTTGCCCCATTCTAAATAAAACTTAGCTGCGAGTTCATTAGCGATCGCTTCTTCGTTCAGGTATTCGTTTTCTTTGGCTTGAGCAATGGCGCGATCGTAATACTCAATTGCCTCGGCTTTTGCCCCCAAAACTCGACATTTTTCGGCGATAACTAAAGCATAACGGTGAGCCTGATTGCTCGGTGCATAATCTGCCCACTTCTTGAGTTTTTCTTGATGATTTGTTACCCGTTCTATAATGCTGATTTGCTCTGTCTCACTGGCAGTTGGGTAAACCGCTAATCGAACTAGTGCATCGTAGAAGTAGAAAATTGGAACGTGTATGAGTCCTTTCCCTGCACTTAAATACTGTTCCGTTAAGTTGGCGTTTTCTAATGCCTGTTCATAGCGTTGAAACAGGTACGAGAGGAGCAGTTTATTGACATAAATCTGATATAGTGCTGTCACATCATTGGTTTTGAGGTGAAGCTGAATCATTTCATCTTCATTATAATGTTCGCTATACAAGCGATCGGGTTGGGGCGTAGTCTCTAGCAGATTGAGTACAGCTTGATAGTAAATACTTTGCTTCTGGAGATAAGTATCTTGGCGCAGTTGCTGCATTACCTGGCGATGAGCTTCCATCGTTTGTCTCAGAGATGATAACTCTTGACTGGTTAAATAGGCAGTGAGGCTATAGCCAAGAAGACTGAGGGCGACATATTGAATATCACCAATTTCTACTCCACTCGAATAGGCTCTTAGATACCCTTCTAGAGTATCTTTAGCAGGTTCTTGCCAATGTCTCAGGAAGTTGTTGAAGGCAAAAATGGTTTTAGCGGTTAACTCAGGCGCATGGATGTGTTGCAGCAGTTTCATCCCCATTTGTCCAAAGCCATAGCCCGCCTCAATATCTCCCAAGACAACAAGCAATGTTAACCCGTACATCACATAGCCATGAGTCGATTCTGGTGCATTCCCATATTGCACAGATAAATCAACGTGAGCAAGAACGATCAAAGGTAATAAGTCTGGGGCAGCTTGAAAGGCAGCAGAAATAATTGTGGACAAAATAACCATTGCCGCTTTTTTCTCTGGTGCGGTCATTTGGGGTAATTCCAGCAAAGATTCTATTGCTCTATCCTTGAGTAAGGTTTGGGTGTGTCTGAGTGCCTGTTCGATGTCTGCTGGGGTAGGTTTATCTGGCAAATCCACTTCCAGATGCTTTAAGACTTCCCGTGCTAGTCGCAAGGCTTCTAGTTGCTGATTTTTGGCAATGCAAGCTTGAATTTTAATGTTGTAGATATTTGCCCGATCTAGCCATGATTGGGCATGATTCAGCACAACCTCGGCTAAGTGTTCCATCTGTTCAAAATTGGTGCAGAGGTAAGCTGATTCAGTTGCTCCTTCATACAAGATCAGAGCAAGATTGTATTGACTTTGCCAACAATTAGCCGTAAGTATACTAATACCTGTGTTGAAATATTCTAAAGCTGCTGCGTAAGCCGTTGCATTCTTGGCTTTACGTCCCGCCGCTAGGTTTAACTCTACAAGTTCTTGTTGCTCTTGTTCATCGCTAATCAAAGCCACCCCTTGATTGAGATGATTGACGATCGCAAAAATTTTCTCATCTCGTTCATTTCCAGTCGTCGCTTGTTGCAGCAAACGCCCAATGTGTAAGTGAGTAACTTGCTTTTGATTGTCAGGAATTAGTGAATAGGCAGCTTGCTGAATGCGATCGTGAAGAAATTTGTAACCTGTTATTTGTCCTCGATCATTCGTCCTTTGCAAATCACTAATGACTAATGACGAATCCTGATAAAACTTATAGACTTCATTCGTAGGAATAATCAAACCATCTTGGACAGCTTGCCAAAAGTCTGCGGCTGTTTCCATCTGGGATTTTTCATGGACGATCGCCAGTGTCGCTAAGTCAAATTTATTTCCGATACAAGCCGCTAATTTCAAAACTTTTTGAGTTTCTATTGACAACTTTTCTAGCTGAATTGTCATAAACTCTACGACATCATCAGTCAGGGCGAGCGATCGCACTTGAGCAACATCACATTCCCAATAACCACCTTCAAAATTAAATGTAATTAGTCGATCTTGATGTAGCGCTTTGAGAAACTGGGTACTAAAAAAAGGATTACCTTTGGTTTTGCTCAATACCAACTCTGTTAACGGTGCAGCTAACGCTAGTGTGCAACTCAATGTATCTGCAACCAAATGATTGACAGATGTTTGATCGAGAGGAGCTAAGGTAATTGTATTGACTGTAGCGCCTAACTTTTGAATCTCTGCCAAAGTCAGCATCAGGGGATGCACCGGATTAACTTCATTATCTCGATAAGCACCAATTAATAGTAGATAGCCGATATCAGCTTCGCTCATTAACAAGTGCATTAAGTTTAAAGAAGCAGAATCTGCCCATTGTAGATCGTCAATAAAGATCGCCAATGGATGCTCTTTGGCTGTAAAGACTTGAGTAAATTTCAAAAACAGCGATTTGAAGCGATTTTGTGCCGCACTCCCAGAGAGTTCTGGCGCTGGAGGCTGTTTGCCAATCATCCTTTCCAGTTCTGGAATCACCTCAATCATCACTTGTCCGTTCTCACCCAAAGCAGAGAGAATTTTGCACTTCCATTGCTCGAATTCAGCATCAGTTTCACTCAGCAGTTGCCTGATTAAGTCTCGAAAGGCTTGCACAAAGGCAGAGAAAGGGGTGTTGCGCCCGAATTGGTCAAATTTACCTTTAATGAAGTAACCCCGTTGTCGGACAATTGGCTTGTGGACTTCGTTAACCACAGCAGTTTTGCCAATACCAGAGAAGCCAGCTACCAACATAATTTCAGTGCTTCCCTGACTGACTCTCTCAAAGGCATTCAATAAACTTTCAACTTCGCCTTGCCGACCGTAAAGCTTTTCTGGGATGATGAAGCGATCGCAAATATCCCGTTCCCCTAATTTAAAAGATTTAATCTCTCCAGTTTCCTGCAACTGAGACAAACATTTTTCTAAATCAAATTTCAGCCCTAATGCACTCTGATAGCGGTCTTCAGCATTTTTCGCCATCAATTTCATCACAATGTCACAAAGAACTTCAGGAATCTCTTCTTCCCCCCTGCCCCCTGCCCCCTGCCCCCTGCCTCCCAATTCTTCTGGAAGCTTTGCAATATGACAGTGAACCAACTCCATCGGATCGTGAGACTGAAAGGGTAAGTGTCCAGCCAGCAATTCATAGAAGGTAACGCCAAGAGAATAGTAATCACTGCGATAGTCAATTCCGCGATTCATCCGCCCGGTTTGTTCCGGGGAAAGGTAGGCGAGAGTCCCTTCCAAGACATTAGGACTGTGAACTTCTTGGGTTTCTTTAGGTAAAAGAGAGGCAATGCTAAAATCAATCAACTTGACTTGCTGAGTTTCCGGGTTAATCAGGATGTTGGCAGGTTTAATATCTTTGTGGATAACCCGATGGCGATAGAGTCCGTCAAGAATATTGCTCAGAGCGATCGCAATTTCCAAAAACTCTGTCAAACTATATTGCTTATCCCTCATTCTTTCGTTCATCCAATCTCTGAGGGAAATACCGCCAAAATCCTCCATCACCAAGGCATAGCTGTTGTGGTAAGGTTCCAGGCTGTAGGGACGAACAATACCAGGTAGATCGATATTTTTAGCGATCGTATACTGATTGCGGAATAGCAGCAGATCGTTGAAGCTGGGATACTCCTGCTGAAGCAGTTTGATTACAACCGGAAGTTGATCGGACTCTCGAATTGCCCGGTAAACTAAGGTTCTAGAACCTGCATAAAGTTGTTCGCTAATTCGATAATTCAAAAGCCTGTCCATAGGCTTAACTGCTGTATTCATACTTCTTCAACTCTTCATAAATCAGCCATTTATTTCAAATAGTGTGCCCAAAAACCAGCTTTTGCTAACTCAGTTTGATTTTGTGTGTAAGTGCAGATCATCGTAGACATCGCATTTACTGCCTTAAAGACCCTTTTGAAACATCTAGGACTTACGCAAAATATCTCTCAAACTCTCATTTCTCCGTGTCCTCTGTGCCTCTGCGGTTCGTTATTCCGTGACTCTTGCGTAAGTCCTAATCTAAAACCCTGATTCTATGGTATGGGCAATTCATAAATTGCCCCCTACCGCGTGTAGTTTTGCGTAAGTCCTAACCAATATTTTGTTCGCTATAGCCAAGAACCACGCTCTGTAACGGGCAATAAAGTT
Organism: Nostoc sp. KVJ3; assembly: GCF_026127265.1. Taxonomy (GTDB): domain Bacteria; phylum Cyanobacteriota; class Cyanobacteriia; order Cyanobacteriales; family Nostocaceae; genus Nostoc. Next base: position 2,505,002 of record NZ_WWFG01000001.1, read on the forward strand.
GGCTGTTGACTCTGTGCCTTTTTAGGAGTTAAGAAGTCATGCAAAATATACGTCTTTTAAAACATCCTCTAAGGGGTTAGGGGTATCTTCCAAGGTAAAATATCACTAACACCAACCATATAGGACTTACGTATTTATAGGAAAGACCAAGTATAGATGATTGGAAAAACCAAATCCATCGTCGGGGCAATTCATGAATTACCCCTATGATGTGGGTCTATTTACCATCAATGAAAAACCTAAAACAGCGTGTTTACGTTAATGCACATCATAAGTTCTTTGTAAAGTGCGTAAGTCCTATGCTAATTCTCCTCACTTTTTATCCAGATAGCCTGGAAATATCCACCCATAGGGATGTCGATACAGTACTGAAAAAGATTGATGGTTCTCACAATATTTGGTTGCGCTGTATTCATTTCCGCGATCGCACTGGAACGGCGAAAATTATCAAGCATTTTGGACTCAATCCATCTCGTGTTAATATGATTTTCAACCACTCCCCTTTAGGAATTGATGAAGATATAGAAGATTGTTTGTTTGATAGTTATGAAATTCTAACTCCTCAAATAAAAAATCATGAGTTTGAGGTTGCGCGGGGCAATATTGTGGTTGGAAATAACTTTATCATCACATTTGAAATCACTGAACTGAAAGCTTTAAGCATTCTCACTAATAATCTCCAAAAGCGCCCTCTAGATATCCAAAAGTGGGGAATTGACTATCTCTTTTATCTTATTTTCAAAGAGATTCTGAATAATTACTATACTGTATTTGAATATATTTCTAGAAAACTTGACGATCTAGAAGATGAAGTATTAGATAATTTGGGTGATGAATCAACGTACCAAAGAATTGCCACCATGAGGCAATCTACTCGTTCAGGACGGCGTAATTTTCAAAGCATCAAGTCACTTATGGCTATTATGGATCGCGAAGATTTCCAATGGATTACTCAGCCAGTCAAGGAACTATTTAGTGAAGAATTGGTTAATCACGTTGATAAACTCTGGCAAGAATATCAAGCTTTGAGAGCCTGGATGTCAGAATTAATGGAAATCCAACGAGATAATATTGCTAGTAAAACTGGTGAACGAATTAATCGCCTGACTATCCTCTCGACCGTATTCTTGCCAATCACTTTCATGTCTGGCTTCTATGGTATGAACTTCAAATATATGCCGGAATTAGATCAACCTTGGGCTTATCCTACTGTAATCTGCATGATGACATTAATTGTGATTAGTAGTATTGTCTATGCTAAAAAACAACGTTGGTTGTAGGTCTAGATCCCCGACTTATTGAAGAAGTCGAGAATCTGAATCTGTCGAGAAGTAGACTGAAATCAACCCTAAATCGGTAAAAAAACGTGAATCTCCCATTGATTATTCGGGCTGAAGAACATAACGAGAAAACAGCAATTGTTACAACAGATGGAGTATTTACCTATCGTGATTTGCTTCACACTTCCAGTCAAATAGCAACAAGTCTTCTTAAAAATGGAGAAGATTTACAAGAGGAGAGAGTAGCCTTTCTCATCCCATCAGGTTTTGAATATGTAGCTACTCAATGGGGGATTTGGCGTGCTGGTGGTATAGCCGTACCTCTGTGTATTTCCCACCCGCGTCCAGAATTGGAGTATGTAATTAGCAATTCAGGAGCATCAATTATTATTGCTCATCCGAATTTTGAGGGTATACTCAGAGCGATCGCCAAAGAACAAAATTTGCGATTTATCCTCACCTCAGAAACGCTCCCATCAAATCTTGCTTTCCTCCCAGAGATAGATATTACTAGACGCGCCTTAATTCTCTACACTAGCGGTACAACGGGTAAACCCAAGGGTGTAGTTACGACTCACCAAAATATTCAAGCGCAAGTAACTAGCTTAACTACCGCTTGGGAATGGACATCGGATGATCGCATTTTGCACATCCTACCACTACATCATATTCATGGAATTATTAACGTATTAACTTGTGCTTTATGGGCTGGGGCGAAATGCCATCTGTTGAGCAAGTTTGACACCGAAACCGTTTGGAAGCGAATTTGTGATGGTGATTTAACCCTATTTATGGCAGTACCAACAATTTATGTAAAGCTAATTGCTGCTTGGGAAAATGCCTCTAGCGATTCTCCTGCGGAGACGCTGCGCGATCGCCAGATAACCATGTCAGAAGGCTGTGCTAAAATGCGTCTGATGGTTTCTGGCTCGGCAGCATTACCAGTTCAAGTTTTAGAAAAGTGGCAGAATATTAGCGGTCATTTTCTGCTAGAGCGATATGGGATGACGGAAATTGGCATGGCGCTATCGAACCCTTTACATGGTGAAAGGTTGGCTGGATATGTAGGAAAGCCACTACCTGGAGTTAAAGTGAGATTAGTAGATGAGAACGGAAAGTTAGTCGCAGCAGGAACACCAGGAGAGATCCAAGTTAAAGGGCCTGGAGTCTTTCTAGAATATTGGCAAAACCCCGAAGCAACCGCCAAAGCCTTCCAAGATGGCTGGTTTTGTACTGGAGATACTGCCATAGTCGAAAATGGTAACTATCGCATTCTGGGCCGGATGAGTGTGGATATCATCAAAACGGGAGGGTATAAAGTTTCCGCTTTAGAAATTGAAGAAGTGCTGCGATCGCATCCAGATATTCAAGAATGTGCAGTGGTTGGGGTTGCAGATCTAGAATGGGGTGAACGGGTCTGTGCTGCATTAATCTTGCAAGGGTCACAACCTTTGACATTAGAATCTTTGAGGAGTTGGGCAAAAGAGCGATTGGCTGTCTATAAAGTGCCAACTCAAATTTTGACGGTTGAAGAATTACCACGCAACGCTATGGGAAAGGTAACTAAGCCAACGGTGGTTGAGCTATTCCGCTCTTATTTAACGTGATCTGCGATCGCAATCTGTAATTGTCTGGATAAGATTTTTACATTGGGTTCATAAAGCATTCTACCGTGATTTCCAGGTACTTCAATCACCCTCACCGGCTGTTGAGTATAGGCTTGCCATCCCCAATCAGATAGAGTGCAATCAGAAAAAGCTTGGAGTTCTTCTAAAAGAATCTCATCAACTTCTTGAGCGCGGAATAAAACAATGGGTGCAGAAATTGGATGATTAGGCTGATATTTAGCATAATTGAGCGTCAGCACTTTAATCGTTTGCAGATTTGTTTTGAGTAAGGAAAGGGTTGAATGTTCCGGTAAAACATGATGACGGTACAAGTATTCTGCCGTCAGTTCCCACCTGGCTAGGTCATGAGATTGAGTAGCTAAATCATCATATTTCAGACCTAAAGAAACTCCCTTTAAAACTTCAATTCGTTGAATCGTTTGCCAAATCCAATCAAGGTCTGTTCTCTCAGTAATATATTTAGGGTGAGAAACCAATCCGGCATCAAAGATAGCCAGTAAACTCACCGTTTCACCTTGCCGTTCGAGTTGGGAAGCCATTTCAAAAGCAACGGCACAACCTGAAGAATATCCTGCCAGTATGTAAGGACTTTTGGGTTGCTGTTGACGTAATAGTTCAATCAGCTTACGAGCATGAAGCTCAACCGATTCAGGGAGTGTAGTAGAACCATTTCGTCCTGGAGTTTCAAGCCCATATACTGGCCGTTCAGTTCCGAAATTGATGGCTAAATCTCGAAAATAGAAGCCATGTCCATTTGCACCAGGAAGACAAAATAGCGGGGTTGCATCTCCTAGAGGTTGGAGTAAAAGTAAGTCGGGATTTGACTGTTGAACTTGAGTATTATTAAGTTGTTGTGCCAATTGAGCAATAGTAGGATTCTGAAATAAACTACTTAAAGAAAGTTGTTTTTCAAATACCTGTTGAATATTATTGAGCAGTTTTACTGCTAGTAAAGAATGACCGCCCAAGTTAAAAAAGTTATCATTAATTCCAATTTTTTGACGTTCCAGAACAGCAGACCAAACCTGCGCTAGCTGTTGTTCAACCTCGTTGCGTGGGGCTTCATATAAGCCTTCAACCTCACAATTAGGAGCGGGTAAAGCTTTTCGGTCAATTTTGCCATTGGGAGTTAAAGGAAGCTCATCTAGGACAATGATTTGAGCAGGTATCATGTAATCGGGCAGACGGGATTGAAGATCATTTTTTAATTGGGTACATAAATCAGTGGCAATTCCAGTTACATAAGCAACCAAACTCTGATTCCTCTCAGTTTTATCTAAGATGACAATTGCTTCTTTAACTGATGGATATTGCCATAAAATCGATTCAATTTCACCGATTTCAATTCTAAAACCCCGTAATTTAATCTGATTGTCAATGCGACCCAGATACTCAAGATTACCATCAGAGTGCCATTTTGCTAAATCGCCAGTTTTGTAAATTCGCTCAGTTTTACCAAATAATTCAACATCAATAAATTTTTCGGCGGTTAAATCGGGAAGATTCAAATAGCCTCGTGCTAAACCCACTCCCGCAATGCACAATTCCCCGATTATTCCTAGTGGTAATGGTTGGTTGTAAGCATCTAAAATGTAGATGCGAATATTCGATAGTGGTTGACCAATAGGCGGTTTTTTGCCATTAGGATAACAGAGAGCGATACTCGCACAAACGGTAGATTCTGTAGGGCCATAGCCATTGAAAAAACGGCGTTCAGTTGCCCATTGAGTTACTAATTCTGTTGGGCAAGGTTCACCAGCGACGACTATGGTTTGCCAATCGGGTAAAGCTGCTTGAGGTAATAAGGATAAGACCGAAGGAGGTAATGTGATATGAGAAATTTTGTGTTCTGCTAAGAAGTTTACTAAGTCTTGTGTGGGTAATAATGTTTCTTTTTGGGCAAGATGCAAACAAGCACCTGCGGCTAGAGCAGTAGAAATTTCCCAAATTGAGGCATCAAAACTAAAAGAAGCAAACTGAAGCAGACGACTTTCGGGTTTAATTTGTAAAACTTTAGCGATCGCTAAAGTTAAATTTACCAGTCCTCGATGCTCAATCATCACCCCTTTGGGTCGTCCTGTCGAACCAGAGGTATAGATGACATAAACTAAATTATCAGGCGTACTTTGGGGACTGGGATTATCTGTTAACGCCTCACCCAAATTTTCCTCATCCAAACAAATTACCTGACAAGGGTTTTCTAGTTCAGCTAAGGGTAATTGGTCTTTGAGGAAACTTTGGGTAAGCAACACAGATGTCCGAGAATCTTCTAAGATGAACCCAATCCGCTCTTTTGGATAAATCGGGTCAATTGGCACATAAGCACCACCTGCTTTAAGGATACCGAGTACACCAATAATCATTTCCAAAGACCGTTCAACGCAGATACCAATTAAGGTATCTGGCTGAATTTGGTGGTTTTGAATTAGGTAATGAGCTAATTGGTTCGCTTTTTGATTAAGTTGTTGATAAGTTAAGCTTTGGGATTCAAACACCAAAGCAAAATTATGAGGATTTTTCGCAGCTTGTTGTTCAAATAGATCGACTAAAGTTTTTTCGTGGGGATAATTAGTTTCCGTTTGATTCCAGCATTGTAGTTGCAGAAGTTCGGCGGCTGTCATCAAAGGCAGAGTTTTGATTGGTTGCAGAGGGTTATCAACAATTCCCTGGAGCAAAACTTCAAACTGTTCTGCCATCCGTTGAATAGTATTTTGATCGAAAAGATCGGTAGCATATTCCCAATAACAATTTAATTGGTTATCAGATTCTATTACCAGAAGTGTGAGGTCAAACTTAGCAAACGGACAAGTTAAATCGAGCCATTGAATCTCTAATCCTGGTAAACTTAAGTCGGAACTTTCATTATTTTCTAAAACTAACATGACCTGGAATAAAGGATTATGACTCATACTCCGTTCTGGTTGTAACTTTTCTACCAGAAACTCAAAGGGAATATCTTGATGAGAGTAGGCATCTAAACAAGTTTGGCGAGTTTGTTGAAGGAATTCGATAAAGCTTTGCTCAGGTTTGATTTGGTTACGCAGTACCAAAGTGTTGACAAAAAAGCCGATTAATGAATCTGTCTGACTATGGGTGCGGTTGGCAATGGGAGAACCAATACATAAGTCTTCTTGGCGACTGTAACGAGCAAGTAGAATATTCAAAGTTGCCAACAAAGTCATAAACAAACTTGCCCCTTGTTGTTGACTCAAAGCTTTAATGGCACTGGTTAATTCCGGCATTAGAGAGGAGAGATAACGTGCGCCTCGGTAGCTTTGTAATGCTGGACGGGGATAATCGGTAGGTAACTCCAGTAATGGGGGAGCATCCTGAAGTTGATTTTTCCAGTAGTTTATCTGAGTTTCTAATACTTCCCCTTGTAGCCAATTTCGTTGCCAGTTTGCGTAATCGCTGTATTGAATGGGTAATGGTGCAAGTGTTGGGGTTTGATTTTGGGCAAAAGCGGTATAAGCTTGTCGTAACTCACGGACAAAGACCCCCATTGACCAGCCATCACTAATAATATGGTGCATATTAATGAGCAATACATATTTTTGCTCTTTGAGTTGCAGCAATTTCGCTTTAAATAAAGGGCCGGTATTTAAGTCAAAGGGTTCTTGAACATGAGTATTGATAAAATGCTGGATTTTTGGAGATTGGGAATATTCATCAAGGTTTTGGCAGTCTTGTATCGTTAAAACTTCGATGTCGTTTAAATTTGCGTAGTTTACCGCCACAGGCATCGCAATCTGGGGATTTCCCGCCACTGTGGGAAAATACATTCGTAGGCTCGCATGCCGGTTAAGCAGATAAGCAAAACTAGAGTGCAGAGCATTAATATTCAGATTGCCGTCTAGTTGTAAACCCATCGGCATATTGTAACTAGCTGATGTCCCTTGGAGTTGTGCTAAAAGCCAGAGGCGTTGTTGAGCAAATGAAAGGTACTTTGGGGTGTCATCTGGCAAGGTTGGAATTTCTTCTGCCATGACAGTTGTAGCTTTGGCAGAATTTAAAAATGCTAATATATCTGCTTTATTGGTTTGAATTTCCTGCTTTAGTTCAGAAGTGAGGGTGTTTTTGCTAGTCCGAATTCGTAACTTATCATCTTCAGCCCAAATTCGGCATCCTATATTCTGCAAACGTAGCATTAAACCAACTATTTGCTCATTTTTAGTCATAATTTTAGTTGAATGTTGATATTAGGAATTAGTTTTTAATAGGAGATACTATAGGAATATTATTTGATTTTTGAAAAAATCTAAGATATGTAGGGTGTGTTATCGCGTAGCGTAACGCACCTAAAATTCGAGGTAGTGCGTTAGCCTTTGGCATTTGACTTGAAGATGTGTTTTAAACTGGGGTAATTTTAAAATTCAATTTCCTCTTCGTCTGAGTTGAGAGGCTGCATACTTTCGTCGGTGGAATTAACCCAAATGCAGGTATCAAGATAATTAGCTAATTCACTGAGACTAGGAAATTCAAATATCTTTCGTAGGGATAGTTCTACTTTAAAATTATCACGGATACGGGCAATTAGTTGGGTTGCTAATAATGAATGTCCCCCCAAATTGAAGAAGTTATCTTGTCGGGCAATTACTTCATATTTAAGCATTTTTGCCCATAATTCAGCAAGCAATTTTTCTGTTACCGTTACAGGTAATTCAATGTCTGGTGCTGAAACTCCTGTATCTGGTACGGGTAAGGCTTTGCGAGCTATTTTACCATTTGGTGTTAATGGCAGTTTTTCTAAAACAGTGAAATGACTAGGAATCATATAATCAGGGAGGGCTTTTACGAGAAAATCCCGCCATTCTTCTAATAAATTTGAGTCAATTTGATTGGTACGATATTGTAATGGTTGGTTTGCATAATCTTGCCAAGGTTTCAGTTGCAAATTCTCCCCTTGTTTAAATCGTGGCAATGTCACTTGTCCCGAAATATCCCGTTGAAAAATGACATCGTAATTAGAAAATCTGGTAGGATTATATTGGATAAAAGGTGTGTAGGGCAAATTTAGCGCTAAAGTTCGCAATGCTTCGGGTTCTATGCCTAGTTTGACTTGGGCAATTGCTGCTTTTAAGTCTGCAACAGTACCATTTAATTGAGCAATTTCTTCTAACATTGCCATTTCTGAAATGAGACGAGCATTAGGAATATTCTTGATACCTAATAAATCAGGCTGCTGAGTTTTTAAAATTTTCTCTATTGTTTTTAAATTAATTTTTTCATCTTGCCAATCTAACCATTGAGGTTCCGTGACAGGAATATCTGTTTGATCCAAGTGTAAAACAACATCATAACGAAAACGGCTCATTTCCGTTTGGGCATAACCCCGTTGCAATTGAATTTGTACATGGCTAATTCGAGGAAATCGTTGTTTTAAAGCAAAAAATAAATCAGGATCAATCAGTAACTCGCCTTCGGTGTCAATGCTTTTTTGAATCTGTTGATGCAAGTCCTTAATTGACAACTCATCGGGGGCGCGATGAAACTCGACTGCGGTATGGAAAGCTTCTAGTAATTGAAGATTACGCACATCTCCAATAAAGATTGAACCGTGAGTTTTTACAGCTTTGACAGCCCCCTCCAATACTTGTAAAAAGTAATCCAGAGAGGGAAAATACTGGATAACAGAATTTATGATTACCAAGTCATAAGCATTTGTTTCAATGCTGTCAAACTGGTTAGCTGCACTAAATTTTAAGGTAACTTTGTCTTGGAGAGATTGCTGTTTGAGATGTTGTTCAATATAGTGCAATGCTTCAGGTGAAAAATCCGTGCCTAAGTACTGCTGACAATGAGGCGCAATTTTAAATAATAATAGCCCTGTCCCACAACCAATTTCCCAAATCCGTTGCGGTTCTAGTTCCAGAATTTGGGCAACTGTTGTATCTCGCCATTCCTGCATCGCCGCTTCGGGAATCGGTTTTCCGGTGTAGCTATCATTCCAACCTGCTAGATTTAGTATTGGGTCGTTGCTTGGGGTTTGTTGTTGAGAGTAGCTATCATTAAAAACTTGCTGCCACAATTCCACTTGTTCAGAGGTTGTCTGCAATGTCTCTACTTCTGTTGGTGTAGTTACAATATAAGCTAGCAAGCGTTGAGCGATCGCATCTTCTCCTGCTAAAATCACAACTGCTTGCTGAATTTTCGGGTGTTGAGCTAATAAAGCTTCAATTTCACCCAATTCAATCCGAAAGCCCCGCAGTTTAACTTGGTTATCAATCCGCCCCAAATATTCTAAGTTACCGTCTCCCAACCATCTTGCTAAATCTCCAGTTTTATAAACTCGTTCTCGTTCGCCAAACAATTCCAGTTCGATAAATTTTTCGGCTGTCAGTTCAGCACGGTTTAGATAGCCACGGGCTAAACCAGCACCCGCAATACAAAGTTCGCCAGGAATCCCAGGAGGTAAGGGTTGGTTTTGGTTGTCTAAAATGTAGATGCGTGTATTGGCAATTGGTTGTCCGATTAATAAATTGCCTACTAGATCCCTTTTTCCAGTTGCTTCGTAGACACAACACCCAACAACCGCTTCTGTGGGGCCATATTCGTTAATCAGGCGGGTATCGGGGGCATGAGTCAGCCAGGGAATTATTTGGTTAGCGTGTAATGCCTCACCACCTAAAACAAAGGCATTAACCCGATTTGGCATAGTAACCGCATCGAGTTGCTGATTTAATATTTCCAGATGGGACGGTGTGATTTTGACAAGAGAAAGACGTTTGTTTTGTTTAACGATGTTTGCTAAAGCTTCAATTTCTTGTTTTTCTCTCACCAAGGTGGTAGTGCGTCCACAAATTAGAGGTAGAAAGAGGGAGGTAATGGTTGCATCAAAGCTTAGGGAAGATTGCACAGGTGTACCTTGTCCTTGGGCTACTGCATAGAAGTCTTTTGCCCAGTGCAAATAGTTACTTAAACCACGGTGCAGTATTTCTACGCCTTTTGGTCGTCCAGTAGAGCCTGATGTGTAAATTACATAAGCTAAATCATCTTGATTTTGGATTTTAAGATTTTCTGTTCCCTGTTCCCTGTTCCCTGTTCCCTCTCGATCTAAATAGAGTACTTGGTATTGCCGCTCGCATTCTTTAAGCGCTAATCTATCTTTAAGTTGACTATGAGTTAGCAAAACCCTTGCCCCACAGTCTTCCAGCATAAAACGAATCCGCTCTTGTGGGTAGTTGGGGTCAATTGGCACATACGCCCCGCCCATTTTAAGAATACCAAATAAACCAATGACCATCTCTAGCGATCGCTCTACACAAATCGCTATCAATGGATTATCATGCTCTTTTTTGATTTCTAATAGAGAATACGCCAGTTGATTAGCTTTTTGGTTGAGTTCTTGATAACTCAGGCTGCAATCTTCAAACACCACGGCAATGTTATCGGGGGTTTGTGCAACTTGTTGTTCAAATAGAGTTACCAGCGTCTGGTGTTGAGGATAATCGATGTTAGTTTGATTCCAAACTCGCAGTTGTTGAATTTCTGCTGTTGTCATCAAGGGCAGCTTACTGATGGGCTGTTGGGGATTTTCGGTAATTGCTTCTAGCAATACTTCAAAGTGTCCCGCCATACGTTGAATAGTTTCTGCTTTAAATAAATCGGTGGCATATTCCCACATACAATGCAGTTGTTCGTCCCTTTCGCAAATATCCAAGGTCAAATCAAACTTGGCGAATGGATAAGTTTGATTTAACCATTTAATATCCAGCCCTGGTAAACTAACATTTGTCCCCGACCCTTCGGTGTTTTGCAACACGATCATCACTTGGAATAAAGGGTTATGGCTGAGACTGCGTTCTGGTTGTAACTGTTCTACCAAATATTCAAAGGGAATATCTTGATGAGCGTAGGCATCTAAGCAAGTTTGGCGGGTTTGTTGAAGTAACTCACTAAATCCTTGCTCTGGCTTGATTTTGCTCCGTAATACTAAGGTGTTGACAAAAAAGCCGATTAGTGATTCTGTGTACTTATGGGTACGATTTGCGATCGCACTACCAACACACAAATCCTCTTGACGGCTGTAACGCGATAGTAAGATATTAAAAGTCGTCAACAGGGTCATAAACAAACTAACCCCGAATTTTCGACTCAATATTTTGAGTTTCTGAGTCAGTTCATGGCTCAAACGATATTCCTTGCGTCCACCTTGGTAACTTTGCTGCACCGGACGGGAATAATCGGTAGGCAAATCTAGCAATCGCGGAGCATCGCCTAGTTGTTGTTTCCAATAATTTTCTTGACTTTCTAAAATCTCCCCTTGTAACCAACTGCGCTGCCAAGCTGCATAATCACTATACTGAATCGGCAATGGTGACAATTTTGGAGCATCCCCCGCAGCAAAAGCCGAATAAGCCTGTTCCCATTCGCGTTTAAACACCCCCATCGACCAGCCATCGCTAATAATGTGGTGCATATTCAGGAGCAGCACATTTTTTTGTTCGCTTAATTGCAGGAGTTTCGCTTTGAAAAGAGGGCCAGTATTTAAGTTAAATGGTTCTTGGGCGTGGTTATTTGATAAGCGTTGTACGGTTTCTGCTTGAGTCTGGGAATCAAGTTTTTGTAAATCTGCGATTTCCAGCACTTCAATATCTTCTAGATTTTGGACAACTACTTGCGCTTCTCCCTCCAAAGCTGGAAAATAAGTACGGAGAATGGCATGGCGATCGAGGAGATAATCAAAACTTGCCCGCAACGCCTCTATATTTAACTTACCATCAAGTTGCAAAGCCGTTGACATATTGTAGGTAGCTGAGGTTCCAGTACCTTCAAGTTGAGCTAAAAACCAAAGTCTTGATTGAGCAAAAGAAAGAGTTTTGGGAACATTTTCAGGCTGTGGTGTGATGGGCGGTAAAGCGATTCCTGAAGATGCTCGATCAATTTCTGTTGCTAACTCAGACAAAATACTCTGCTCAAATACCTTACGGACAGGTATTTCCACCCCAAAACTATCACGAATGCGGGTAATTAATTGAGTCGCTAATAAAGAATGCCCACCCAGTTCAAAAAAGTTATCTCGACGACCAATAGACTTAGCTTTTAAAAGACTTTGCCATAAGGTAGCCAGCAATTCTTCAGTTGGCGTAACAAGCACTTCAAAGTTAGTGGAAGTAAATGTATCTGGTGCTGGTAATGATCTGCGATCTAACTTACCGTTGGGGTTAATGGGCAGCTTATCCAATATTATAATCTGGCTAGGAAGCATATAATTTGGTAGGCGATTTTTCAGATAGTCCTTAAGTTGATTCGCTAAATTGATAGACTTTTCTGCCGCAGTAAGATATGCTAAAATCCTGGGATTACTATCAGATTTGTATAAAATAACAACTGCTTCTTTAACTAAAGTGTGTTGTAATAATAACGATTCAATTTCACCGATTTCAATTCTAAAACCCCGTAATTTAATCTGATCGTCAATGCGACCCAGATACTCAAGATTACCATCACAGTTCCATTTTGCTAAGTCGCCTGTTTTATAAATTCGCTCAATTTTCCCAAATAATTCAACATCAATAAATTTTTCATTAGTTAAATCGGGACGATTCAAATAGCCTCGTGCTAAACCCACTCCTGCAATGCACAATTCCCCAGGAATACCGGGTGGTAAGAGTTGATTATGAGTATCTAAAATGTAGATACGAATATTAGATAATGGTTGCCCAATAGAAGGTTTTTTTCCATTTGGTTCACAACTAGCTATAGTGGCAATAACTGTCGATTCTGTCGGCCCGTAGCAATTGAAAAAATGTCGTCCCGTTCCCCATTGTGTCACCAATTCTGCTGAACAAGCCTCACCACCAACCCCTAGACATTGCAAATCGGGTAAGCTTGCTTGAGGTAAGACAGACAATACCGAAAGAGGTAAAGCGCTGTGAGAAATTTTGTATTCTGCTAAGAAATTAATCAAGCCTTGACCGGGTAACAAAGTTTCTTTATTAGTAAGATATAAGCAAGCACCTGTTACCAAAGTAGTAGCAATTTCTGCAACAGACGGATCAAAACTAAAAGAAACAAACTGAAGTAAACGGCTTTGAGATTGAACTTGAAAAGTTTTCGCCCAAGCCAAGCTTAGATTGACAATTGCACGATGCTCAATCATTACCCCTTTGGGTCGCCCCGTTGAACCGGAGGTATAAATTATATAAGCTAAATTATCAGGCGTAATTTTAACATTGGGATTATCTGTTAACGCCGAATTAAAAGTTTCTTCATCTAAACAAATAACTTGGTGTTCGAGTTTACTTAGAGATAATTGGTCTTTGATAAAACTTTGGGTTAATAATACCGATGTTCCAGAATCCTGTAGCATGAATTCAATTCGTTCTTGTGGATAACTGGGGTCAATTGGCACATAAGCAGCACCCGCTTTGAGGATACCAAGCACACCAATAATCATTTCTAAAGAACGTTCAACACAGATAGCAATTAAGGTATCTAGTTGAATTTGGTGATTTTGAATTAGATAATGAGCGAGTTGGTTAGCTTTTTGATTAAGTTGTTGATAAGTTAGGCTCTGGGATTCAAATACCAAAGCGAGATTATCAGGAGTTTTAGCAACTTGAGCCTCAAACAGGTTAACCAGAGTTTGATTGAGAGGATAATCGGTTTGAGTTTGATTCCAGTGTTGTAGTTGTTGACGTTCAACTTCTGTGAGCAATGGTATAGTATTAATCGGTTGTTGAGAATTATCAACAATTTCTTGAATCAAGACTGCAAAATTTCCGATCGTCCTTTGAATGGTTGTAGCTGCAAACAAATCGGTGGCATATTCCCATTCTCCGATTAACCCTTGGGAAGTTTCCCGAACAATTAGCGACAAATCAAACAGCGTCGTCGTGTTTTCCCATTTAAAGGGATTCAGGGTTAATCCAGGGATTTCTAGAGTCTCTTGGGTTTCATTTTGCAAGCCAAAAGTCACTTGAAATAGGGGATGATAGGAGAGCGATCGCTCTAAACCCAATTCATCAACCAGTTTTTCAAAGGGTAAATCCTGATGATCGTAGGCATCTAGGGTTACTTGCTTCACCCGTTCAAGTAATTCCAAGAAGGTTGGATTCCCTTCTAAGTTGATACGTAATGCTAAGGTATTGACAAAAAAGCCAATAAGTGGCTCAGTCTCTCGACGATTCCGGTTTGCGATCGCAGAACCAACAACAATATCATCCTGTCCACTGTAGCGCGAAAGTAACAGCGCAAATGCTGTCAGTAAGGTCATAAACAGAGTTGTTCCTGACTCTTGACTCAAACGCTTCAATTTCTGAGTTAAATCCTGATTGAGCTTGCCAAACTCACTACGTCCCCGATAGCTTTGCGTTGACGGGCGGGGTTTGTCTGTAGATAATTCTAACAGTGGCGGAACTGCGGATAATTGTTTTTGCCAATAATTGAGTTGCTTTTGCAATACCTCTCCCTCTAACCATTGTCTTTGCCAGTGAGCGAAATCGGCATATTGCAGCGATAATTCTGGTAAAGGAGAAGGTTTTTTAGCACAAAAAGCCGTGTAAAGAGTGAATAATTCCCGGCGGAATATCTGCATTGACCAGCCATCACAAACGATATGATGGATGACGAGCAACAGCAGATGAGATTGATTACTCAATTGCAACAATTTCACCCGTAGCAAAGGTGGATTTGATAAGTCAAAGGGTTGTTGCAATTCTTCTATCGCTAATTGCTGCGCTTTAGTTAACTGCTTTTTTTCCGTCAATTGTCGCCAGTCTATCAGTTGCATTGTCAACTTAAGATTGTCATGAATCACCTGTATAGGCGAACCATCGATAACTGAAAAACTGGAACGTAATATTTCATGACGTTGAATAATTGCTGTAATAGCTTCTTCTAAAGCTGCTATTTGAAGACATCCATTAATTTGTAAAAAAAACGGGACATTGTATACACAATTTCCGTCTTCTAGTTGGTCGATAAACCACAGTCTTTGTTGAGCAAAAGAGAGGGGAAGCGGTTGTTTGCGCGAAACAGGTGTGAGGAGTGGAGATTGCTGTTGTTTTTTCAGTTTTTGTAAGACTAATTCTCGCTTTTCTGGCGAAAGGCTTTCAAGACGTTTTAGGATATCACTCATAATATTTATTGTTAAAAATTATTTAAATCGAACCACAGAGACAGAAGAAGTACAATATTTTATTAATCTCTCGTCAATCTCTATATAAATACTCTGCGTTACTCCGCGTTCCCTCGGCGTTCCTTTGCGTTTAAAAAAATACTCATAAGAGCAATTGCCGCCTCACTTCTACCTCTGATAATTCTTCAACTTCCGCTAAAATCTCTGCCATAGCATTATCTTCTGCTTGTGCAATTTGTTGATCAATCACTTTTTGAGATAGTTCAGCAATGGTCGGATTTTCAAACAGGTAACGCAAAGGAAAATCTAAAACAAAGGCTTCTCTTAATCGAGAAATTACTTGAGTAGCCAGTAAAGAATGTCCCCCCAACTCAAAGAAGTTATCGTGAATTCCAATTTGTTTTAATCGCAGAACTTCATTCCAAATCGTGGCTAATTCTTGTTCGGTAGGTGTAGAAGGAGCAATAAAATCAACCTCTGGAGTTCTTTGGGAAGTATCTGGGGCGGGTAAAGCCCGGCGATTAATCTTACCATTAGGTGTTAAAGGTAATGCTTCCAGAAATACAAAAGCGGCGGGAATCATGTAATCGGGCAGCTTTTTTTTAAGGAAGTTTCGCACAGTGCTAGGTGTTGGTTGATTGTCTTTAGTTACGAGATAAGCCACTAAATACTTGTTCCCAGGTTCATCTTCGCGCAGAATAACTACCGCTTGCTTTATGTCAGGATGTTGATTTAAAAATGCCTCAATTTCTGCTAGCTCAATGCGAAAACCGCGAATTTTTACTTGTGTATCAATTCGACCCATAAATTCCAGATTACCATCAGGGAGACGGCGGACTAAATCTCCGGTTTTGTAAAGTGTATCTCCCTCAATAAAAGGATTAGGAATAAATTTTTCACGGGTTAATGTTGGTTGATTTAAGTAACCTCTAGCAACACTCGCCCCACCTATATAAAGTTGTCCAGGAACCCCAATGGTCACTCTGTGCAAATCTCCATCTAGTAAATAAACGTTTCTATCGCCTATGGGTTTTCCGATGGGAATTGAATGGACATTTTGAGCAAGTTGTTTAGGAATCGGGTAACAAGAGGTAAATACTGTACATTCCGAAGGGCCATAAGCGTGAATAATTTGGGTTTCTGGTAATAATTCTAAGGCGCGGCGAACATGACATACAGAAACGAACTCTCCCCCAAATAGCAGTTGTTTAATCCCTAATAATCCTTCTGGGATGGTGTCAATCATAAGATTGAAAAGGGCGGTAGTTAGAAACAGGATATTAATCCCCTGTTCTTGGATAATTTTGCTTAAGTTTTCAGGTGTGGGAATTTTATCTGGGTAAAGCACACAACGCCCACCATAAAGTAATGGCGGCCAAAGTTCTAGAGTGAATGCATCCCAGGAAATTGATGAATGTTGCAGCCAAATTTGCTCTGCATCAAGGTGAATGTAATCAACCCCAAACATAAAACCAATAATGCTGCGATGGGTGATTTCTGTTCCTTTTGGTATACCCGTTGAGCCAGAGGTATAAATTATATAAGCTAAGTTTTCTGGATTAACTTGACTTGATAAATTATTTGTTTTGTGTGTATCAATGATTTGCCAATCTGTATCCAGATTAACCACAATTTGATTATGGATTGGGAGTCTATGTTGTAAATAATTCTGTGTCAGTAAGATGGTTGTTTGCACATCTTCCACCATAAACGCCAGTCTTTCTGGGGGATAAGTAGGATCTAGCGGCACATAAGCCCCACCCGCTTTGAGAATAGCCAGTATCCCTACCACCATTTCTAGCGATCGCTCGACACAAATTCCTACCCGTACTTCTGGTTGAACTCCTAGCGTTTGTAAATAATGGGCTAATTGATTAGCGCGATTATTCAATTCCCGATAAGTTACATATTCTTTTTCATATACAACTGCTACTGTATCAGGAGTTTTTTCTACCTGTTCTTCAAATAAAATATGAATACATTTATAATAATTAGAATCTATATATTGATGATTTTCTTGCAGCAGCAATTCTTCTTCTTCGGCTGCACTGAGCAAGGATAATTGAGAAATATCTTGTTGTAAATTAGCTGCCATTCCTGCTAGCAATGTTTGGAAATGTCCAATCATGCGGCTAATTGTCTGTTGCTCAAAGCGATTAGCATCATAAATAATCCTTCCAGACAATTTTGATTGAGGATTAACTACTACCGTTAGAGGATAATTTGTGCGTTCAAAACAACGAATATCACTAATTTTTAAAGTTTCTTTGACTTCCTCCTCAGCAGAATCTATCGGATAATTTTCAAACACTAAAATACTTTCAAATAGTGGCGTTCCAGGAGGAATATCACTTATTTGTTGAATTTCTGCCAAAGGGAAATAAGCATATTGTTCCTGTTCAAGTTGTTGGGTTTGTAAATGTTTCAGCCAAGATAATAATTCTGTTTTTCCATCGACATCTAACCGGATGGGGAGAGTGTTGATAAATAGCCCAACCATCGATTCTACATTCTCAAAAGTTGGTGGACGACCAGATACAGTTGCACCAAAGACCACATCACTTTCTCCACTGTAGCGGGAAAGTAGTAACGCATAAGCTCCTTGCACCAAATTATTCAAAGTTAAATGGTGCTGTCGTGCGGCATATTGCAATTTTTCAGTTACCGTTTGAGATAATTGGAAAGGTTGCTCATTGTATATTTCTTCCTTGCTGTTCCCTATTCCCTGTTCCCTATTCCCGATTAAAGAGATCGGAGCTTCAAACCCTTGGAGAGTTTGTCGCCAAAAGTTTTTTGCTTGAGCAATATCCTGTTGTTGTAACCAATGAATATAATCTCGATAAGGGCGAGAGGGTTTCAGGCGTAAATATTCGCTTCGATAATCAGCCTCATAAAAAGTTAAAACTTCTTTCAAGATAATCTGCATCGACCAGCCATCAAAAAGGATATGATGATGACTCCATATAAATTGATAAGTCTGCTTTCCTAGATAAATTAGAGTGAAGCGCATTAAGGGAGTTTCGGCAAGATCCAATCCTTTTTGGCGATCGCATTTCAAAAAATCCGCTATATGCTGTTGTTGTTCATCAGGCGTTAAATTCTGCCAATCTAATTCTTTCCAGGATAGATTGACTTCCTTACTAACCATTTGCAAGGGCTTTTCTATCTCTTCCCAATAAAAAGAACTGCGTAAAACTGGATGTCTTGCCACAACCTGCTCCCAAGCTTGCTGGAAGGCAAGAAAATTTAATTCTCCAGAGAGAGTACAAAGGAACTGCTCAAAATAAACTTCCGATTCTGGCGCATAAAGGGTATGAAACAGCATCCCTTGCTGCATAGGCGAAAGTTCATAAAGATCCTCAATATTTTCCATTAAACTACCTCTGAATGCTGAATATTAACATAGGAATCATATTTGATTTTTGAACAAAATTAGGTATTTTAGGGTGTGTTAGAATTTAATTCGGTTAAGGCAAGAGACGCGATAAATCGCCGTCTCTACAAAGGATCGATTATATACAAAATTTACATGAGTAATAAACCAAAAACTAAACCCTCATGAATACTAATGAATTTTACTTTTATTGACTTTCGCTAAGAATTTATCAAGCTGTTTTTGATTAAGTTTAGCAGCCGAAAAATCAGAAGGCGTATAACCTTGTGACTCTTTTAACTGACAGTGAACAATCAAATTTTTTAACGCTTCAATAAACCCAAAAGCCAAGCGTTCAATTGTGGCTTTTTGATGAACTTTGTCGCTATAATTCCAAGTCATCTCTAACTTTCCAGCGCGAATAAATCCGCTTATTCCTAACAGGTGGCTGCGCTTACCAGCTTCACTTTGTCGCGCTTTCATTTCTTTAACCAAACCCAAAACTTCAGATGCCTTAAGCACCCGATCAAACTGACCAAGGTAATTAAAACTCACTTCTGCTTGAGGTAGCGCTTGTAGTTTCACATCATCCCGCCGTAAATAACGCAACACCCCATAACCAATACCTCGGTTGGGGATGCGCCGCAATTGTTCTTTAACTAACTTTAAAGTCTCTTCGGGATGGTCAATTTCTTCTAACTGTAACCGAACCGGGAATAAGGTGGTAAACCAGCCAATGGTACGCGACAAATCCACATCCTCAAATAAGTCTTCTCTGCCATGACCTTCTAAGTCAACCAGCAGCGAATTTTCTCCCGTCCATTGGGCAAAGCTTTGCACTAAGGCTGTCAGCAACACATCATTAATTTGAGTGTTGTAGGCTCCAGGGACATCCTGCAAAAGGGCGCGGGTTTGTTCTTCAGTTAAAGAAAGGGATACAGAAGCAGTTGAAGCGATAGTATTTTCGTCAGATAAAGGCTTGTCTATTGGCAGTGGAGTAACTTGAAAACTAGACTCACCCAGCCAGTAATTTAACTCTGTGGTAATTGCATCTGATTGAGCATATTTTAGCAAGCGATCGCTCCAATATTGAAACGAAGTTGTCTTAGGCGGTAATTGAATCGGTTCACCACGGCTGATTTGCTGGTATGCAGTAGCCAAATCTTCTAACAAAATCCGCCATGAGATGCCATCTACTGCTAAATGATGGATGATAAATAGTAAGCAACTAGGTTGATTGTTGCCTAATTGAAATAATTCTACTCGTGCGATCGCTCCAGTAGACAAATTCAGACTAGCCTGAAGTTCACTATCTGCGGCTTTGATTGCTATTTGCTGTTCTGCTGACGAAAGTTGAGACAAATCGATAACGCTAAACGGCACAGATTTATCAACAGCGACGTTAAACTGCTGCCAGTTTTCCCCTTCTTGCACAAACCGTAGACGCAAAGCATCATGATGCAGTAATAATTGTTGCACAACTTGCTGTAATAGCTCTGGTTGCAAATCTGGCGGCACTTCCAGCAATATTGACTGGTTAAAATAATCAGGTTCCGGCGATTTCTGCTCGAAAAACCAGTGCTGGATGGGTGTCAGCGCCACCTTGCCAGTTACTAACCCTTGTTCGGCTGTAACTTGGCAAGTCATACCTGCCACAGCAGCTAACTCAGCAATCGTTTGGTATTGAAATAGCTGTTTGGGAAAAATTTGGATACCCGCTTGCTTGGCACGAGAAATTATCTGAATGCTGAGAATCGAATCTCCGCCCAATTCAAAGAAGTTATCGTGGATGCCAACTTGCTCTAATCGCAAGATTTCCGACCAAATCGCCGCTAATCTTTCTTCTGTGGCTGTCTGGGGAGCAACAAATTTATCTTCTGCACACCGGGAAAGGTCGGGCGCTGGGAGGGCGCGGTAGTCTACCTTGTGGTTGGGTGTCATCGGCAGCGCATCTAGCAGTACGAAAGCCGAAGGAACCATATAATTAGGCAGTTTCAGCTTGAGGAAATGACGCAGTTCATCGGCGTTTGGTTGCGGTTGGTGGGGTATAACATAAGCTATAAGGCGCTTTTGTCCAGGGATGTCTTCACGGGCAATAACGACAGCCTGAAACACCTGTGGATGTTGACGTAACACCGTCTCAATTTCTCCTAACTCAATACGGAAGCCGCGAATTTTCACTTGGTCGTCAACTCGACCGAGATATTCTAGGTTGCCATTTGCACGAAATCGTGCTACGTCACCAGTTTTGTAAAGGCGAGCCAATTTTGGATTTTGGATTTTGGATTTATTTTCTGATTCAATAGTTTGAGAAGATTCTAAATTCTCACTCTTATTCCCGAATCCAAAATCGCTAAAGGGATTGGAGATGAATTTTTCCTCGGTTAACTCTGGGCGTTGCCAATATCCTCTAGCTAATCCAGCCCCGCCAATATGCAATTCTCCAGGAACTCCTATAGGAACAGGTTGCAGATATTTATCCAGAACATAAGCCTGAGTATTACTGATGGGTTGCCCGATCGCAACCCAAGAATTATCTGCCGAACTTAAGCGGTGTAAAGTGGTTATAACCGTTGCTTCCGTTGGCCCGTAACTATTAAATAATTGCGGTGGCTGGAGAAAATGAGCAATACTACAGTGCCAATGCTTCACTTTTTCCAATTGAACTTCTTCACCCCCAACAATCACAACCCTGAGACTTTCAGGAATTCGGGAGTCTTCAGGGGTAAGTTCCGCGACCAATTGATGCCAGTACGCTGTAGGGAGATCCAAAACTGTCAATTGCCATTGTTGACAACACCGCCAAAATTCATCGCTGGAGTGCAACATCTCTTCGGTACGTAGTACTAATGTTGCACCAACTAAAAGAGAAGGTAAGATTTCTTCAATAGATGTATCAAAGCAGATTGACGCAAATTGCAGAATCTTATCGTCTGCACTAATTCCATATTCATGAGTTGCGGTGATGACAAAATTTATTAGCGATCGCTGTTCAATCATCACACCCTTGGGTTTTCCCGTAGAACCAGAGGTATAAATAATATAGGCAAGGTTGTCAAGTTGAACGTTATTAATTGGGTTGGCTGTATTTTGTTGAGCAATTATTGCCCAGTCTCTATCTAAACAGATCCTTTTTCCAGGATAATCTGGTAATTTCTCACAAAATCTTTCTTGAGTCAGCAAAATACCCAATTGCGTATCTTCTAAAATGTCAGCTAGTCGCTCTTTTGGATAAGCCGGGTCAAGGGGAACATAAGCACCACCAGCTTTGAGAATAGCAAGTAAGCCGACAATCATCTCTAGGGAACGGTCAACGCAGATACCAACTAGCATTTCTGGTTTGACTCCTAAATTTTGCAGATAGTGGGCTAATTGATTGGTGCGATCGCTCAATTCGCGGTAAGTTAACTTTTGAGCTTCTTGCTCAATAGCTACAGCATCGGGCGATCGCTCCACCTGAGACTCAAATAGCTTATGAATACAGTCTATCTGTGTATATTCTCTAGGAGTATGATTCCACTCCAGCAGTAAATTTTGTTGAGATTCTGTCAACAGAGGTATTTTACCAATCTGTTGCTCTGGATTGCCCACAATATTTTGTAGCAACTTTTGATACTGCTCTAACATTTGTTGGATTGTAGCAGCATCGAAAAGATCGCTATTGTATTCTAAAACTAGGGTGATTCCTTTTGCTCCGGTTTTAGCACCGTTCTGCACGCTTTGCTCAAAACGCGGTATGACTAAGAAATCTAGATCAAACTTTGCAGATTTATTACTAAGGGGTTCGTGCAAGCTGATGTCCAAGCCTGGGAGATTCAAATCAGGCATAGCAGAATCATGGAAGCTGAACATCACTTGAAACAGAGGATTGTGGCTCAGGTTGCGTATGGGCTTGAGAATTTCTACCACTTTATCGAAGGGTAGGTCTTCGTTAGCGTAAGCTTCTAGCGTCACTTGGCGCACACGGTCAAGTAATTCTCTAAATGTGGGATTACCTGACAAATCGGTACGTAAAACCAAGTTATTGACAATCATGCCAATTAACTTTTCTATCTCGTGCATCCGTCGATTGGCAACAGCAGTCCCAATGCTAATATCTTCTTGCCCAGTGTATCTGTGCAACATCACCAGGAAAGCTCCCAGCATCGTCATAAATAAGGTTGCACCTTCTTGACGACTGAGAATTCTCAGGGATTCACACAAATCGTTGGGAAGTTCCATTCTGATTTGATCGCCATTGTAAGTTTGTTCTGTCGGTCGGGGGCGATCTAGTGGTAATTCCAACAGGGGGGAACTACCTGATAACTTTTGTTGCCAATAGGTTAATTGCACTTGGGCTTGGGTGCTATTCACCCATTCACGCTGCCAATGGGCAAAGTCTGCAAACTGCAAGCATGGTTCAGTCAGTGGGGAGGGTTTACCCGCACAGAAGGCTGGATAAAGTTTCATTAACTCACCCAGAAAGACGTTGAACGACCAACCATCATGAACCATGTGATGCTCAATATGGATCAATATATGTTCTTGGTCATTCAACTTCAATAAAACCCACCTCACTAGGGGTAGTTGATTGATGTCAAAGGGCTGCTGTATTTCAGCGTCACATAGCTTTTCAGCCTCGGCTTCTTGCTCCGATTCCGAGAATGCCAGGAGATCAATTACTTTGAAACTAATTGGTTGGTGTGGGTTAATCACCTGAAATAACTTACCATTTACCGCCGGATAAGTCGTGCGAAAGATTTCATGACGCTGCACAATCTCATCAAGACACTGTTGTAAGACTGTGACATCAAGCTGACCGCGAAATCGGATCTTTACCTGGAATTGGTAGGCACTATTTTCCGGCGCTAATTGCTGGATGAAGTACACTCGCTCTTGAGCAAAGGATACTGGCAAGAGTCCTACATGGGGAATTCGTTCTATGGCAAGACGTTGACAGTGTTGTTCTTTGTTAGCTTGGGTGATAAGTTCAGCTAAATTCCCGATAGTGGGGTTTTCAAAGATTTGCCCAAAGGATAACTCGACCGAAAAAACTTCGCGCACGCGAGAAAGCATCTGAGTTGCAATTAGGGAATGACCACCCAGATAGAAAAAATTATCATTGACTCCAATTAGATGGAGCCTTAGTAACTGGCCCCAAATCAGAGCTAACTTTTCCTCAATTGGGTTACGAGGTGCAACAAAGCTTTCTTCGAGATTGGGACGGGTGCGATCGCCAGCTGGAAGATTCCGACGATCGACTTTACCATTAGGGGTGAGGGGCAAGGAGTCTAAGATTACAAAAACTGCTGGCATCATATAATTAGGCAGTTTTTCTTGCAGAAACCGTTTGAGGATAGTAACACTCAGATCGAGTTTTTGCTTAGGGACAATATAGGCAACAAGGTGTTTATCACCAGGGATGTCTTCACGGACAATTACCACTACCTGCTGTACATCCGAATGTTGATTCAAAACCGCCTCAATTTCTCCCAGTTCAATGCGGAAGCCGCGAATCTTCACCTGATTATCGACTCGCCCCAAGTACTCTATATTCCCATCTGCTAAGAAGCGGGCTAAATCGCCAGTTCTGTATAATTTACTGCTTCCTACCTCCTCAAACGGATTGGGAATAAATTTTTCTTTAGTTAATTCTGGGCGGTTAAGATAGCCTCGCGCCAAACCGTCGCCACCAATATACAATTCACCGGGAGTCCCAATAGGAACTGGTTGAAGCTTGGAGTCTAGTATATAGATTTGTGTATTGGAAATTGGGCGACCAATGGGCACATTTGTCGCCCCTTCGGGTATATTCTGCACTAAATACCAACAAGCAAATGTTGTACTCTCGGTTGGGCCATAAGCATTCAGTAATCGCTGTGGCGGCCCATTTCTCAGAACTGCTTTAACAGATTTGAGATCGAGAACATCACCTCCAATTAGTAAGTGATGCAGGTCTTTAAATGCTTCTGGAACAACGCTAGCTAACTGATTAAATAAAGCTGGGGTCAAAAATAATACACTAATTTTTTGTTCGCGGATGTACACTGCAAAGTTCTGCGGTGAAAGCACAACATCTTGAGGAATTACCACCAGCCTCGCCCCGTGCAGGAGAGATCCCCAAATTTCAAATGTGGCTGCGTCAAATGAGGTATTTGAGGCTTGGGCGATACAATACCAACTCTGTAACTGTACGTAGTTGGTGTTGTATACTAGCCGATTGATAGCCCGATGCGGCACAGCTACTCCCTTTGGTGTTCCTGTAGAACCGGAGGTGTAGATGACATAAGCCAGGTTTTCAGCTGTGGTATCGCTAGTGGGATTCTCTTGACTTTGGCGATTAATTAATTCCCAGTCACTATCGAGACAAACCAACTTCGCCCCGCTTTCAGTAAACCCTTCCGCAAATTTTTCCTGGGTTAATAACACCTGCACTTGTGAATCTGAGAGTATGAGCGATAGCCGCTCTTGAGGATAGGTTGGATCTAGGGGTACATAAGCTCCACCCGCTTTGAGAATTGCTAATAGCCCTGCGATCGTCAAAAGCGAACGCTCAACACAAATCCCTACCAACACCTCTGACTCTACACCCAAATCTTGCAAATAATGTGCTATTTTATTAGCTCGGTAATTCAACTCTTGGTAAGTAAGTGTTTCTTCTTTGAAGACAACAGCAATATTGTCTGGAGTTTTTTCTACCTGTGCTGCAAATAATTCATGTATGCACAGATGTTTAGGATAATCTGTCTTTGTATCATTCCATTCAACTAATATTTTATGTTGTTCCTGCTTAGTTAAAGCAGAATAATTATTAATAGAGTGAGTCGAGTTAATTATAATTTCTCTCATAAATTTAAATATAAATTGCCAGGAATGTCTTGACCTGGGGATGTTGATTTAAGACGTAGGAAACAGAGAGCAATATTCCTTCTGCTTCCGACCTCTGTTATTGATAGGACTTACGCAAAACTACACACGGTAGGGGCAATTCATGAATTGCCCCTACCTGAAAATTAGGGTCTCGACTAAAGTTTTGCGTAAGTCCTGATTGCATCAAGTAAGGTGACTGCGCTAAACAAAAAGATCGCGTCCACAGCGCACAATATCGGCTGCATCAAAGCAGGGCTAAAACTCTGTTATGACATACAGCCCTTCTTCAACGAGTGATTCCTGCTCTTGGAGGGATTTGGCAGCAAGTTCCCTCTAAAATTGCCCTAAAAAAGGGGGACTTTGACTCTGCTTCCCCCCTTCTAAGCTACGGTGTAGACACAGTGAAATTATTCCTCAACAATTTCAACTGTTGTTGGTTGCGGAATCTCTTCGGTAGCAGTAGTGCTTTCTGGGCTAAGTTGATTTTTCAGTTTGAGTTTTAGCTCCTCTGTAATGGGTAAATCTTTAATTTCTTTGAGGAGGTATCTTACTGATTCGGTTTTGCTACGCTCTGCATAGACGGCCTTGAGAATAGCTTCAATTCCATATCCCGCTACAGTATCTCCCAGAACGGTTATTAGACCAAGCAATCCTATACCTCCGATGATGCCAAAGGGCCCTCCCAAGGCTGTGAGGGCAGCTGCAACAGCAGCGGAACTACCTCCTGATGTGGCTGCTAGAACCACGAGAATTACACCAGGAAGACCCAGACCAGCGAGTTTTTTAACGATTTCGTCCATTGTAATTACCTAAAGTCCTTATACTCTGTGGTTAAAACATTACTAAGGGTATAAGATAGAGTCTTTGTAAATAAAGAAACCTATCTCAGAATCTAGACTAAGCTAGATAAGAGTCATTCGCCCTCAGATTGGGTTAATATTTTTTGAGTTTTATTTCTATTTACCCCGATCTGATGGTTCCGTTTTTTTTTCCATCCTCAGCATCAGTATCCCCAATCATCTCTTCAAACTATTGTGAACTAAGGTTTTCTACATACTCATGTGTCACCTCATCAGGAACAATTAAGCCACATATTGCCCTAGATTTAACTGGCATATTAGTTAGTGTCATAAATGGTTAGAGAATATTTAAAAAGTATTAATAAATAGACTCAAATTTTATCATTTTATTTTTCTTGACTAGGGATTGAAATTTGTAATATTTGTATAAATCAATCCCCTTGAGTTTTTTAAATTTCAAAAAATAAATAAACTAGCTTTTTTAAAACTCAAGCCAATAACCGGATCTTCCGAATAATCTCAGATTTATCAAGAAAATGCAATAGCTGTTAAGACATTTAAGTTAATAATTAAGTAGACAGTTAAGACAGTTAAGACAGTTAAGACAGTTAAGTGGATAATTAAAGTATTTAAAATAGTTATTGATACTCCCCACCGCGTAGGCGGATAGGGATTCTTAAGAAATCCAGAAACGGATTCTTAAGGGCGCTATCAAGTCGCCGCTACTGATTCTACTTAGATCTAGCCCAAGCTTCACCGCTACTTTTCTTAGAATGTTAGCTGCACCGTTGGCATCATCTCCTCAAACCAATGAACGTAACTGATTTTCTGACACATACAAGATTGTAAATAGCGGAATTTATCTAATAGCGTATGTCCCCATTGTGCGGCATATAGATACAAGCTGTAAAATCAGATAAGCTATCAAGCTAACGTAAATTTTTAGGTGATACCATTAACCGCTAATAGATTGGGGAATAAATATTAGTTTAAAACGAATCGAACGCCTGACTAGCAATCTTTTTGAGATATCTCATCAAGATGATTGCTGGTGTAAATCAGTATTTAATTTGTAAATAAAATCACCATTAGCTTAAATATCATTTTTAGCGATCGCTTGTTTTTGCTCCGACTTCACAAAACCGCGTTGCTCCCTTGGTTGAGTGTATTCGGGTGAGTTGGAGGAGTCGGTGCAGAAGTTTTTGGAGATGTTGGGGAAGTCCAAGCGCCCTTATTTGACAGCTTTGGAAGAAAGATTGCTGAGTGTTTTGGAGTTGGAAATTAGGTTTTAATTGCAAACTGCTAGTGTATAAAAACTTTCAACATCTGTGTGATTCCTTAACTACAAAGAAGTTGCAATTAGTAATTATTTTTTCTTAACTGTCTTAACTGTCTTAACTGTCCTAACTGTCTTAAATATTTTAAATGTTTTAACTATTTTAACTGGTATTGTATTTTGTTGATAAATATGAGATGATTCACAGTATTAGATTCAGCGTGTTATTTAAAATACAGTAAGTTTATTTAAAAAAATAGTTTACTCTTGTAAGTACAGTTCTACTCGAACTCAAAAATAAATTTAGCCCAAAAATTAGTACTATTCCTAAAGAGGTTGAGATTTCAAAAACAGTTTAAATCGTTTATGAATAATTTTAGTTGCTAGCTATTACCCAATGCTAACCAGTTTTTGCAAAAGTGTAGCCAGCTAATTTTTCTCATTAAAGAGCGATAAAAAAAGGATATAAAAGCTAATGCAGTTGGATAATAATAGTCAAATTTTAGCAAATTCAAGTCATAAAGATTTTATCCAAAGAGATATAGAAGTTGCTATTCGGTCGAGTTTGACTGTGGATGATTGTGTAGTACTAGAGAGACAAACAAAAAAATTAAAACAGGAGTTAGTTGCCTATGTAGTTCCATCAGGTTTATTTACGCCAGAACAATTGTTATCTCATTTGCTAACAATTCTGCCTAACGAATGGATACCGAAAGCAATTGTACCAGTCTCCACCATCCCCTTAACAGATACAGGAGAGTTAGACAAAGTTACTCTAACCAGTTTAGAAGTTATTGACTTTGACTTAATGCGTCATATAGAAGAGCAATTAGAGTCATTCTCAGAAATTGAACGTGTTGCGGTGGTTATTGAACCAGGAGTTACAAGTATTCCTCCTGTACATTTAGAGGATTTGCTAGGCGATCTGAGTATCGCCTCTAAAGATAACCAGCAAAATTTACAAGCAAACACACCTAGTCAAAAGATAGAAAATACAAACTCTGACTCGTTAAAAAAGCTAGCTATTAGTCACGGAGAGGCTTTGCAATGCCCTCAAGACGTTCCCAAAACTTTAGGTGAAGTACTGCAACGCGCTACTAAACAGTCAAGCAAAGGCATCATTTACATTCAGTCTGATGGTAGTGAGAAAGTTCAATTTTATAAAGAATTATGGCAAGATGCTCACAAGATTTTAGCTGGACTGAGAAAGCTAGGACTCAAGCCGCAAGATAAAGTAATTTTTCAACTAGCAGATAATCAAGATTTCATTTGTGCTTTCTGGGGTTGCGTACTAGGGGGCTTTGTTCCAGTGCCAATATCCATTGCCTCAACCTACGAACTAGCCAACAGTACTGTAAGCAAACTACAAAACACTTGGAAGATACTAGGAAAACCCATTGTTATAACCAGTGCTTCTTTAGCCCCTAACATTCATAGTTTGTCAAGGCTTTTAAATTTAGAAAACTTTCAAGTTGCAATTATTGATCGGTTGCGCGAGTGCGAACCGGATTTCAACTTGCATCAAAGTCAGCCAGAGGATTTAGCGATTTTGTTTTTGACTTCTGGAAGCACTGGTATACCCAAGTGTGTGATGCTGAATCATCGCAATTTATTGAGTATGACATCTGGCTTAGTTTTAATGGGTCATTTCTCCAGTCAGGAAACTGTTTTAAACTGGATGCCATTGGATCATGTCGGTGCATTGATATCTCTCAGTGTTATGGCCGTTAATTTAGGTTGTCAACAGATAAATGTACCCACTGATTTGATTGTGCAAAATCCGCTCAAGTGGCTAGATTTGATTGATTTGCATAAAGCTACGATTAGTTGGGCCCCTAACTTTGCATTTTCCCTTATTTGCGATGCCCTTGGCGACCTTTCCTACGGAACGCTGCGCGAACCGTATCGCGCGATCGATATGAGTCGAAAGCACTGGGATTTATCTTCAATGAGGTT
This sequence comes from Nostoc sp. KVJ3, assembly GCF_026127265.1. Lineage (GTDB taxonomy): Bacteria > Cyanobacteriota > Cyanobacteriia > Cyanobacteriales > Nostocaceae > Nostoc. The sequence goes on from NZ_WWFG01000001.1 coordinate 2,534,246, forward strand.
TGCGATCAACGCAGGAGAGCCGATTGTAACTAAAGTAGCGAGGAATTTTCTCAAGCTACTTAGCCGCCACGGTTTGCAGACTAATGCTATTCACCCAGCCTTTGGGATGTGCGAAACCGCTTCTGGTATTACTTTCTCCGACAGTTTTTCTCTAGAATCTTCATCAGATGACACTTCATTTGTAGAACTTGGGCATCCAATTGCTGGTGCTTCACTACGTATCGTTGATGAAAATGAACAAATAGTTATAGAAAATACCATTGGTCGTCTACAGGTAAAAGGTGCATCTGTTACCTCTGGTTACTATCAAAATCCCCAGGCGAACCAAGAAGTTTTTACCCATGATGGTTGGTTTAATACCGGGGATTTAGGGTTTCTTCACCAAGGACGTTTAACCATTACTGGACGGCACAAAGATGTGATTATCATCAATGGGCTAAACTACTACTGTCATGAAATTGAAGCTGCAATTGAAGAAATTACAGGCGTAGAAGTTTCTTATACCGCAGCTTGTGCCATCCGAGTCACTGGAAGTAATACCGATAAATTAGCCATATTTTTCAGTCCCAAACTTTTGGATGACAAGAGTTTAGTGAGTCTCATCAAGGAAATTCGCACTCAAGTTGTCAACAGCCTAAAAGTAAATCCAGATTATCTGATTCCAGTAGATAAAGAAATTATTCCTAAAACCGCCATTGGTAAAATTCAGCGATCGCAACTTAGCCAGCGCTTCAACACAGGTGAGTTTAAACCAATTCTTAAACGGATTGATATATTACTGGGTAATATCAATACCATTCCTGACTGGTTCTATCGTCAAGTATGGAAGCCCAAATCCCCAATTACTTTTAATTCTTCTCTAGCTCTGATTAATTCTACCTTAGTATTTCTTGATTCTGAAGGGTTGGGTGCATATTTATGTCAAATGCTCTCCGAAAATAACCTACCATACATAACTGTTTCACCTGGCAAAGATTTTCTTAAAATCAATCGCTCATGCTATACAATTACTCCACAAAAAGCTCAAGACTACCAATTTCTAATTGAATCACTAGCAACAGATAATATTATTATTGGACAGATACTTCACATCTGGACTTATGACAAGTATATTGGCGAAGTTAAGAGCAAAGATGCCCTCGAGGAAGCACAACAACAAGGAATATATAGTTTATTATTTCTAGCTCAAGCCTTAGCCAAAGTTCAGGGTTTTGACCATTCGGTTAACTTATTATTTATTTCCAGTCATATCCAATCTATTGCCTCAACTGACCCAATAGCTTACGAGAAATCAGCAGTATTGGGGTTATTAAAAACCATTCCTCAAGAACTACCTTGGTTGAACTGTCGCCACATCGATTTGCTTTTTACGCAAGTTGAAACTAACGGTTCGTATATTTTGCAAGAACTGAAAATATCCTCGAAAGAGCGAGAAATAGCCTATAGAAATGGTCAGCGTTTAGTTCCTCGTTTAGAAAAAGTCGATTTGGCAAGAGAAGCTAAATCGTCAATTTCTTTCAAGTTAGGAGGAATGTATTTAATCAGTGGAGGACTTGGAGGTGTAGGTATCGAGATTGCCCGATATCTACTGAAACATTACCAAGCTAGACTACTGTTGGTTGGCAGAACTCCTTTACCTGATAAAAGTACTTGGAATGACCATCTAGAGCAGGGAAATGCTATTGAACAACGCCTGAAAGCCTACCAGGAACTTGAACAGCTTGAGGGAGAAATAATTTATGAAGCTGTTGATATTTGTGACTTAAAACAGTTGCAGATAGTAGTTGAAAAAGCTCAATCCCAATGGGGGAAAAATCTGGATGGCGTAATCCATTTAGCCGGAACTTTCCACGAACAGCTTGTACTTGAAGAAACTCAAGAGAACTTAGCAGCAGTGCTGCATCCCAAGATGTTGGGTGCTTGGACGTTGCATCAATTGGTAAAAGACAATAGCGACAGCATTTTTATCAACTTTTCTTCAGCACACGGTTTTTTTGGTAGTACTGCTGTCGGCGCTTATGCTGCTGCCAATAGTTTTCTCGATCGCTTTTGCGATTATCAAAAATACAATAGCAAATTAGCGAGCTATTGTTTAGCTTGGAGTATGTGGAATGACACAGGTATGAGCCAAGGTTATCAGATGAAAAATCTGATCCGCGCGAAAGGTTTCCATGTGATGTCCTCCTATCAGGGAATATCTTCAATGCTTGCAAGCTTACAACATCAGCAAGGGCATTTATTGATAGGTTTGGATGGCGGCAACCAAAACATTCAACGTTGGCAGTCGTCAGCTTTTAATTTACACAAGTTAACTGGCTATTTTACCACTACTAGCAGTAATAATATTGTTAAATTATCAGACTTACAGGTGCAAGACCGCTTTGGAAATTACTGTACCTGCAACTTGGTAATGGTTAACGAAATGCCCTTAACTTTAAATGGCGTAATTGATAAAAACAAATTAATTCGGCAGTTTACTCATCAGGAAGAAAACCCTTATGTAGCACCCAGAAACGAAGTAGAGCAAAAAATTGCTCAAATTTGGCAGCAAGTTTTAAGCATCCCACCTCCTAGCATTCACAACAACTTCTTTGAACTGGGAGGAAATTCTTTGCTCGCCTTCCAAGTCATTTCTCGATTACGCGAGGCTTTTTCTGTTGAGTTGTCGCTAAATCGTTTTTTTGTATCCCCTACTATCGCTGCTTTGGGAGAAAGCCTTGAGGCCCTGCTAACTGTTGTCAGAAATTGGAATGCAGCTATTGATGACGCAGAAAAAGAATATGAGGGAGGGGTGTTATAAATGACAACAATAGAATTTGTATCTTATTTAGATAGTTTAGGCATAAAAATTTGGCTGGAAGACGACCAGTTAAACTATCGCGCTCCCAAGGGAGTGATGAACCCAGACCTCAAAAACAAACTGCTAGGGCACAAATCAGAAATCCTGGCTTTTTTAGCAGAAGCGAAGAGTGCAAATAACTCCTCTGAACCAATACTGTCTATAGAGCGAACTGGAAACTTGATTTTATCCTTTGCCCAGCAGAGGATGTGGTTTCTCTATCAATTAGAAAGCCAAAGCCCCTTTTATAACGAGAGTTTACAGTTTCGTCTTGAAGGTGTACTCAATGTAGAAGCTCTACAACAGAGTTTCAACCAAATCATCCGCCGCCACGAAATTCTGCGAACAACATTCCCATCTGTAGATGGAAAACCTGTGCAGGTAATTTCTCCCAGTTTGACAATCACTATTCCAGTGCTGGACTTGCAAGGTTTAGAAGAATCAGAGATACAACAGATTGTCACCAAAGAAGCTCGCCAACCTTTTGATTTGAGTAATGGCCCTTTGTTGCGAGTCGCTTTACTGCGGCTTGGGCCAGAGTCCCATGTGTTGGTATTGACCATGCACCATATCATCACGGATGGCTGGTCAATGGGGATACTCATCCAAGAGTTGTCCATCCTCTATCAAGTTGCTCTAGGTTCCCCTTTACGCCTCCCGGAGTTGCCTGTCCAGTATGCTGATTTTACAGTTTGGCAGCGAGAGTGGTTAACCGAAGAAGTTCAAAAGCAACAACTGAATTACTGGAAGCAACATTTAGCTGGTGCGCCGTCCTTATTAGAACTACCCACAGACAAGCCACGCCCCCCTATTCAGACTTTCTGTGGTGCTACCCAAGAGTTTCAACTTGACCCAAATTTGAGCCAGCAAATCAAAATCTTTAGCCAACAGTCAGGAGCTACCATGTTTCAAACATTACTGGCGGCTTTTGTCGTTTTAATGTTTCGTTACAGTGGTCAAGATGATATTTGTATCGGTAGCCCGATTGCCAACCGCAACCGCAGGGAGATAGAACCATTGATTGGCTTTTTTGTCAATACATTGGTACTACGTAACCAGATCAAAGGAAATCCCAGTTTCTCTGAGTTTCTGTCTCAGGTGCGGCAAGTTGCAATCTCTGCTTATGCTCACCAAGATATTCCCTTTGAACAAGTGGTAGAAGCTTTACAGCCAGAACGTTCTCTCAGCTATAATCCCCTATTCCAGACGATATTTGTCTTAGAGAATTTCTCGTTAGATACATTAGAGTTGTCTAATTTGATGCTGACTCCCCAATTGGTAGAACGCGGGATATCTCAGTTTGATTTGAGCTTGTCAGTTTGGGAGAAGAAAGAGGGACTGATAAGTTCTTGGCAATATAACAGTGACTTATTTGAGGCAGATACTATTGCGAGGATGGCAAGTCATTTTCAGACCTTGTTAACAGCTATTCTTACCAATCCCAATCAACCCATTGGTGAATTACCACTGTTGACCGAGCGCGAGCGACATCAATTGCTAGTGGAATGGAATGATACTGATACGCCTTATCCTGACAGTAAGTGTATCCATCAGTTATTTGAGGAACAGGTAGAACAAACACCTAATGCTGTGGCTGTGGTCTATGAGGACGAGTCATTAACATACCAAGAGTTGAACGATCGCGCCAATCAATTGGCGCATTATCTGCAAACTTTAGGTGTGGGTGCAGAGGTATTGGTGGGAATTTGCATTGAGCGATCGCCAATCATGATTATTGCCTTACTCGCTATACTCAAGGCGGGTGGTGCTTATGTTCCCTTTGACCCAGCATATCCCCAAGAACGCTTGGCTTATATGTTGCAAGATGCAAAAGTGCCAGTGCTGTTAACTCAAGAGGGGTTACTAGGGCAGTTACCTCAAACTCAAGCTCAGGTAGTCTGTTTAGAGATTAACTCGAAAATAATTAGCACTCACAGCCAGGAAAACCCCACCACCGAAGCATTATCTCATCACCTAGCTTACGTAATTTATACATCGGGTTCTACAGGACAACCCAAAGGTGTCGCTGTTACACATCAGGCTGTCAATCGATTAGTATGCAACACTAACTATGTAAAATTGACAGCAAAGCACCGAGTTGCTCAAGCTTCCAATGCAACTTTTGATGCTGCTACCTTTGAGATTTGGGGAGCCTTGCTACATGGGGCTAGCGTCGTAGGTATTACTAAAGAAGTGCTGCTGGCACCGCTAGAACTTAGTACCAAACTGCGTCAGCAGCAAATTGATGTTTTATTTGTAACAACAGCTTTATTTAACCAGTTGGTTAGTCAAGTTCCAGGAATCTTCACAACCCTGGAAACTGTTTTATTTGGTGGAGAGGCGGTTGATCCCACCACGGTCAGAGCAATACTGCAATATCAACCTCCAAAGCGACTGCTTCATGTTTATGGGCCAACTGAAAGTACTACCTTTTCATCGTGGTACTTAGTCGAGAAAGTACCAGACAAAGCGACTAACTTGCCAATTGGTCGTCCCATTGCCAATACACAAATCTACATTCTGGATCGCCATTTACAACCTCTACCTGTAGGGGTTCCTGGCGAACTATATATTGGGGGTGATGGTTTAGCTAGGGGTTATCTTAACCGCATAGAGCTAACTGATAAAAGCTTTATCCAAAACCCCTTCAATGATTCCAATTGCGTTAGCGAAGCGTGTACAAAGTACTCTCGCTTGTACAAAACAGGAGACTTAGCTCGTTACTTACCTGACGGCAATATAGAATTTCTTGGTCGCATTGATAACCAAGTTAAGATTCGCGGTTTCCGCATTGAACTTTCCGAAATTGAGGCTATTTTGACTCAACACCCCCAAGTTCGCGATGCTGTGGCGATCGCAAGAGAAGATCAACCTGGTGCTAAGACTTTGGCAGCTTATGTGATCCCAAAATTGAAACAGCCAACCAGTAATGAGCTACGCCTATTTCTCAAGTCAAAGCTCCCCGATTACATGGTACCTGCGTCCTTTACAGTTTTAGAGGTACTGCCGATTACCCCTAACGGGAAAGTAGACCGTCGTGCTTTACCTGTACCAGAATTCGAGTCCGATGAATCTGCTGGCTTTGTCTCCCCTCGTACCCATACAGAAGAAGTCTTGACCAAGATTTGGCAGGATGTTTTAGTTCTAAAACAAGTCGGTATCCACGATAATTTCTTTGAATTGGGTGGGGATTCTATCATTAGTATCCAAATTATTGCCAGAGCTAATCAGGCTGGATTAAAACTTACTCCGAAACAATTATTTCAACACCAAACAATTGCAGAATTAGCTACTGTTGCTGGTATAATTAATTCGGTTCATTCAGAACAAGGTTTAGTTACAGGGATTGTCCCTCTAACACCAATTCTGCACTGGTTCTTTGAGCAAAATCTGCCAGAACCTCATCACTTTAACCAATCCTTCCTGCTAGAAGTTCCCGCAAATTTGCAACCGGAATTATTAGAGCAGGTATTGCAAAAGTTACTGTACCATCACGATGCTTTACGTCTGCGGTTTGTCCAGCAGGGGGGGCAATGGCAGCAGTACAACAGTGATGTGGACGATGACCTATCATTGGGTATTGCAGACTTATCATCTCTGCCTCAAGCAGAACAGTTAAGAGCGATCGCAGCCAGGGCAGACGAAGCACAAAGAACGCTGAACTTAGCAGATGGGCCGCTGATGCGGGTCATTTTGTTTAACTTAGGCAATCCTCCCGGACGTTTACTTATTGTCATCCATCACTTAGCTGTAGATGGGATCTCGTGGCGGATTTTACTAGAAGACTTATCTACGGCATACAAGCAATTAAATAGTGGGAATAAAATCCAACTCCCTGCAAAAACAACTTCCTTTAAAGATTGGGCAATCCGATTGCAGGATTATACAGGTAGTCAAGGACTGCACTCAGAGTTAGATCACTGGCTGCACTCAAAGTCGTTCGCAGTTACTCCTTTACCCTTGGATTATTCTGCTGTTCCCTCAGAAAACACTGTCGGCTCAAGTCGCATTGTTTCTGTATCTCTGAGTGGAAAACAGACTCAAGCCCTGTTACAAGATGTCCCTGGAGCCTACAACACCAAAATTAACGATGTGCTATTGACCGCATTAGTACAAAGTTTTGCTGGATGGACAGGCTATGACTCCCTACTAATTGAATTAGAAGGTCACGGACGAGAGGACTTGTTTGAGGATATAGATTTGTCCCGCACAGTAGGCTGGTTTACCAGTATATTCCCTGTTTACTTAAAGCTTGGAGGTCTTCACCATCCTGGCGAAGCTCTCAAGTCGGTCAAGGAGCAACTGCGACGCATCCCTAACCGAGGTATTGGCTATGGCATCCTGCGGTATCTTAGCCCAGATACAAACATCAATAAGCAACTTGAGGGAGCAATTCCTGCTCAGGTGAGCTTTAACTACTTGGGTCAATTCGACCAAACGCATTTAGCACCCCTTGGTTGGAAATTCGCTCAAGAGTCTAGTGGTTCTATTCACAGTCCCAAAGGGCAGCGCCGCCATTTGTTGAATGTGAATGGATTAGTGATTGAAGGCAAATTGCAACTGGAGTGGCAATATAGCTCGGCTTTCCATCGTCAGGCTACTGTAGAAAATTTGGCTAATAACTATGTAAGAACACTCGGAGCTATTATTGACCACTGCTTATCCTCAGAAGCAGGAGGCTATACTCCTTCAGATTTCCCTGAAGTTGGTTTAAGCCAAGAAGCGTTGGACGAACTTCTAGCAGAAATTGAATGAAGTCGTTCACAACTCATATCTATCAAGATAAAGACGTGTCCTAACTTTGTTCATTGTTTTAATTTTTCCACACCAACCATATATCATTATTTGTTTATGACAATCTCGAAAGCGACACTTACAACCCCACGGGAAACAGGGATTTTAGTTAATAAGCTTGCTTCCAAGATATCCTGCATTTCCTACCAGAGTATGCGTCGGTCTAGCAGAGTATTGAGAGAATTTGTACTTTATTATTTTCCGATGTATAACCTCTCAATGAATGATTTTTTTCGGTTTTATCCCATCTTAGGTTTTATTGAAGCTCTTGTTTATCAAACTGATGATGAAGTTGAAAAAATTCAAGGTGATGGTTATGGAACACTGCACAATTCTCCTTGGAATTCCAAGCAAGAAATGATTTTATCTGTTCTCGAAGAACATCATCTCAAACATTGTAAAGTTGAATTTTATATGCAAAAGTTGGGCGAATATTTTGAATTAGAAACTCAGATATTAGCCTCCTCTCACGTTACTTATGACTTGATTAAAAAAGCTGCTGAATTACGTTCTTCAGACTATCGAGCTTTACACTGTACCTTGCTCAAGATGTTAGGGCTAAATTACTCAGAAGATGAGTTAAATGAAGAATTAAGACTGATGTGGCCTCTAGAAGTTTTAAATGACATCGAAGACGATTTGATGTTTTATTCCGATGATGTAGCATCTAAACATTATAATACGTACAGAATGTTTGTTAAAGTTTATGGAGAAAAGGCTCCTTATTTCTTAAAGAAAGAGTTAGACTTTTATGAAAGTTTATTTCATAAACAGATAAGACAGTTTTCAGTCATGAAACAAGAAGCTTTTATGAAACCTTGGAATGCTTATCGTCTCGATCATCCAGTACCAGTAATTCCTGAACCGATTTTTGAAGATTAATATTTAAGTATTGCTAATAGCCAATTGCTAATTTATTGAAGCTATTGGTTATTAGCAACTTCTTGATGAGGGGAAAGGAAATTCATAAAAGGAGTTGATCTATGGGTAAAAATATTTTCACAGTTCTTAAACAATAAATTGTGTATTATGATGAAAATTAGGGAAGGTTAAATGATTTTAGTAAAAGAAACAAAACTGTGTGAACTTTTTTTGGAAGTTGGACGACAGCAATATTCTATTGCTGCTATGGGTAATTATTTTGCTAAAAATGAGCAAGAAGTATGGAATAGTTTTGTTGCTGCTTTATTATCAGAAGATGGCAACTCTGCTGTAAAAGAAATTTATAAAAATTTAGCGAATGCAGTTGTTGAATACAATAAACAAAGTCATCCAGAAGTTAATATAAAAATTGTTTATAATTATGTTATCGCTAAAATCATTCGTTCCATATTTGTAGAGCCATTAGAACTAAAGAAAAACTGGTATTTTGTTTGTCGTGGGGGAGAAATTCCCAACCCTGGAGATTTCATTACTGTGCAAATTTTTCAGGAACCATTGGTGGCTGTACGTCAAGCAGATGGAACGATTCGCATTTTTCTGAATGTCTGCACTCATCGTCAATCATTGATCTTTGAAGGTCACGGTTGTGTAGGCGTTGATAAATCAACTCTTTGTCCTTATCATGGATGGGCGTTTAGTATAGATGGTCATTGCAAGAATGCACCAGGGGCAAATAGAGGAGAGTTTGGTGCTGATTTTGATTTGAAAAATTACAGTTTGCAGGAGTTTGAGGTCAAGATTGATGAAAATCAGGGCATTTTTGTTAAGCTTTCAGAAAATAGTCACCTCAAGCCAGAATCACAACCGGAAAACCATCAAAATATCGGCATAGAAATTACAAATCTGCTTAATTCTGTGAGTCCAGGCTATGCAGATGGGGAAACAGCTACACTTCCAGAACAAATTCGTTTCTGGTTGAGAATTGGTTATTTAGAAGAAAATATCAAACAGTTAATTGCAGAGAGTATCCCAGAAGGAATAAGGGATAGTCGTCAATTAAGATTAGAGTCATTGCTTAGGGAACTAAAACAAGCTATCCTCACTGTTGATAGTGATGGGTCAACCCCAGAACTGAATGACGTGGTACAACGAGTTTATGGCAGTGACGAGCAAGAACAGATCGTTGGCAGGTCGATTGAGTATCCCAAAATTGATCTTGATGGACTAGAGTATTCTGATTCATCCCAAAGAAGACAAGCGCTGCCAATATGGATTTATGGCGATGCAGCATTATTTGCTCTGGAAGTTGAGCATTTAATTAAACCAACCTGGCAATTTGTTTGCCATATCAACGAAGTTCCCCAACCAGGTAACTTCACTTGGCTGGATATTGTCGGTGAACGAGCATTCGTGATTCGCACCGCAAACGGTGAATTATTCGCTGGCAAACTTCAGGATGTCACGCAACGGGGGAGCTATCCGAAATTTGGTTTACCCAACTATGGTTTAGAACCCATCGACATTGACATTTTTTATGGATTTATTTTCATTCGCTTTACTTGGGAAGGCTCAAGATTAGCCGATAGTTGGTATTTACCCGGTTTATTAGAACCCTACCAACTGGAAAATATGCAACCCATTGGTGGAACCGGTCGATATGACATTAATGTAGAAGTAGATTATAAACTGCTGTGGGAAAACTTCTTAGAAGATTACCACTTTCCCATGATGCACAAAGGTTTAACTCGCAGATTTGGGGTTTCGAGTGATTGCGAAGGGATCAACGGCATGATTATTCCCATGCGCGATCCGGCTTCACCCAATTTAACACCTATCGAGCGTCAATATTATGATTGTGCCAAAGCGATCGCTCGGCATTCTTGGGAACATGAGCAGCAATTACAAGATTTTGCGGCTGAAAATCATGCTTTACCCGAAACCCTTTGTTACTCAGCCTTCTGCTCAATGTCGGCACAAGAAGAAATCCCCATGCCTTTTTCTTTGAGCGTGTTTCCCGAACACGTGCAAACTTTCTCATTAGTTCCCGCCGGCCCCAGAGAGAGCCGTTTTCATGTTCGTAGCTACGGACATACTCTTAACCCAGATGACACCAACAGTAAAGCTATTGAGGAGGCACGGAGAGCGAACATCCAACTACTTTTGGAATCGTTACATGAAGACATTCGCGTTAACTACATCTGTCAAGATAGCGTTTCATCGCGGTTGTTCGAGAAAATCGGAGTATTCAGTATTGCCGAGTTTGATGTTGCTAAGTTTCAGGAGGCTATCCGCGTTAAGCTGCCAATAACCAGTTTCCAGAGAAAACCATTATGACTACTACTGTACCATCAGTCAATTCTGTCACGGAAATTGAGACTCGCAAAGCCGATCACCTCCGTGTTTGCTTAGAAGAAGATGTCCAGTTTCAGCACGTCACCAGTGGGTTTGAGTGCTATCGCTTTACTCATGATTGTCTGCCCGAAATCAACCGCAGTGACATTAATCTGCAAACAACTTTCTTGGGCAAAAATCTCGGCGCTCCCCTGCTGATTTCTTCCATGACAGGGGGAACCGAATTAGCGCAGTTAGTCAACACTCGTTTAGCAATAGTTGCTCAACGCTACCAATTAGCGATGGGAGTTGGTTCGCAACGAATTGTGATTGAACAACCTCATTTAGCCCCTACCTTTGCCGTGCGTTCCTTTGCTCCTGACATTCTGTTGTTAGCGAACTTGGGGGCTGTACAACTAAATTATGGATGTGGGCTTGATGATTGCTTGCGCCTTGTCAATTCCTTGGAAGCAGATGCACTAATTTTACATCTCAATCCCCTGCAAGAATGTGTACAATCACGAGGAGATACAAATTTTCGGGGATTATTGGCTAAAATTGCCCAACTTTGTCAGCAACTACCCATTCCCGTTGTTGTCAAAGAAGTGGGAAATGGCATTTCTGGGGCGATCGCGCAAAAATTAATTGATGCGGGAGTGACAGCAATTGATGTCGCCGGCGCTGGGGGAACTTCATGGGCAAAAGTGGAAAGCCAACGCGCTCAAGACAACAAGCAGCGCCGTTTGGGACAAACTTTTGCTGACTGGGGTTTACCAACCGCCGAATGTTTAACTTCTATTAGAGCGATCGCGCCGACAATTCCCTTGATTGCTTCTGGCGGTTTAATCAACGGATTGGATGTTGCTAAAGCGATCGCTTTAGGGGCCGATTTAGCAGGTTTAGCTCGACCCTTTTTAGCAGCCGCCGTTAAATCAGAAGCCGCCGTTGATGAGTTAGTTGAAGTTCTAATTGCTGAACTAGAAACAGCTTTATTTTGTACTGGCAATGCAACCTTGTCAGAATTGAGAAGTTCTGGCGCGTTGCAACGGATATAAATGAGCGATAAACATAACATGAAACTAGATGACTGCAATCAACCAACGCAAAACGCCCTCCACATTCGGGGCATAATTGCGATCGCGATCGTCAGTCTCATCTGGGCGACAACTTTTCCCCTGACGAAAGATGCAGTCACTAGCTTTTCGCCAGCCGTACTCACCGCCAGCCGTTTCACCCTTGCAGCAGCGATATTTACCCCGTACTTACGCTCCTTAAATGCGCAGATATTAAGGGATGGGACAGTTTTAGGACTTTTACTTTTTGCCTGTTTTGCTAGCCAAGCGATCGGGCTAGAAACTGCCAATGCCAACCGGGGAGGATTCATTTTTAGCCTCAATGTAATCATCGTCCCCCTATTGGGAGCATTATTCGGTCAGCCCTTGTTTCTGAAAACTATCCTCGCCGCCGGAGTTGCCTTGATAGGCATCGGTATTATGTGCTGGGAAAATGGCTCTCTCGGCATAGGTGACTTGTTGTTGTTTGGTGAAACCTTTATTTACGGGGTCTATATGCTGGTACTTCAGAAAACAGCACAACGCCACTCAACTCTATCCCTCACAGCCATTCAACTGGGCATTGTTGCAGTCTTAAGCGCTATCTGGGCAGTACCAGAGATGGTTGGACAATTTCAGACTCTGAGCAATAACTACGGTATCATCCTCTACCTCGGTCTAGTAGGTACTGCTGGTACTATCTGGTTAGAAACCATAGGTCAGCAATGGATTTCCGCTTCCGAAGCAGCACTATTGTGTACCCTCGACCCGGTACTCACATCTGTTTTTTCCTTTTGGCTACTCGGAGAGAAGTTTGGAGTCCGCGGTTTAATTGGTACAGCTTTGGTACTAATTGCATTAATTTTGAGTCAAATTAAATTTCAATATATAGATCGAAAATTAATATTTGGCACAGAAGATGTTTAAAAATTAGTAATTTAAATTTTCTTATTCCTCTTATCTAAATCTTGGTTAAAACTATGCTGAAATTTTCGATTGAATTCCGACCTCCTATTCCTCGTGCTAAAAGTTTGATTATCGGCACACTAGGGCCTAGTGATACTAGTAGTGACTATGCTTCTAGCTATATAATCAAACAATTAGAATCAGAAGAATTGACTGGAACAACTCAGTTATTTGATAGCTTTCCCGAAGTCAAAGAAGCTTTGCTGCAAGACAAGGTGGATCTGGCTTTAGTGCCTCATGCTTACCAAATGATTAATGAGTTTTATATGGAGCCAGGTTTTGATTTAGGCTTCATTTTTATTTATCCTACTCCAGTGTATGGGTTGGCTAAAAAGAAAAATACAGAGGTAACTTTTAAAGGCGCTAGACTTGTAACTCATCCTGCACCTTTACCTTTGTTATCAAGACTATTACCAGACTCTCAAGACCAATCAGAAATGCAGATAGATTTGTCTCTTTCTACTAGCGATGCGGCAATTCAAGTACAGCAGGGTTTAGCGGCTCTAGCTATTACTAATGAAAACGCCGTTAATGCTTATGATTTAGAGTTTATTTCCACTTATGGAAAAATTCCTATGAGTTGGTCAATTTTTTATAAGAAATTAGCACAAAGTCATGTCTAAATTTTTTCCCCCTCCCACAACTACAAAAATTCATTCAGATGTAGAGTTAATAGCTTATGAATGTCAAGATACCCTTGTGCAGTTAGTGTATCTTCCCCCTGGAGCTAATTTTCCACTCCATGAACATCTCGAAAGTCAGATGGGGATGATAATTTCTGGTCGTTTAGAAATGAACGTCAACGGAACTAAAGAAATTATCGAACCGTTGCAACAAGCTTATATTGCTAACGCTTACGTTCCTCACGGTTCTGTCAATATTTTTTCCGAGACAGCAATAGTATTTGATGTCAAACGGATCGTCAATACTTTACCATCAGCAAAGCCTGATGAGGTGTTTCTCAAAGTATCGCCGAGAAAAGATGAAATTACTGGTTTTTCATGCCGTTCGGTTGTCGCTTCTTGGTTTGAGATTGCAATTACTGAAATTCCGCCAGGTGGCATCATTCCTATACAACAATCTGCTAGGGAAGAAATGGGAATTATCCTTAATGGTAAGTTGATAATGACTGTGGAAAATGAACAGCAACCATTAGCTTATGGTAGTATTTATTACGTTCCGACTGATGTCATATATGGGGGATATAATTCGTCTGATGAAACAGTATCTCTAGTAAAGATATTAATTCCCCTTAACTCTGATTTATCTTACCAAAATACTGCTCTTAATGAAAGAACTGTGCGATCGCTAACTACTTCGTAAAGGCATATCATCATGGATTTAGGATTAACACAGAAAGTAGCTTTAGTGACAGGAGCAAGTGCTGGCATTGGTTATAGCGTTGCCCAAAAGCTGGCAGCAGAAGGTTGTCAGTTAATAATTTGTGGGAGAAATTCTGAGCGATTAGAACAAGCGTATCAAGGTTTGCTTAGTTCTAATGTAAAAGTTATCCCGATTTGTGCTGATGTTCAAAAGGCAAGTGATTCTCAAAAATTAGTCCAAGAAGCTATCAAACAGTTTGGAAAAATTGATATCTTGGTCAATAATTCTGAGGGGGCAAAATTTTCTAATGAAGCAGTAGAAAATCTATCTGATGAAGATTGGTCAACTGTCTTTGAAGGTAAGTTAATGGGCTATATTCGCATGACGAATTTGGTGCTACCGACGATGAAAAATCAGCGATGGGGGCGGGTTATCAATATTGTTGGCACATCAGGAAAAGAACCTTCTAGTCGTCTTGTGAAATCGGGAGTGGGGAATGCTGCATTAATCAACTTTACTAAAACTGTTGCGACGCAAGTTGCTAAGTGGAATGTTTTAGTTACCTGTATAAATCCTGGTTTGATTGATACTCCAAGGCATAGAGAATATTTAGAAGTATTTGCCCAAGAGGAAGGTCGAACAGTTGATTCAATTATAGAAGGAACCAATAAGATGATTCCTCTTGGTCGTCGCGGTTTTTCTGGTGAGGTTGCTAATTTGGTTGCTTTTCTAGCGTCAGAATGTGCTAGTTATATTACGGGTGTGACTATTCCTGTAGATGGCGGATTATCAACCTCTGCTTTTTAAAGGATTTGGTAAGTTTTCAAATTATGGGTTTTATTTGATTTGTGACAATTACTTTTTTATCGAACTGCCAAGCAAAGAAAGAGAAGATTTTATGAGTTATTTAGAGGATGTTTTAAAAGTCATAATTGATGTGTCAAATATTTTTTTACCCCACCCTAACCCTCCCCTTATAAAGGCTACGGTGTACACACATCTCTGTGCTGAGTGCAAAATGTGGCTTGATCCCCCTAAATCCCCCTTAAAAAGGGGGACTTTGACTCTAGTTCCCCCCTTTTTAAGGGGGGTTAGGGGGGATCAAAACGATGTGGATAAGATGATCAGACTTGTGTGTACACCGTAGCCTTATAAAGGGGAGGGAACTAGATTTACGGTTTCCCCCCTTTATAAGGAGGGATTAAGGGGGGTAATAATTACAACATACCACTTTTCAAATAACCTCTTAGGATGGCTATATGGAAATAATTCACATAATTAATATCATATAAAACAATGGTAGTTGCACAAAATCAAAGTAAAAGTAAAGATATTGAATATATTTATCCCCTTTCGCCTACGCAGCAGGGGATGCTATTTCATACTCTCTATGAGCCGGAATCGAGAATATATTTTGAGCAGTTTCAATTAACTATTCATGGCAATCTAGATTCAGGTGTATTTGAACGGGCTTGGCAACTTTTGGTAGAGCGACATTCGGCTTTGCGGACTCTTTTTGTTTGGAAGAACCGCAAACAATCAGTTCAAGTGGTGCGTAAACAAGTGAATTTGCCTTGGTCTAATTTAGACTGGCGAATGTTTCCTCAGCCGGAGCAAGAAATACGTCTTAATTCTTTTTTAGATTCAGATAAAAAACAAGGTTTTGAACTTGACAAAGCTCCACTCATGCGCTTTGCGTTAATTCGGGTAGCTGATGAAATTTATGAGTTTGTCTGGAGTTTTCATCATTTATTAGTTGATGGTTGGAGTTGGCCGATTCTCTTCAAAGAATTGTTTGCTTTATATGAGTCAATTCAAAATGGTCAACAGTTATATTTAGCTCCGAGTCGCCCCTATCGGGATTATATTAATTGGTTACAACAACAAGATTTGACTGCTGCGAAGGCGTTTTGGCAAACAAATCTTGAGGGTTTCACAGCACCTACGCCTTTGATAGTTGAACGAGGAATTGGGCAGAGTTCTCATCAACAACAAGATATTGAAGTGCGATCGCAACATCTATCAGCCGAGACGACAACTACTTTAAAATCTTTTGCCCAACAACATCATCTGACACTCGCTACCTTAGTACAAGCAGCTTGGGCGTTGCTGCTAAGTCGCTACAGTGGTGAATATGACGTGGTTTTTGGCACTACTGTATCTGGTCGGCCTCCTGGTTTATCTGGTGTGGAGTCGATGGTGGGGTTGTTTATTAATACTTTACCCGCACGGGTGAAAATCCCTGATACAACTGATTTATTAACCTGGCTGCGGTTGTTACAACAAGAGTATATAGAACGGGAGCAGTATTCATACACTCCCCTGGTGGATATTCAAGGCGTAAGTGAAGTTCCTCGCACTCAAGTTTTATTTGAAAGTCTCGTAGTATTTGAAAACTATCCGGTAAATGTAACGTTGCAGCAACTCCCTGATAACTTGAGCATCGGGAAGTTGCAAGATCAGGGACAAACAAATTATCCTCTGACACTGCTGGCAATTCCTGGCGAGGAAATGACTGTAAAAATTTACTACGATCGCGATCGCTTTGATGCAGATATCATTGACCGTATGGCTGGTCATTTCCTCACCTTATTGGAAGGAATTACCGTCAATCCTCATCGCACCCCAGGGGAGTTACCGCTACTCACTCCAGCAGAGCAAGATTTGCTGTTAGTCGAGTGGAATGCTACCACAGCAGCGCATCCTATCAATCGTTGCATTCATGAGTTATTTGAGGAGCAAGTTGAAAAAACACCCCAATCCTTGGCGGTGGTATATGAAAATCAACAATTGACTTATGAGGAGTTAAATCAGCAAGCCAATAAAATCGCCCACTATTTGCAACGCTTCGGTGTGAAAGCAGATGTCCCAGTGGGGATTTGTGTGGAGCGATCGCTAGAGGCGATGATCGCAATCTTAGGAACTCTCAAGGCTGGGGGAGTTTGCGTCCCCCTCGATCCTACCTATCCACCAGAGCGTTTAGCGTTCATGCTCAAGGATTCTCAAGCACCAATCGTCTTAACTCAAGCACGTTGGAAGTCATTACTTGAGGGTAACTTTGCTCATCGTCTCATTGTGTTAGATGAAGATGGGGACGAAATTGCTAAAGAATCTGAGAGGAATCTGCAAGTTGAAGTATTAGCTGATAATTTAGCTTACATAATATATACCTCTGGCTCTACCGGAACTCCTAAAGGTACGCTTGTTCCCCAGCGATCGCTCACCAATTTAATCGAACATCATCGGGCAAAAATGGCAACAGGTATTGGTGTGCTTCAGTTTGCCTCCCTGAGTTTTGATGTCAGCTATCACGAAATATCCGTGGCGTGGTGTTTGGGCGGCGCACTGTATATCATTCCTGAATGCGATCGCAAAGATTTAGATAAATTAATCCACTTACTTGGTAACAACCCCATTGGTAAAGTTATTCTGCCTGTTACCCTTTGGCAGCAATTAGCGGAAATATACGGAGAGCAAGAACATTTATTTCAGAATATTAGGGAAGCGATCGCTTGTGGCGAACAACTCCAAATTACTCAGCCGATGATTAAGCTGTTTAAGTGTCTTAAAAATTGTACACTCTACAATTTCTATGGCCCCACTGAAGCAGACTTAGTGACAGCTTATACTTTTAGCCAAAAGCCAGATGAATGGCCGATTTATCCACCAATTGGTAAACCTGCTATCAACGTGCAAGTTTATCTGTTAGACCAAAATCTCCAACCTGTGCCGATTGGCATTCCTGGCGAACTCTACGTGAGTGGTGCTGGTTTGGCTCGTGGCTACCTCAATCGTGCAGATTTAACCAATCAAAAATTTATCCCAAATCCTGTTAGTAACGATGCCAAATCACGCCTCTATAAGACAGGGGACTTAGCTCGATACTTGCCGGATGGGAATATCGAGTTTTTGGGACGGATAGATGATTTGGTAAAAATCCGGGGCTTTCGTGTTGAACTAGGAGAAGTTGAAGCCGTTCTGAGCAAACATCCTCAAATTAACCAAGCAGTAGCGAAAGTGTATGGAGAAAGTGCCAGGGAAAAATATTTAGTCGCTTACTTTGTGCCAATTCCGCAAGAGTCAGTAACAGTCGAACAACTACGGACTTATTTGACTGAGCAACTACCAGATTATATAATTCCATCGGCTTTCGTAGAAATGGAATCTTTCCCGCTCACACCCAATGGTAAGGTAAACCGCCGCGCTCTACCAGAACCAACAACCAGCCGACCGGAATTAAGTCAAACTTTTGTTGCACCGCGTACTCCCACCGAAGAAATCTTGGCTGGTATTTGGCAAGATGTTTTAGGGTTAGAACAAGTTGGCATTTACGATAACTTCTTTGATTTAGGGGGACATTCTTTACTGGCAACTCAGGTTATTGCTTTAACGCGCAAAGCATTTGGGATAGAATTACCCCTGTTGAGTTTATTTGAATCTCCTGCGATCGCACCTTTAGCCCAAAAAATCGCCACAGCTAACCAACCAGATCGGCAGGAGTTATCTCTAAAACCGTTGCCCTCACAAGACGAGCCAATACCAATTTCTTTAACCCAGCTAGAGTTGTGGTTTTTTGACCAATTCTATCCAGGTAATTCCATCTATAACCTGCCTTTGGTTTATCGCATCACAGGTACGCTGAACGAGAAAGCATTGGAAGAGAGTTTAAAAGAAATTGTCCGGCGACACGAGACATTGCGATCGACTTTTCAAGTGAAAGATGGACAAGTTGTTTATGCTGTTGTTAACGAGCCTGTCTTTGACTTTTCAGTAATCGATCTTTGTCACATCTCTGAAACTGAACGCGAAACTCAAGCCACACAAGAGGCTGAAAAAGAAATTAAGCATCCTTTCGATTTGGCACAAGGCCCTTTATTACGCAGCAAGCTTTGGCGCTTGGATAAACAAGAGTATCTGTTTGTTGCAGTTACACACCATATTGTGGCTGATGGTTGGTCTTTTAGTGTCCTAACCCAAGAATTGGCAGAACTTTACGCAGCCTTCTGTGAGGGTAAGCGATCGCCTCTGACTGACTTACCTATTAAATATAGCGACTTTGCTCAATGGCAGAGACAGTGGTTACAAGGGCAAGTCTTAGAGTCTCAGCTTCAGTTTTGGAAAAAGCATTTAGGCAGTAATCCATCTGTACTGAAGCTACCAACCGATCATCCCCGTCCGTCAGCGCGAACCTTCAAGGGTGCAAGTCAACCAGTAATTCTTTCAAAGAAATTAACCGATGCCCTCAAGGTGCTGAGTCAACAGGAAGGTGTAACCCTGTTTATGACCTTGTTAGCAGCATTCCAGACATTACTTTTTTCTTATACCAGACAGGAAGATATCATTGTCAGCAGTGTGCTAGCCAATCGTACCAGAGTAGAAACTGAGAGGCTGATTGGCTTTTTTGTCAATTTATTGCCATTTTGTACCAACTTAGGAGGGAATCCCAGCTTTCGGGAACTACTTGGCCGAGTGCGTGAGGTAGCTTTGGGTGTCTACGCTCATCAAGAAATGCCCCCAATCAAGCTAGTAGAAAAACTCCAGCCAGTCAGAGATCCTGGCTACACATTAATCAATCAAGTAATGTTTGTCTTTCAAAATACTCCAGAAGACAATTTAGAATTTTCCAATCTAATTTTGAAGGAGCAGTTTATTGCCAGAGATACCAAAGATACCGCCGAGTTTGATTTAGATTTAACACTTGAAGAAACGTCAACAGGAATTGAAGGTTTGCTTGTATATAGAACTGATTTGTTTGAAGCTGCCACTATTACCAAGATGGTCGATAGCTTTTTGACTCTCCTGGAAATAATAACGACTAATCCTAATCAACGTATTGCTGAACTTATCTTAATATCTGAACCTCCAAATTTGCCAATTAAAAATGCTGCATCCCCAATATTTAGGGACTTTGTTGCACCTCACAATCCTATCGAAGAAGTTGTCTTAGCTATCTGGAAAGAGATTTTAGAGCTAGAGCAGATTAGCACTCAAGATAACTTTTTTGAACTGGGAGGACATTCTTCTCAAGCCCTTGAAGTTATCTGCAAACTACAGTCAGCCTTCCCCGTAGAACTTCCCTTGATCTACCTGTTTGATAAACCTACTGTAGTTCAGTTAGCAGAATTTATCCAATGTCAATTAAACAGTTGAAAGGTTTGTAGAGACGCTACGCGAACACTACGAACCAATATTAAGATTTTGACATTAATAGGACTTACGCAAGAGTTACGGAATAACGAACCGCAGAGGCGCAGAGTACACGGAGAAATCAGAGTTTGATATATATTTTGCATAAGTCCTAATTAATTAATCTACTTTGATTTATTCTCGCTTACTTGTCTGATATTTCAACTGATATGTCCAACAAAATATCAATTTAGAGGTGAACAATATGGAACTTACAGAAAACAATCAAATAATTGAAAATGCCAGACCTAGTATTAGAGAAGTTACTCAAATATCTAACGAAGAACTACGTCTACTGCATGAGATTCCTACATTTAGACCGCTTCTTCAAACATTTGTCGTCATTAGTACATATTTCATCCTCGCAGCTATTGGTTTTTTGTTGAATAACTGGGCGGTGTGGTTATTAGTCTGGTTGGCTCAAGGATTTTTATTTGTCTGTTTTTTTGCGGCAATACATTATTGCTCCCACAATAGTTTGTACAAATCAAAACATACTAACCGATTTGTAGGAACTTTCTTATCATTAGTATTATTGATGAACTTTTCGTTTCACAAATATATTCATATTGGGCATCATCGAGAAGCAAAACTCAAAGGTAAAATTGTAGGAGATACGTCAGCCTGGCAAACATTTCCTGATATTAAGACTTATCTGATAGGCTTAACATTTTTTTATCTTGTTGCGGTATGGAATAATTGGTGGTTAGTGACTAAAGATTTATATTTAGAATCTTTGAAAACACATACACAAGAGGAATCAGATTTACCAACTAACTTTTATTTGAGCTATTTTAAAACACCGGAACAACGTCAAGTTGTCTTACAAAATAATTGGCTACTATTGGGTTGGGTTGTACTAATGGGAGGATTGACCGTAATTTTTCCTGGAATTTTGTTTTTTGCTTACTGGATACCAATAATATTTTTTGCTTCTCCATTCGGTTTTATTTTCAGCATTACAGATCATTATGGCTGTGAATCTGACTTAAATCACAACCTATGGAATGATACGCGAACAATGATTTCTAACCCAATCGTCAGGTTTTATTACTGCAATAATAATTACCATGTAGAGCATCATCTTTACCCAAGTATGCCACCTTCTAACTACTCCAAGATACATGAGTTAATTCAACCTCACCTTCAATATATGGAAAAATCATACTTGATGTTTCATCTCAAAATAATGCAGGATTTGATTGCGGCAAAAAGTAATTAATGAATCGCTCTAACCAAAACACATTTATGATGCAATATCGTAGATTTGGGCGTACAGAATTACCAATGCCAATTTTTTCCTGCGGCGGAATGCGCTACCCCTATACTGAGTATGAGGAGCTTACTCAAGATAAAATTCCTAATGAAAATCAACAGAATCTAGAAGCCACTATTCGCTGTTCTTTAGAAGTTGGCATCAATCATATCGAAACTGCCCGAATGTATGGAACTTCTGAAATGCAATTAGGAGCTATTTTACCTAAGTTACCTAGAGAAAAAATTATTGTGCAGACAAAGGTTGCTCCTACATCTGACTCTAAAGAATTTCACAGTTTATGTGAGAAATCTTTGGCTTTATTAAAGCTAGATTACATTGACTTATTAACACTGCATGGCATTAATTATTACCAACAATTAGAAAATAGCATTCGTCCTGATGGCTGTCTTGATGTAGCGCGACAGTTGCAAGCTGAGGGTAAGGTAAAGTTTGTTGGTTTTTCTACCCATGCGCCGACAGACTTAATTATTAAAACCATTGAAACCAATCAATTTGATTATGTAAATTTACATTGGTATTACATTAATCAATTCAACTGGGCCGCTATTGAAGCAGCCACACATCACGACATGGGGATATTTATTATTAGCCCATCAGATAAAGGTGGTATGCTCTATAAGCCGCCGCAAAAGTTAGTAGATTTGTGCCATCCTCTCAGCCCAATGGTGTTTAACGATCTGTTTTGTTTGAGCCATCCACAAGTACATACTCTCAGCTTGGGCGCATCCAAACCATCAGATTTTGACGAACACTTGAAGGTTATAAAACTTTTAGATCGAGCCGATGAGATTTTACCACCAATTTTAAATCGGTTAGAAACAGCAGCGATCGCCACACTAGGAAAAGATTGGTATTCTACCTGGCACATTGGTTTACCCAGATATCCAGAAACCCCTGGCAAGATTAATATTCCAGTTATTTTATGGTTGCGAAATTTAGCGATCGCTTTTGATATGTTTGAATATGCTACAAGGCGTTATAACCACTTAAATAATGCCGATCCTTGGTTTCCTGGTCTGACAGCAGAAAAAGTTAGAGAATTCGATCTGGGCGATTGTCT
Source organism: Nostoc sp. KVJ3 (assembly GCF_026127265.1). Taxonomy (GTDB): domain Bacteria; phylum Cyanobacteriota; class Cyanobacteriia; order Cyanobacteriales; family Nostocaceae; genus Nostoc. Next base: position 2,556,958 of record NZ_WWFG01000001.1, read on the forward strand.
GCGTCATAGCCCCCATGCTGACAAAATACCAGCTTTATTAGAAGATGCCCATAGGTTGTTATCTCAACCTAGTCAAGGATAAATTCTGGAGTGGTTTTAAGATGTCGTATTATAAGTTATTAAAAATTAAAATTTATACTTTAATGCGTCATCGTTGGCTAGTAGTTTTACTGACTTTGATAACTGCGATGTCTACGATGGGCTTCGCCTACGCAATAATTATCTATCATCAAATTAACTTACAAATTAAAGTAACACCAATATCTCAAATAGTTGTCACTTTCCCAACTGAGCCTACCACTTTTAATCCAGCTTTAATCTTAGAATCTGCTGATATTTTAAGCTTTACTTATGAAGGGCTAGTTAAAGAAAATTATCGGGGAGAAATTGAACCTAATCTAGCTAAATCTTGGCAAATTTCTCAAGATAACAAGCAAGTAATTTATACCCTCAGAAAAGGGCTAAAATGGTCAGATGGAAAGCCAATAACTGCTGAAGACGTGGTTTTTACTTATAACGAAATTTACCGTAATCCAGACATTCCTACTTATGCTAAAGACTTTTTCCTAATTGGTAAAAATCGTACCTTCCCTACTGTGCAGAAACTCGATGATTTGCGAGTTAAATTTACATTACCTGAACCATTTGCTCCATTTATTCGAGCTACAAAACTGGAAATTTTACCAGCCCATATTTTCGAGGAAACAGTCAAAACAAAAGACCAGGAAGGCAGACCTAAATTTATGTCTACTTGGGGAACTGATACTCCACCAGAAAATATTATTGTCAACGGCCCTTATACAATAGAATCTTATACTCCGAGCCAGCGAATAGTTTTCCGAAAAAATCCTTACTACTGGCGTAAAGATGCTCAAGGCAATTCGCAACCCTATATAAAACGGGTGATTGGTCAAATTATTCCTAATCAAGATACTTCTTTAATTCAATTCCGTTCTGGAGGGTTAGATTACATCAACGTTAATACTGATTATTTTTCATTATTAAAACATGAAGAAGCCAAAGGCAAATTTACTATCTATAATGGCGGTCTTTTCATAGGGTCAACTGCTCTTACTTTTAATCTCAATAAAGGCAGTAAGAATAGTCAGCCACTGGTCGATCCTATAAAGTCTCGTTGGTTTAATCAAGCGGAATTTAGACAAGCGATCGCTTATGGAATTGATCGCCAACAAATACTCAACAATATCTATAAGGGATTGGGTAAACTGCAAAATTCGCCGATTGCTGTCCAGAGCAAGTATTATTTCCCTATCCAAGCAGGTTTAAAGGTCTATGAATACAATCTTCAAAAAGCGAAAGAATTACTGCTAAAAGTGGGCTTTAAATACAATAATCAAGGTCAGTTATTAGACGAACAAGGAAATATTGTCCGCTTTAGCCTCATGACGAATGCTAACAATAATATATTGCAATCGATGGGAGTTATTATCAAACAAAACTTGAGTGACCTTGGTATAACTGTTGATTTTAATCCTGTTGCTACTAGCATTTTCATTAACAAATTGACTCAAACTTTCGATTGGGAGTGTCAATTACTTGATGTTGCTGCTGCTCAAGAACCAAATGATTGGTCTAACGTTTGGCTACCTGAAGCTGGTTGGCACTTTTTTAACCAAGCATCCCAAGCAGGTCAAACGCCGATAATGGGGCGACAGGTTGCAGATTGGGAACAGAAAATTGGTGATTTATACATTCAGGCAGCCTCTGAACCTGACGAAGCCAAGCGTAAAGCTATGTATGCAGAAACTCAACAAATCACTCAGGAGTATCTGCCATTTATTTATCTAGTTAACCCTTTATCAATGGTGGCAGTAAAAAATCGTATGCAAGGTATTCAACACTCTGCCCTCATAGGAACATTTTGGAACTCTTACGATTTTAAACTGACTGAAGATTAACTAAAAAGGATATCGTTTATATGCAAATTCCGATCGTTGACTTCAATTCTTTTATTAATGGTGACACAGTTGCCAAAGAAGCTGTCGCCGCACAAATTTCTCTTGCTATTCATGAGGTTGGATGTTTCTACCTCAAAAATTATGGTATTTCTAAGACTCTAATTGCTCAAGCTTTTTCACAAACTGAGTCCTTTTTTGCACTACCAGAGAATGAAAAAGAACAAGTATCTTTCTTTCCAGACCGTAATCTTCGCGGATACCATAATTTTAAAAAGAGTGAAGATAATCACAATGCCAATGAACTAATGACTGAAGGATTTCATTTTGGTAAAGAAATTACTCCAGATAAAGTTGGTGTTATCGAAGATCCTTTTTTTGAGCCGAATAAATGGCCTAATCAGACTAACTTTCGTGAAGTGATGATGGAGTTTTTCACCGCTTGTCACGAAAGCGCTTTGAGAGTATTACAAGCTTTGGCTATTTCCTTGAGATTGCCAGAAGACTATTTTACCAACTTATATTCAGAGCAAAACCACGGTATAGTTTGGCATCACTACCCATCTATCTATCAGCCTCCAGAACTAGGAAAAGTTTATCTTACAGAACATACCGACATCGGTACTCTCACATTTTTATTTCAAGATTCTGAAGGGTTAGAAGTATATACAAATACTGGAGAATGGGTCTTTGCGCCCTTGATTCCTGATGCAATTATCGTATTGGTTGCAGATTTAATGCAGCGATGGACGAATGATAAGTTTTGCGCCACACGACATCGAGTTGTAGTTCCAACTCAATCTCACAGTGCTAAACAAAGGTACTCATGCGCCTTTTTTACCAGCCCCAATTATGATGCACCAATTACCTGCATTAAGACTTGCTTAGATAGAGATGAAGTTCCTAAATATCCACCAATTTTTGCACGTGAATATTTCAAGCAGCCAAAATGATAGATACTAATTAGATTCAATAAATGGACAAACCACAATTGCTAACAAAATCACATCCTCCAACTTGGTTAAAAATTCTGGTAATTACCCTGATTGGGTTAGGTATTTTCTTTCGCTTTACCCATTTAGGACAAAAAGTGTATTGGTACGATGAAATTGCTACATCACTGGCAATATCTGGTCATACGCTAGCTGAGGTTAAACAAGAGGTTTTTAGCAATTTAGGCAATAATCAAGGCGTAATTCCTGCCATCACTTTAAATAAATATCAACACATTAATCCAGATCGATTTGTGGTTGACACAGTTCGCTACTTAATAACTTCAGACCCCCAACATCCACCTTTGTATTATGTGATGGTAAGATTGTGGGCGCAAGTATTTGGAGATTTCCCGACAGGAGTCAGGAGTTTATCAGCAGCAATTAGTCTGTTGGTATTTCCTAGTGTATATTGGCTATGTTTAGAGTTATTTGAGTCAGCACTTGTGGGTTGGGTAGGAATGGCTGTGATGGGGGTTTCTCCCTTGCAGATTTTCTTTGCCCAAGATGCACGAGAATATGGTTTGTGGATGGTGACGATTCTAGTATCAAGTGCTGCTTTATTGCGAGCTATTCGCCAAGAAAATTTCTGGAGTTGGGCTGTATATGCTCTCGCCCTAGCCCTGGGATTCTATACTCATTTATTAACAGGAATGGTAGCGATCGCTCATGGCATTTATATAGTTATTAGCCAACAGTTTCGCTTCAACAAAACTCTGCGTAATTATCTCCTGAGTTCAATAGCAGCTTGCTTAATTTTTTTACCCTGGCTAATAGTAATCATTACCCAGATTCACACTGCCACAAATCTTTTATCATGGATAACATTTAAAACAGATAGTCCTTTCGACCTGATTGGAATTTGGCTCAGTCGGATTAGCAGAATATTTGTTGATTTTAATTTGGCTTCTGATGATGCTTGGGTCAATAATTTATCTTCGGAAAGCCCTTTATCTTATAGCATTCCTACAATTATAGCCAGTTTATTTTTAATTATTTATATTATTATTTTCTTGAGCGATCGCCTATCAACTAACACTAGGTTATTTATTTTTTTATTAGGAGGATTTCCAGGTTTAACATTGCTTTTATACGACCTAATTTTTGGAGGAATTCGCTCTATTTATTTTCGCTATCAGTTACCGTTATACCTCAGCATCCAAATTGCTGTAATCTATATTTTAGCTTTCCATCTTTTCTTGGAGAAGAAGTTGCAGAAAAACGTTTTCCAAATTATAGCAGTGGGATTACTCATCTCTGGGCTAGTTTCTGATGTCAGATTTTTTCAGTCTGAAACTTGGTGGCCACAAATAGGTGGCAAGAATTTGCTAGCAATGAGTCAACTTATTAATCAATCTAATAGTATTGTATTAGTAAGTAGCAAGAATGATTATAACTTGGGAGTTATCCTCACCTTAAGTCATAATTTAAAGCCAAAAATTGGCTTGCTTACAATCCAAAATGACCATTTACCAATAATTACTCAAGATTACAGCCCTATCTTCTTTGTTGACGACTTGGAAAATAGTTTAGCTCATCAACTTCAAAAAGATAAGACTAATTCACTGAAATTAGTTTACCCACTTGAAGGATTTTGGCAACTCGATAAAAGTCGTAAAACGTAAATACCAATAAAAAATATTACGAGAGTATAAACTGAATGAAGCAATATATTGACTATTTTAATATTACTTTTCTGATAGATAAAGTTCGCCTGGGTATTTATTCGGCGTTTATAAGTCGCTTTATTCGCTTTGGTGTAGTTGGTTTGAGTGGGGTAATTGTAGACTTGGGGACATTTTATTTATTTCATAACTCCTTATTTTTGCCATTAACTTCCAGTGCAATGCTTTCAACAGAAATGGCAATTGTTAATAATTTTCTCTGGAATGATATATGGACGTTTGGTGATGTATCTTTTGAGCAAAAAACCAGTCAAAAGTTGCAACGTTTTTTCAAGTTTAATCTCATTTGTCTGGTTGGACTTATTTTCAATAGCCTAATTGTAAATTTGCTATTTTATCAATTCCAAGTGAATGAATACATAGCTAAATTGGTAGCGATCGCTTGTGTGACACTTTGGAATTTCTGGCTCAACCTGAAGATGAACTGGCAATTAACAAAGACAGAAGTAGATGTAGTTGTAGTTGTAGATATTTAAGAAAAAAATGATGTTAAGACCACTTATGATGTTTGGGTATAGTTTAATTTTTCTAATTACTATATTTTTTTCTTCGGGATTATTAAATACAGTTCTACCCTATTCTAAGACTATCCAAAATCTTGGTGAAATTAGCGTTAAATGGCAATATTTTACGGAACATAAAGATGATTACAATGCTATCTTTCTGGGGCCAAGTACTACTTACTTTGGCGTAGTCCCAAAAGTATTTGATGAATACATGACAAAAGAAGGTAAGAGTGTCAAATCTTTCAACTTTGGTATCGCCGGTGCAAACGTATCAGAACTAGATTTTTACTTACAAAAAATTCTAGATTTAAAGCCAGCAAACTTAAAGTGGATATTTCTAGACTGTTCAGTTGACTTATTTACCAACTTTGGTTCTACTTCCGCTCAAGAGATATACTGGCATACTCCTCGTAAAACCATAGAAAATTTTCAATTAATTTGGGAATCATCAATCGATAGCTGGCAAGTAAAAGTTCCATACATATACGCTAACTTTCAAAGCTTTATCTACCGATGGCTAGGTCTTGGTCAGCTTTCTACTCTCTGGCAGGAAAGAATATTAAATTTAGATTTATCAAATGCAGATCCATTAGCAAAAGTATCCGAGGATAGACTATTACAAGAATCTGGATATTACGCAATAGATTGGCAAAAAAAAGCTGAAAAATGGCAGACTCTATTCCGAACAAATGGTTTGGATACTTATCTAAAAAATCTCAAAAATGAACAAATAAAATTAGCAAATTTAAATTCAGAAAACACATTTAAGAAGACATCCACAATATATGGAGTGAAAATGATGGAAAATATTTCTTCCCAAATTGAAAAACAGCAGCAAATTAATAACAATAAACTTGAAGCTATATTTTTTATTCCTCCACTTCTAGAGGCTGATTCTAACTACTCTGCTCTTTACCAAGCATACAATTCAGGATATATAGATACTTTATTTGCTTTTAATAATGTCAATATTTTTACTAATTTGTATGAATTAAATCGGAGAATTGATAGCGCACATCTCAATCACCAAGGCGCTCAAGAATTCACACTTTTACTGGCATCAAAATTTACTGAGCATTTAAATAATCCCGTACAAAAAGTTGCGAATAGGTAGAATTTGAATAGCCAGTTTCTATCACATAATCATTAGCTTAATGTAAATAAAGATGGTATTCACAGAATTTCGGTTTGTATTTTTCTTCGTGATTGTTTTCTGCATCTATTGGGCTTTGCAGAAACACAATCATCGTAAGTTGTGGTTGCTAATCTGTAGTTATATCTTTTATAGTGCTTGGGATTGGCGCTTCCTTTTTTTGCTCTTGTTATCGACAGTCATTGATTACTTTGTCGGTTTAATGCTATCTAGACCACAGGTTAGTGATTTACTAGGACAGGAAATTCCCACCAATGAGGTAGTAGAAAAAGCAAAAACTCCAGATTTTTGGAATTGGGATGACTTGCTTAATAAGCCACAGAATCAGCAGCAGCGTCAAGCATGGTTGATACTTAGTTTAGTAGCAAATTTAGGAATATTAGGGTTTTTTAAGTACTATAACTTCTTCACTGAGTCGGCTGCAAGCTTATTAACTTTTTTGGGTTTACCTATAAGTCTGCAAACCCTTAAAATTATTCTTCCAGCAGGTATTAGTTTTTATACCTTTCAAACCCTGAGTTATTCTCTTGATATCTATCTAGGTAAACTCAAACCTGTCAGAAATTTTTGGGATTTTTCTCTATTTGTAACTTTTTTCCCTCAACTGGTTGCAGGGCCAATTGTCCGTGCATCTACTTTTTTACCTCAACTTTTAACTCCAAAAAACTTAAGTGAAGTTGATTTTCGGGGGTGTTTAATACTTTTTTTTGTAGGATATTTCAAGAAAGCGTGCATTTCGGATAATCTTTCTCCTCTAATAGAACAGTATTTCACGAATCCAGAAAATTATACTTTCTTGAGTTGTTGGATTGCTGTTATTTCTTTTGTCATACAGATATACTGCGACTTTTCTGGTTATTCAGATATGGCGATCGCTTCAGCAGGTTTACTGGGATACAAACTACCTCTGAACTTTAATTTTCCCTACCTTTCTAATAATATTACTGAGTTGTGGCAACGTTGGCACATTACCCTCTACAGTTGGTTGCGAGACTATGTTTATATTCCTTTAATGAAAAGGCGGACAAAAGCTCAACGAACAGAACTATTTGGGTATAGAAATCTTCTCACTTTGATGTTTCTATCAGGACTCTGGCATGGAGCTGCTTGGCATTTTGTAGTTTGGGGTGGATTAAATGGAATTGCCTTAGTTGTTCATAAGGAATGGTCATCTCGAATCACTCCCTATAAGGCATTGCTACCACTGAGAAAGATGCTAGGTATTCCCTTAACAATGTATTGGTTTTGTGCCTCTGCTATCTTCTTTCGGAGTAACGATCTCAGCAGTGCTATACAAATAGAGAAATCCTTTTTATTCTTTAATTCTCTTGGCGAACAAAACCTAAATCTTCAGATTGCATGGATTTTTATACCTTTAATTCTGCTCCACTGGGCGGCTTATAAAGGTTGGTTTGCCGATTGGTGGCGTAAAATTCCTAGTTGGAGTTTTGCTGTTTGCTTTGGGGTGTTGGTTTCAGCAATATTTCGACTGACAGCAATCAATCCTCAACCCTTTGTTTATTTTCAGTTTTAGTGTTTGATTATTATTTTACTGCAAAAATAGGATTTAATTTTTAACGAACCACAGAGACACAGAGAACACTGAGAAATAGATAAGATAGGTAGTTTCTTAATTACGAATTATGAGCAAGCTGCAAATAATTAAAAATAAAAATATTGAATCTATTTACCCTCTTTCTCCTATGCAGCAGGGTATGCTATTCCATTCTTTGTATGAGCCAGAATCAGGGGTGTATCTTGAGCAGTTCTGTCTAACGCTCTCTGGAAATCTAGATATTACAGTGCTTCAACAGGCTTGTGTGCGAGTAATGAAGCGTCACCCAGTTCTGCGTACCCTTGTTGTTTGGGAAAAGCAGGAAAAGCCTCTCCAGGTAGTATGTAACCAAGTAGATTTGCCTTGGCAGAACTATGATTGGCGTTCTTTATCTTCAGAAGAACAACAAGAGCGTCTAGAAGCTTTTTTACAAACAGATAGAGTTCAAGGTTTCGTCTTTGACAAAGCTCCACTTATGCGATTCAGCTTAATTCGAGTCGCTGATGATATTTACGAATTTGTCTGGAGTTTTCATCACCTGCTGATTGATGGCTGGAGTTGGCCAATTCTCTGCAAAGAAGTTTTTGCATTTTACAATGCCTTACTTAAAGGTAAATATTTATATTTAAATACTCCCCGTCCTTACCGAGATTACATAAATTGGTTACAGCAACAAGATTTAAAAGCAGCAGAAACTTTTTGGCGGCAACAACTCCAAGGCTTTACTAGCCCTACCCGTTTGCTACTAAATCGGAGTGAAGCGCAAAATTCTCCCCAGTCAAAAACTTACGATGAGCAGCAGTACTGTCTGTCCGCAACTATAACTGCTGCTTTACAATCCCAGGCACAGCAGCATCATCTGACACTTTCAACCTTCGTGCAAGCAGCTTGGGCACTTTTACTCAGTCGCTACACTGATGAATCTGAGATAGTATTTGGAGCAACTGTTTCTGGTCGTCCTCCCACTTTATCGGGGGTGGAATTTATGGTAGGACTATTCATTAATACCCTACCAGTAAGGGTGAAAGTACCAGCAGCAACTCCTTTATGGCAATGGTTGAGGGAATTGCAGACTCAACAGGTAGAACGATCGCAATACTCTTGGTGTCCGTTAGTAGAAATTCAGGCTATTAGTGAAATTCCCCAAGAATTACCCCTGTTTGAAAGCATCGTGGTGTTTGAGAACTACCCACAAGATGCGTCTTTATCAAATCTCGGTAAAAGCATCCAAATTACTAAACGGCGAGTCATTGAACAAACCAATTATCCACTCACAATCATTGCCGTACCAGGACAAGAATTATCCCTACGCATTCTTTATGATGGTAGCCGCTTTGATGACGAAACGATTAACCGGATGATGGGGCATCTTGTGACTTTGTTAGAGGGTATGGTTACTAATATCGAGCAGACTGTAGCAGAGATACCCATGCTAACTGCTGCCGAACAGCGCCAAATTTTAGGATGGAATGATACCAAAACAGATTATCCCAACAAATGTATCGCTCAGTTGTTTGCAGAACAGGTGGAACGGACACCGGATGCAGTCGCCGTTTCGTTTCAATCCCAACAACTAACTTATCAGCAGTTAAATTGTCAGGCTAACAAGTTAGCGCACCATCTACAAAAACTTGGGGTAAAGCCAGAAATGCGGGTAGGGATTTGCGTTGAGCGTTCTTTATCGATGGTAGTTGGACTTTTGGCAATCCTCAAAGCTGGTGGTGCTTATGTACCCTTAGATCCGCGATCGCCCCAAGACCGCTTAATCGATATTTTGAGCGATTCTCAAGCGTCAGTCTTACTGACAGATTCATCAATTACCTTATCTCACCAATCATTAACAGTAGTTAATTTAGATACATCGGAGATTTTTTGCCAAAATAGCCAGGAAAATCCCATTAGTGAAGTCACACTAGAGAACTTGGCTTATGTCATTTATACTTCCGGCTCAACCGGAAAGCCCAAAGGTGTAGCTATGAGTCATAGTTCTTTGGTGAACCTTTTACATTGGCAAATGGACGAAAGTGGTTTAAGTTGTGCCAAAACCTTGCAATTTGCTTCTATCAGTTTTGATGTCTCTTTTCAAGAAATATTCTCTACCTGGTGTAGCGGCGGAACCTTAGTTTTAATATCCGAAGAAATACAGAAGGATGGGTTTGCATTATTACAGTTAATTGCCCAAGAAAAGGTAGAAAGACTGTTTTTACCTTTCGTCGCCCTTCAGCAGTTAGCCAATGTTGCCTCTATTGCTCAATCCTATCCTGCATCTTTGCGTCAGATTATGACTGCCGGAGAACAATTACAAGTTACTCCTGTTTTAGTCAACTTTTTTAGGGAAATTCCTGGTTGTACGCTGCAAAATCAGTATGGCCCAACGGAGAGCCATGTAGTCACAAGTTTTACTTTAAAAGATGCTTCGCCACTTCCGCCCATTGGTCGCGCGATCGCTAATACGCTCATCTACATCCTCGATCGCAATCTGCAACCATTACCAATTGGAGTTTCTGGAGAACTGTATATCGGCGGCGTTGCGATCGCTAGAGGTTATATTAATTCTCCAGAATTGACTGCTGAGAAATTCATTCCTAACCCATTTGAGAAAGACGGGAGTCGTTTATATAAAACAGGCGATCGCGCTCGATATTTACCTGATGGTAACATCGAGTTTCTCGGTCGAATTGACAATCAAGTTAAAGTGCGGGGCTTTCGCATTGAACTGGGGGAAATTGAAACCGTACTCGCCGCCCACCCACAGGTCAGAGAAGCAGTAGTTATCGCAAGAGAAGATCAACCAGGGAACAAGCGTCTAGTCGCCTACATTGTCCCCAAACAGCACTTAGATACCAACGAACTGCTTTGTTACCTCAAACAAAAGCTACCCGAATATATGCTACCTTCTGCTTTTGTGAAGTTGCTGGATGCTCTACCTTTAACCACCAGTGGTAAGACAGACCGCCGCGCTTTACCAGCGCCTTCAAGTAAAGAACGCAATATCTCTACAGGCTTAATTCCACCGCGTACTGCTACTGAAAAGGTTCTGACTGGAATCTGGAGTGATGTTTTAGGACTAGAACAAATTGGCATCCACGACAACTTCTTTGCATTGGGGGGACATTCCCTATCAGCAATGCAAGTTATTGCTCGGTTGCGAGAAACCTTAAAAGTTGAGTTACCCATAAGCTATTTGTTTGATTACCCGACGGTAGTCGAGCTAGATCGGCAGATTTCAGAATACCGCCAAAATGAGTTGGGAGTCATAACTCTATCTCTCAAACCAGTACCCCGAAATACAAAAGAGTTGCCAATCTCTTTGACTCAGCTTGAGTTTTGGATATTAGCTCAATTAAATCCGGGCATTCCTGTATACAATATTCCCTTGACTTATCGCTTGACTGGTTTACTTAACGTAACTGCTCTGGTGCAAAGCCTCGTGGAAATTGTGCGCCGTCACGAAGCTCTGCGAACTACTTTTGCAATTGTGGATAGGCAAGTGGTTCAGAAAATTTCTCAACAGCCCGTATTACCATTTTCGGTAGTAGACTTGCGAAAACTTTCTGAATCTAAAACTGAACGAAAGGCTCTAGCTCAAAAATTTGTGAATGAGGAAAAAAACCAGCCTTTCAATTTAGAACAAGAGCCTTTGTTACGCATTAAACTACTACAGATTTCTGATGCCGAGCATTTACTAATAATAACTATCCATCATCTGGTTTGTGATGGTTGGTCTGTGGGTGTGTTTTTAGAGGAACTAACAAAATTATACGAAGCATTTTGTAATGGTCAGCCCTCACCGCTTCCCTATTTACCCATTCAATATGCTGACTTTACCCATTGGCAACAGCAGTGGGTTTCTCGTCCTGCTTTCGTATCTGAGCTTGACTACTGGAAGCAGCAATTAGGTAATAGCACACTTTTACTACAACTACCTACTGATAGTCCGCGCTTATCAGTAAGAACTTTCCAAGGTGCAAGTCAAACTTTCATCATCCCTAAGAGCCTAACAAATGCTCTAAAAAATTTGAGCCAACAGCACAATGTAACTCTATTTGTTACCCTGCTAACAGCCTTCAAAATAGTGCTATTTTATTACACCGGACAGTCAGATATTATTGTGGGTATTCCTTTTGCCAATCGTCAACAAGTCGAAACTAAAGGACTTATTGGATGCTTCATTAACACACTACCAATCCGTACAGAGATGGAGGGCGATCCAAGTTTGAGAGAATTAATGTATCAGGTGCGTGAATCTTTTTTGGCAGCCTCCGATCGACAGCAAACTCCCTTTGTAAAGTTAGTAGAGGCACTAAAGCCAAAACGAGAACCAAGTCATTCTTTGCTATATCAAGTAATGTTTAACTTATTGCCTCCATCAGATTTAAAACTTACAAATTTGACTGTTCATCCCTGGTCAGTTGAAAGTAAAACAGCAGAATTTGATTGGGATATTTATCTTCAGCAAACAACATTAGGAAGTATTGAGGGGAAATGGTGCTACAAAACCGATTTATTTAATGCAACTACTATTAGCCGTGCGGTAACTAAGTTTTTAGTGCTGCTTGAGTTTCTAATTACTAATCCCGAATGCCGCCTGACTGATCTTTCCTTACTATTTCAGCGCCATGAAGTAGGCAGGGAGCAGAAGGTAGAAGGGGATTTGACCTCAGATGAATTGAAGTTACTCAACTCTCGTACCCTGCGAGAAGCTGACGCAACAGTGAGGGTTTAAAAACCTTGCTCCTTTTCGTAGCTGTAGGAAGCACAGGAAAGTTAGAAAATACCAGATTATTTATGTCAAACGTACAGATTATGGAAAAAACAAGACTGACTATTTTGCGGGAAATGCAGTTGTTTATTATTGTTTGGGTAGGACAGTTGATCGCCTTGATTGGTTCTAGTACCACAGCCTTTGCCTTAGATATTTGGGTTTACGATCGCACCGGGTCAGTTACCCAATTTGCTTTAGTTTCCCTGTTCAGTACTCTACCGTTAATCTTAATTTCCCCGATCGCCGGGCCTCTAGTAGATAGGTGGGATCGCCGCAAGACGATGATTATCGCTGATACCTTGGCGTGTTTGGGAACGATCGCGATCGGCGTTTTATTTGTCATGGGTCGCTTGGAAGTTTGGCACATTTACTTAGCCAATACCTTTACCGCTGTTTTCATGGCTTTTCACACACCTGCTTATACAGCATCAACAGTATTACTAGTGCCGAAACAGCACCTCAATCGGGCTAACGGGATGATGAGTCTGATGTTTGGTATTTCCCTAATCATTGCACCAACCCTCGGAGGTATTTTACTAAGTATTGTCCATTTCCAAGGAATTGTTTTGTTTCACGTAATCAGTGTGTTGATTGCCATTGTCTCTCTGACGCTGGTTCGGTTCCCAAAAGTCGGCAACAGTGACATTGCAACTGCAAAAAGTTCATTTTTGAGTGAAGCAACTTACGGATTTACATATTTGACCACTCGACCAGGATTGCTGGGATTAGTGTTATTCTCTGCTTCGAGTCTTTATCTGGTGGGAGGTATTAATGTCATCACTATCCCGCTAGTGTTAAATTTCGTTTCAGTCAGCGTTCTGGGAACTATTATGTCGCTATTTGGCATTGCTATTCTACTAGGCGGCTTGCTCGTGAGCATCTGGGGAGGACTAGAACGCAACATATATGCGATCTACGGGTGTATGCTTTTAAATGGTGTATTTATTATCGCCGCTGGTTTACAACCTTCTCTTGTCATCTTCACCGTTAGCATCTTTTTATTCTCCCTAACACAACCGATCGTTTCCAGTTCTACACAAGCTGTTATGCAAAACAAAGTAGAACCTAATGTGCAAGGTAGAGTCTTTGCCATTAAAGGAGCGATTGAAGCAGCCGCTTTACCTCTAGGGTACATCACCATTGGGCCTTTAGCTGAGAAGGTTTTTGAACCCTTAATGGCTACTGACGGTTCTTTGGCAGGAAGCATCGGAGCAATCATCGGTATTGGGTCAGGTCGTGGTATGGGACTTCTACTTATTATTATGGGAGTATTGACTATTTTAGGAACCTCTATTGCCTACTTGTACCCTCGTCTACGCTTTGTAGAAGATGAATTGCCTAATGTTAATAATGCAGTTGCGATCGCTGCTTCTAGCAAGAATGACGTAGTTCCTTTGGTATCCTAAATTTAGATAGTGATGGTTGATTAAAAGCTCTACTATTTTTTAATTATTATTTGATTTTTTAAATAGGTAATTATTGATTGAGTCCATAAATCGTCAAAATTTCATCTATAGATTCTACATTTATGCTCACATTAAATACTGTGTTGTTTGTTTAGTCCTTTAAGTTTTTCTGTATTTCAATCAAAAAAAGATATTCAGTTTATTTTAGAATATGCCAACCCAAGTTTCTCGCGCTCGATCCTTAATCAACGATCCTTCTCTTTCAGGTTTTAATAAATTCTGGGGGAATGTAAGAGCGATCGCTCAACCTTACTGGTATCCAACAGAGTCCGGGCAAAGAGCATTTTCAGACGTGATTCGGATATGGGGGATGCTCATTATCCTGATTTTATTAATAATCACGCTTGTGGGCGTAACTGCCTTTAATAGCTTCGTTACTCGCTATATAACCGATGTCATTGAAGAGAAAGATTATCCTAACTTTATTAATACGATAGTAGTTTATAGTGCTGCTCTTATCTGCGTAACGCTCTTAAGCGGATTCTCTACACTTGTCAGAAAAAAAATCGCTCTTGATTGGTATAACTGGTTAAATAATCACACACTATCAAAATATTTGAGCAATCGTGCTTATTATAAAATCAACTTTAGATCGGATATCGATAACCCAGATCAAAGAATATCTCAAGAAATCGAACCCATTACCACTAATGCTCTGAGTTTTTCAGCTACTTTTCTAGAAAAAGTGCTGGAAATGATCACTTTTTTAGTAATTCTTTGGTCAATTTCCCAATTTATCGCCATTGTTCTGGTTATTTATACGATTATAGGAAATCTGATTGCTATTTACTTGGGTCAAGAATTAAATAAAATTAATCAAGAAGAACTAGAACTTAAAGCAGAATATAGTTATAGTCTAACTCATGTTCGTAATCACTCTGAATCGATAGCTTTTTTTCAGGGAGAAAAGCAAGAATCTAATATAATTAAACGAAGATTTATTAACCTTCTGAAAAATGTCGAACGCAAAATTAATTGGGAGAGAAATCAGGATTTTTTTGATGGAGCATATAAGTCTGCTATTCAAATATTTCCTTATGTAGTACTCGCACCTTTATATATGAGTGGTCAAGCTGATTTTGGAGAAGTTGTCCAAGCCAGTATAGCTTGTAATCAGTTTGCCACAGCTATGGCAATATTAATTAGAGAATTTGGGTCTTCTGGACGATTTTCCAGTTATGTTGAGCGCTTATCTGAGTTTTCAGATGCTTTAGAAGAAGTGACTAAACAACCAGAAAATGTCGATACCATTAAAACAATAGAAGAAAACCTTCTTGCTTTTGAGCATGTCACTTTACAAACGCCCAACTATGAACAGGTGATTGTTGAAGATTTGTCACTTTCTCTTCAACCGGGAGAGGGTTTATTGATTGTTGGGCCAAGTGGTCAGGGTAAAAGTTCTTTGCTGAGAGCGATCGCTGGTTTGTGGAATGCAGGTAAGGGTCGTTTGGTGCGACCTCCATTAGAAGAAATATTATTTTTACCCCAACGTCCTTACATAATTTTGGGAACTTTGCGCGAACAGTTACTTTATCCTAAAACTAATCGTCAAATGACTGACACAGAACTCAAAGAAGTTTTGCAACAAGTTAATCTGCAAAACTTGCTAAGTCGAGTTGATGGCTTTGATACAGAAGTTCCTTGGGAGAATATATTGTCCTTGGGAGAACAACAACGCCTGGCTTTCGCCCGCCTGTTAGTAACTCATCCAAGGTTCACCATATTAGATGAAGCGACAAGTGCCTTGGATTTAAAGAATGAAGGAAGTTTATATCAACAGTTACAAGAGACAAAAACAACATTTATTAGTGTTGGACATCGAGAAAGTCTATTTGATTATCATCAATGGGTTTTGGAACTTTCACAAGATTCCAGTTGGCAACTTTTGACTGTGCAAGATTATCGAAATCAAAAACCAATTGCCCATAATCCTCCTAAAACTGCTCATATTACAATAGATGATTTTTCTAATCAGGAGTCCCGAAGTCAATTAGAAATATTAACACAAAAAGCCACAATTGAAGGAATTTCTCATAAAGAAATGACTGAATTAAGTTACTATTCGATTAAAACTATTAGAACTAAGGCAAGCAAAGGGGAGTCTATAAGTACTAGGAATGGCTTTACCTATCGCTATGATAAAGATCCAAATGTGTTGAAATGGCTGAGAGTTTAGCTCGACTTTATCCAAAATGACAAACTCGGTTTTCTTTATCTTGTAAAAAACCGGGCAACATGAAAGCTAAAACGTAGATAAAATAAGCTCCATAGCCCTCATACCTCGTAAATAATACTCATTGCCATAATACTTATTCTAAATGTGCCAGAAATTGGTATGCTAAAGGCCGAGACTCGCTATGAAAGCAAACAATGCCTGCGCCTACTATCAATCCCACGATCGCTGCTTTTCCCTTGACTGCCGTAGTCGGTCAAGAAGCAATTAAATTAGCCTTGCTGTTAGCCGCAGTTGATCCTGGTTTGGGAGGAGTAGCGATCGCAGGTCGTCGCGGTACGGCAAAATCTGTAATGGCTCGTGCTATCCACGCTCTACTACCGCCCATTGAAGTTGTCAAAGGTTCAATCAGCAATTGCGACCCCAACCACCCAGAAGAATGGGACGATCAACTTTTGGCTGAGTATGCAGACAAAGCCATTGAAGATGTTCCCGTCGAAATCATCCCCGCACCTTTTTTACAAATTCCTCTAGGTATCACAGAAGACCGACTTTTAGGTTCAGTAGATGTGGAAAAGTCGGTAAAACAAGGTGATACCATTTTTCAGCCGGGATTACTCGCTACAGCAAACCGTGGTGTACTGTACGTAGATGAAATTAATTTATTAGATGACCAAATATCAAATCAGCTTTTAACAGTATTATCTGACGGACGCAACCAGATTGAACGGGAAGGGATTAGTTTTCAGCATCCGTGTAAATCCTTATTCATTGCCACCTACAACCCAGAAGAAGGCGGATTACGGGAGCATTTGCTAGATAGAATTGCGATCGCACTTTCTGCTGACGGTGTACTTGGCTTAGATCAAAGAGTAGCAGCAGTAGAGCAAGCGATCGCTTATTCTAAATCTCCCCAAGACTTCCTCAAACAGTACAACGAAGATTTAGATTCCCTGAAAACCCAAATCATTTTGGCACGGGAATGGTTAAAAGAAGTCATCATCACCCATGAACAAATTGCCTACTTAGTAGATGAGGCCATTCGCGGCGGAGTTCAGGGACATCGCGCCGAGTTATTCGCCACACGGGTTGCTAAAGCTGCGGCGGCTTTGGAAGGACGAACAACAGTTAATGCTGAAGATTTGCGCCGTGCTGTGGAATTGGTGATTGTACCACGCGCCACAGTTGTGCAGACACCACCACCCGAACAAGCACCGCCACCGCCTCCACCGCCACCGCAACAGAATCAAGAAGAACCCCAAGACGAATCTGAAGAGGAAGAAGAAGAACAGGAAGAACAGGAAGAAAATCAAGAGCAAGAACCCCCCAGCATCCCGGAAGAGTTTATCTTTGATCCAGAAGGGGTAATTCTTGATGACAACGTACTGTACTTTACTCAAATGGCGAAGCGGCAAGGTAAATCTGGTAGTCGCAGTGTCATCTTTTCCGATGACAGGGGACGCTACATTAAGCCAATGTTACCCAAGGGGAAAGCGCGACGCATTGCAGTAGATGCTACCCTGAGAGCAGCTGCTCCTTATCAAAAAGCACGCAGAGAAAGACAACCAGATAGAAAAGTTATTGTCGAACAGCCTGATATTCGCTCGAAACGCCTGGTACGCAAAGCCGGGGCGTTGGTAGTATTTGTGGTAGATGCTTCTGGCTCAATGGCCCTGAATCGAATGCAGTCAGCTAAAGGTGCGGTGATGCAACTGTTAACAGAAGCTTATCAAAACCGCGATCAAATAGCATTAATTCCCTTCCGGGGAGAACAAGCAGAGGTATTATTGCCTCCAACACGTTCTATTGCTTTAGCGCGTAACCGTTTGGAAAGGTTGCCTTGTGGTGGGGGTTCGCCCTTAGCGCATGGTTTAACTCAAGCTGTGCGCGTCGGCTTAAATGCCCAGATGAGTGGAGATATTGGGCAAGTTGTCCTTGTAGCAATCACCGATGGGCGGGGTAATATTCCCTTAGCGCGTTCTTTGGGTGAACAGCTAGAACCAGGAGAAAAGCCAGATATCAAAGGAGAATTATTAGAAATTGCTGCCAGAATCAGGGCTTTGGGGATGCAACTATTAGTAATTGATACGGAAAGTAAATTTGTATCTACTGGCTTTGCTAAAGAATTATCGCAAACAGCAGGTGGTAAATATTATCATTTGCCAAAAGCGACAGATCAAGCTATTGCTGCTATGACCAAAGGTGCGATCGCTGATTTAAAATCTAGATAATTAGTTATTTTTCATTTGTCAGTTGCTTTTCTACTAACCACTGACCATTGACTAATGACTACGATCCAGTGGGCATGACCTGTGGTTGTAAATAGCAAATCAAATCCTGGATTCCCTTTTGCAAATAGCGCGTTACCGTCATTGGACTAGTACCAATGTTTTTAGCAGCATCCTTGCGAGAAAGTTCTTTCAAAAATACCATTTCAACGGCCATGCGGGGCTTTTCTTCCAACATATTGATTGCACCTTGCAGTTGTTGGCGTTCTTCTTCTTGTTGTAAAAGAACATGAGAACGAGGACAAGGAAGTGCTTCACCCAAGGTTATTTGGCAATCAACATAGTTAACTGCGGTTGCATCTAAACTCAAAGGCATCCGATTTTGAGCGGCTAACTTGGTTTCTTGCCATTCTTGCACAGATACCCGGAGTTCGCTGGCAATTTCAGCATCCTTGGGCTGACGACCTAAAGACATTGCTAAGTCCTTGCGAATCTTTTGCCCTTCATTATATAATTCTTGCCAACGACGGGGAATTTTTAATAAAGTACTGCGATCGCGCAAAAAGTGCAGCATCTCACCGCGAATGTATGGCACTGCAAAAGAACTAAAAGCATATCCTTGGCTAGGGTCGAAACGCTCAATTGCCCTAATTAAACCAAAATAACCGATTTGTTCTAAATCTTCATAAGGTTCATTACATTGATGGCTGAATTTATGAGCCATCTTCCGTACTAAGCCAGTATGTAACTGTACAAGTTTATTACGAAGTTTAATAGAAGGATTCTGGTGGTACAAGTGTAATAATTCTATACCATCAGTTCGTAAAGAGGACTCACTTGTTGCCATATACATTCCCTTGTTGTAACTCCCATTCCTCAGAAAATGGAGTTGCGTATATTTTCTTCTAAGCTGTTATTATTTTGCTTAGTCAGGGAAGAATAAGCTATCGTCGTTTCACTGAACTTATGAGGGGTCTAACTCCACAATTCAGTATTTGTACGCATGATTTTTCTAACCTCTGTGTTGCAGCTTATTTTTATTTTTTACATAACTCTTGAATCGCAGATAATCTTTATCTTTTGCAACAAAAACTAGCTATTTATGCTGAACAATGCATAACTGACCTAATAGCTATCTGTCATACTGAGCGCGACCTAGTTAGATACTGAATTAATCGCAAAGGAGACTGGGCAATTTTATCTCTTAGTATGCACTGTCATTAATAAAGGTCGGGAATCCAAATTAGAAGTTGGGTTGATGAAGAAAACCTAAGCTACAAAAAACAGAATTATGACTCATTTTTATGGTGATTTGTACTTAGTTGGGTCTTGAGGGACATTTCTATTCAATATTGGTAAGATAGAAACTTTGGAAACTTAGTGGAAACATAGAAACAGGTGATTGACATGCCAGTTTGGTGGGTGTCACACTTCTGCTAAACAGGAGGGTGAACAATGAAAATCACCAAACACCGACAAAAAATTGTGGATACACTTCAGCAATGGTTCAGCATCCATAAACAAGGGCCAACTCTAGAAGAGTTGTGTCAAGAACTCGGAATGCAACCACGCCAGAAAGCAACAGTTCAGCGCTGGTTACAAACTATCCGAGGTATTGATGTTGAATGGGATAAGCACAGCGCCCGCAGTCTTCATTTACTCACATCTGAGCCAGAAGCACGCTCTCTAGATATATCTGTGACGGACACTCTGCGGTATCTCGCTACTGGCGTGGTGCAGTGGGAAAAACTGGATTTAGAAAAGCGAAGTCAAGTACCAGAAGCCCTTCGCATTGGTATGTCCCGTATGTACTTAACTTCTTTACTGCGGGGAGAACAAGCCCCAGAGAACCTACCCCAATTTTTTGATTGGGCGGAAACATCAATTACTTCCTGGAAACCAGCCCAAGAGATTAAATATCTTTCACCAGATGTCAGCGTTATAGAAGATGGAGTAGTTTCCGATTTTGCTACAGAATGGCAAGTTTCGGGTAATGATGTGGTGGCGCAGGTACAAGAGTCAGTACTGAAAGATGTACTGGAATACTGTCGGGGAAATCAGTTAGAAGATGCTTATCGCGCTTTTCGACAACTGATTATTACTAAACCCACTCTTCATTACTCAGAATATCGCCAACAGCTACGTTTACCCGAACTCAGACCACTGCGGGAGTTATTGTCACGGTTAGAAATCTATGTCGATATGGATAAGTTGGCAGAGGGTAGCGTCTATCATCTGTGTCCGCGCTGCAAGTATGTGCAACGTCAACGCCCTGATGGTACATATACCTGCCGTAACCCTTGGTGTGAAAAACTTTGTACAACCAACAACCTCCAAGTATTGCCACCTATTCCTAAAGAAAAAGCAGAGGACTGGAAAGCTGTTACTCCTGGCGTACATTTGTACGGTACACTGCCGGGAATTTGGGAAATTCAACTCAAAGAAGAACTCACAAAATTGGGTTTGCGCGTCACTCTCTGGCCTTTTGTCGATGAATTTGACTTACTCGTAGAGTTCCCGCGTAAAGTTCGTTGGGCAATTGATCTCAAAGATTGGTCATCATTGGATGAGGAACGTTTGCGAAAGGTGCAGTATCGGCGTGATGCAACGGAAACCTTTGTAGTTTTTCCCGATGAACGCGAAGAAATATTACGGATAAAGGTTGTACGCAAACAATTAGAGCCTGAACTGGAGGGTGTGCGCTTACGCCTATTTAGCGAAATCATCACCGAGGCTCAAGCAATTTTAGGGAAGAAAAAATAATGCGTGACACCATTAGCTGGCGCAAGAATCTGTGTAAAAAACTCTGCAACTCAGATGAATTAAAACAGCATATAGTATCTAGTTTAGTTAATGCAGATACTCAGGTACAGCAGCGAGAACTTAAGCGTCTTGCCCAACTCATTGCTGATGTGGAATTGGGATTAACCCTACTTAAAGAAGTAGCACCTGAAGAACCTGCAACTTCTGTGGAAGCTTTGCTCAAAGGATATCGTTTTCCAGTTGAACAACTACAAAGCGATCGCAACTGGCAACTTATACAAAATGCTCGTTTCTATTTGATTAAGCGCAAAGGTAGACAATGGCTGCGAGTTCTTCAGGAGTACATCACCTTACCTGAAATTATTAGAATCTACAGCCTTGAGGAGGCAAGGAATGTTCCTCAACCTATTCCATCCAGTACCTACCCAACTCGTTTAGATAAGGTATATCTCCCAACTTTATCAAAAACCCCACAGCATAGACAAAGAAAAGTTAACTTAGTAACTGAGGGGCAGTGGTATGCCAAGATTTCCCAAAAAGGTCATTCCCCAGTTGAAGTTCCTATTGAGATTCCCAAGGAAGTTGCTAATATAGCACCCTCGTCTGGGGTATCCCTTCATCACACACGGACTGAGCAGAATTCACAGTGTAGCGTTACCCGTGAAGAATTAATACTAGCTGCCCAAGAAATGGACGATAAATTGTCTTTGTTTGGACAACAAGAAAATTATCGTAACCGCCTAGAAAACATCCTCTTCCAGCTATACGATGCTGAATCAGATAATTTTCATCAAGGTAATCATCTGAATTTCGAGGGGCTGATGCACATTGTTGGGCTTTTAAATGTGGGCAAGTCTACCTTGTTAGAAATTCTGATTTACTTCTTCGCTAAACAGGGATATCGCTGTGGGTTGATGGTGAATGATGTCGCTACGGCGGTGCGCCTCGCTTCTTTATTTTCCCACAAATTACAAATTCCTGCTGCACCAGTCTTGGGTAGTAAACGCCAAGAACAATTAGCAAAAGTCTACGAACCTATTCTCAAAAGTGAGGGTAAGGAAGTTACTAAGGGAGGGATGCACCCTGCATGGCGTTGGTTCAGTTCAGTCTGCCCACTTTTAGCTTTAGTGCAATCAGAAGATAAGTGGGAATTTGGCAATGAACCTTGTCACAAGCTTTATCAAAAAGTTCTCGTAGCTGATAATGATGATTCTGATGATGAAGATAGACAGGAAAGTGATGAAAAATATACTTGTCCCTTTTATTACAAATGTCCACGTCACCATTTAGAACACGATATTGCTACAGCTTTAGTCTGGATTTTCACTCCTGCTAGTTTCATTCATACTCGTGTACCCCGCCAGGGATTTGAACAAGACTTGACCTTTGCTGAGGCTGTTTATCGAGAATGTAAGTTTCTATTTGTTGACGAAGCCGATCGCGTACAGATTCAGTTTGATGAAGAGTTTGCCCCGGATGAAGTCTTAGTCGATGCTTCTGGAAACTCATTTTTAAATAAACTCGGACTTAACCTGGCGACGATTTACAATTCCGATCGCGGTGATATGGCAGGCGATCGCTTTGTTGCTTGGACAAGCGCCCATTACCATACCCAAAATGCTACTAACCGCATCTATCATCTACTCCTCACCCACTCTAAACTGGTTGCGTGGTTGGGGCCACTTCCTTTTACAGGTCGTTCTCTATTTGCTCGGATTATCCGCGATCTGGTTGATCCACCTGAGATTCCTGTCTCAGCGAAACCGAAACTAACTCGCCAACAAATCATGGAAGAACGGCGTAAACGCATCATTGAAGCAGATTTGGCTCCCACAGAGCAACGTCGCCGCCGCAAACAAATGATGGACGAACTGGATGAATTTTTGCAACATCCGCTCAACCGCGGTCTTGGTGGTGAACTTTCAGATTTGGCGTTGACAATACTAACTGCGGAAAGCGATCGTCAAGCTCTAGCTGAAATTGCTCCTTGGTGCAAAAGATGGATAGAAATCCATAATCTTTACCTACCAGATGAGACTCAATTTGAGGAACTAACCCGAAATCTTCAGTTTGCGATTTTAGTTACTATACTCGACAACCGCCTGGGTTTTATAGTTGATAATCTGAGTGACCTTGGTCGGGTAATGAACCTACACGACTTGAACCAAGACTTCTTGCATCGCCCTCCGCCTGATTTTCTACCAGTCTTACCAGAATCGCCAGTGGGAAATATTTTAGGTTTTTTGTATAAGCAAGAACGTAGCGTTAAAAAAGCTGGCAAGTTGGACTATTTCCGTTATGTAGGTGTAGGTCGTGCTTTGCTGTTGAATTTCCCAAAACTGTTTGCAGTTGATGATTGGGACGGGCCACATACTGTTCTGATATCAGGTACTAGCTACGCTCCTGGTTCACCAGCCTATCATATCAATGTAAAACTAAAACCCACTATATTGTTGCCGAAATGATCAACCTGAATTACACCGCATGGGCTTTTAAGCAACTAACACAAGACGAGCGATCGGTACTTTGCTGGACTCAGTTAGTCAGTATCTGGCAAATCATCGGGCGTTTGGTGCGTGGTGGTGTACCAGCAGTAGTCCATTTTATAGATGTGAAATTTGCCCCAAATTCAGCTATTGGCGAACAAGACAGCGAATTTACTTCACTTTTGGTTGCCATTATTAAGGTGCTGGAACCCTATGTAGAAAGCGAGGATGTGCTGGCGCGATCGCTCTATGGAGCTTTTTTAAATGCGTTGAAACAAATGAGAGAAAGAAACTTAAACTATGACTAAAATTATTCTTCCTGGTGCTTGGGAACTTACTGCAACAAATCCAACATACAAACTATCTGCAATCTATGTTCCTACTAGATGGCGACAAGTCGGCAACAACCTTGCTCAACAGCGTGCCAAACTCCAAGGTAAAAGTTATCGGGCTGTACCAGTTTATTCCCTCGACCCCCTGATAGTTGGTAGTTTTCCCCAAATTATCAAGACTGTGCGTAATGGCTGGCAAAAAGACAATTTACCCTGGTTATTAGCAACAGAAACCACAGACATTTCTGACTTGGGTAGCTCGATCAAAGATTGGTTTATAGAAGAATTTAGTTCCTTAGAGGATGTCGAGTCACAGCTGACAAATCTGAATAATGATGATTGGCAATGGGAAGATTCACAAACCTATGAATTACTCCATCCTTAAAACAAAGTCGAAACAGGCAACCTTTACCAAGCAATTCCAGATTACTTGGCTAGAGAGTTTCTCAAAAACCCAAAAGTTTCCTTTGGTGTTGATGAGCAATATCAAGTGACATTTTACCGAGTGGTCAGCCTCCACGGTGCTGAATTGATGTCATGGCCTCCCAGTCAAGTTACGGTAACAACAGGAAAGGAAACAACAGAAACAGCATACATCTCATTTGTCCTTGAGTTTGTTTTGCAAACAGTTCCCTGGCGCGAAAAACCTATTGTTTATCATCATTTATCAATTCGACGTTGGCTGACAAAACCTTTGAATTATGTACCTTATCCAGGCGTGAAAGCTCATATTGGTGATAACCGCCGGTGGTTAGATGGACAACGCCAACCCTTTTGCTTTATTCCACTGACGATGAACCGTTATGGAAAGGAAGTGAAATGGCCTCAAGCCATCAGCAATCTTTTTTCTCTCAATGACTCTCAACTTCCTGACGCAAATAACTTTGTTTCTAACCCAAATCACAACTGGTCAGGTGTCAACACAATTCCTAATGGTATCCAAGCTGCGATCGCCTACACTTCTAAATTAGGGGAACCACCCTGCTTTGCTGGTGTCAGTCCACAAGATTTAGCCAGTTTAGATCGAGCTATTGAAGCACGTCTCCCTGTTCAAAGAGTTGGTAACGCTGAGAGAGTGACAGGTAACGTTTTTATTTTCTGGCCTTTAGAAAAACCCAAACAGAAAATTGTTCCTCTGCTTGCTGACGAAGATAACCAATCTCCCAAACCTAAAAAAGCCAAAAAATCTGACAATCCAAATCATTCACACACCCCAATGCTGCGACCAAAATTAGCAGCACCAGCAGTATTTCGTAAAACTGAAAATCCTCTTCGCAACATACTTGTTTTGTGGGAAACTCCACAATGTCGTAATGCACTGATTGCTTAAATTTGCCAATTACTGTATTTATCACCCACAAAAGTAGAAAATATCTATCAGGGTTTCTACGGTTCTCTGTGTATTAAGACTCAGCACGTTGGCGACCTCACAGAAAACCTGGAAATTCAAAATTTCTCTGAAGCGAAGAAAACTTATCAACAGCAACGCCCTGCTTTATTAGTAGAGCGCATTAATCAAATTACCGCGTTTCTACCCCAAACTAAAGAACTCAGTGGGGCATTAATCGAAATTAGACGTAAACCTCCTATATCCGAGGCTGATCCCAAGCTTGCGTGGCGAATTGGGGCAATGAAAACAGGTTATCTCAATCAACACATTCACCGAATAACCACCCAAACTGATGTAGAGAAGCTGAAGAAATCTGGTTTGGAACCAGTGAAACGAGCAGTATCAGACTTACTAAGACAATTCGGAATTTTACCTGATACTGCTTTAATTGATTCCAAAAAAGATGGTATTGATCCTGATGTCTGGTTAACATGCTTTTATGTCCTACGCCGCACCCGCAAAACAAATGCTGAAAACATTCCTAAAACTGTTGTTTTGACGATCAGAGTTAATCCAATCACAGCAAAAGTAGAGTTAACAACCCCTGATTTATTTAATAAACAAGGTTGGGTCTCATATCCTGTCGGACTCGGACACCTGTCAGATGAAGACTGGAATCCAAACTCTTTTGATGAAAGCAATGAAGAAGTTGATGATGCACAAAAGCGCCACGAGCAAACACAAGAACAACGGTTAATAAATAAATTTGTTGCTGAATGTTTACATGAGTGCTTAAATACTCCAATTACTGATAAAAACCCCCCACGTGTGCTGTTTATGGCAGAAGCACAAAATTCCCGCAAAATGCTCAACTGGCTACAAAATCAAAATCTACTAACTAATGACCCACTAGAAACGTTGAAACAGCATCTTTCACAAGAACAAATCAATCGTCTGTGGGTTGTGCGCTTACGAGTTGCAGATAATGGTGAAGTACCAGTTGCGATTGTTAAAGATTCTCCTGGTAGTCGAACCAGTGGTGTTTACCGATGGCAGGGTGTGTGTGATGATGGAGAGCGATCGCTCTACCTAAGCGTTAGAAAGCCTTTAAACACCGAACAAGGTACAAAAATACTACAACAGAAGCAGTCTCGCCTTGATAGTGGTAGTAGGCAAGCAGGAAAAGCCAGAATATTAGAAATAGTCCTTATTCACCATCCAGAAATTCCAGGTGACAAGCTAGCCCGCTTTGTTCATTCTCTCAGGAGTCGCTGGCCTTATTTTGCAAATGACGTTGTTCTACCATTGCCTTTTCCCTTTGCAATTAAGGCTAAAGAGTATGCTGTCAGTACTAAAGATCCTGTGGAATCCTCGGAGACTGACGACTCTAATCTTTAACAACAAAGCTACCCTTAAAATTTTGCAACGATCTAAATCCTTGGCTGTTAACTGCAAAGATTGGTAAGAATAGGAATAGGCAGAAAGTTTTCCTAAAAAACAGTTTTTCAATATGAGCAATACCAGTAATTTTCGTGAAGCTATCCGTGAGGCTAAATCTCACGCCCTCGTTGGCCCAAACGTGATAGCCAATGCCCTGCCCTACGTCGGTGGTGGATTGGTGCTAACGGCATTAGGAACCTACGGCGGTTTGGGAGTTATCCGCACTAACCCCGGAATATTCTTTCCCACCTTCATAGGTGCGGTGATTTTGGAGTTAATTTTGTTCTTTGTTGCCCAAAATGTTGCCCAAAAAGGTAACAAGGGTCTTGCCCTACCCCTGTTGGCAACATACAGCCTCTTATCTGGATATACTCTCAGTGGCTTGGTATTTGTCGCTTTGAGATCCCAAGGTGTTGGTATTCAAGGCATTGGTTTAGCTGCCCTTGGTTGTGGCGTTACTTTTATTTTCGCCCGTCAAATTGGTTCAAATCTCTCTGAACAAGATGGGATGGCTTTGACGAAAACCATCAATCTTGGCGTTATCGCCTTGGTGGTTGTGTGCCTTGCCCAATTTGGGTTTGCCATGTTTGGTGTTTACACCCCAAATTGGTTAGAAATTGCCATCTCCGGTTTAGGGGTATTTCTGTTTGTTGGGGTTTCTGTTGTCGATTTCTACATCTTACCCCGCACTTACAGCGATGACCAATATCTTCCTGCTGCTTTGTCGATGTACTTAACCTACATCAACTTGTTTGTCTTTATCTTACGGTTGCTAATTGCCATAAATGGCCGCGATTAATTGTCTGTAGACACTCACAGAAGTAACCTTTTATAAAGCAAAAACCGTGGTTGAATTTTTAGCACCCACGGTTTTTTATCGTTTTCATAGTAGAATATATAGATAAGTTCAGCCTCAAGAGAGCAAAACTATGCTAGAACTCTTAAATATCAAAATCGAAGTAGAAAGGTTATCTAATATCTTGACCAAGGCTGAGGATTGTCTTTGACCTCCAATATTTGACTGCAAGAATTCAATATTTAGATAGAGTAATTGCTCAATCAGGTTTTTGGAATAATCCAATCCGTGCTTATGAAGTACTTCAAGAAATTGAATACTCCATATTCTACAAGCATCAGAAATATCAGCGCTGGTATTCGATTCTAGAAGATATCAAGGCTGCGTTGGAATTGTTGGAATTATCAGCCGATGAGCAATTGTGGCAAGAGGTGCAAGCTAACCTTACCCAACTCCA